>CAZWMX010000088.1:0-10822 GCA_964635205.1 uncultured Acidimicrobiaceae bacterium | reverse complement strand
GATGCCTGATGCCTGCTACACGTTGAAGCGGAAGTGCATCACGTCACCTTCGGCTGTGATGTAGCCCTTGCCCTCGATGCGCAACTTGCCTACCTCTCTTGCGCCGGCTTCTCCGTTGAACTTGACGTAGTCGTCATAAGCGACGACCTCGGCCTTGATGAAGCCCTTTTCGAAGTCGGTGTGGATGACCCCGGCGGATTGGGGAGCGGTTGATCCTTGTTTGACGGTCCATGCCCGAACTTCCTTCTCGCTGGCTGTGAAGAAGGTGAGAAGGCCAAGCAGGTCGTAGGTCGCGTGTACGACCTTGTTCAGGCCGGGCTCGTCGAGTCCATATTCGGCGAGCATGTCATCCCGATCCTGCGCATTGAGGCCGGCGAGCTCCGCCTCGAGCGCACCCGAGATCACAACGACCTCCGAACCCTCGGCCTCGGCAAGCTCTCGCACCGCGTCGACCATTGGGTTGTCGCCAAGACCATCTTCCGCAACGTTCGCGATGTACAACGTCGGTTTCGAAGTCAGCAGGAACAGATCCCGAACGACCTTGCGCTCGACGTCATTGAAGCTGAGCGTCCGGACGGGAAGACCTTCAGAAAGCTGCGCGTCCAAGCGCTCGAGCACTGCGACGGCTGCGCCGGCATCCTTGTCTCCTGAACGTGCCTTGCGCCTCTGCTTGTCGAGTGAGCGTGTCACCGTGTCAAGGTCGGCGAGTGCAAGTTCAGTGTTGATCATGGCGATATCCCCGATCGGATCGACCCGGCCGTAGATATGGACGACATTGTCACTGTCGAAACAGCGAACGACATGTGCAATGGCATCGGTCTCACGGATGTGACTCAGGAACTGATTCCCGAGTCCTTCACCTTCTGACGCACCGGCGACGAGGCCCGCGATGTCGACGAACTCGACGACGGTCGGAGCCACGTTCTTGGGATTGACGATGGAAACGAGCTCACCGAGGCGAGTGTCTGGAACCCTCGCCATGCCACCGTTCGGGTCGATGGTTGTGAACGGATAGTTCTCGGCTGCGATCTCGCCGCCGGTGAGCGCGTTGAACAGCGTGGACTTTCCGACGTTGGGGAGGCCAACGATCCCACACTTGATTCCCATGTTCTGTCTCCGGTGAAATGGATGCGACCAGCGGCGTGGTGCGCTCACTGCGCTTGCGGTCGCCGAGGACTGAGCTCCGGATGATACGGTTGCGAACACGCAAGCAGCTGTGATTGCAGCGACGAGGAGGTCGGTGTGAGTGTGACGATCGAACGAAACGGACCGGTAGGGACAGTCGTCCTCGAGCGACCCGAAGCACGGAACGCCGTTGACGGGCCAACCGCCCAAGCACTGTACGAAGCATTCCTGGCCCTTGACGAAGACGATGGAATCGCCGTCTGCGTTCTGTGGGGGAGCGGCGGCACGTTCTGCAGCGGCGCCGATCTCAAGGCCATCGGCACAGAGCGAATGAACAAGGTCGAACCCGAAGGCAGCGCTCCGATGGGTCCGACGCGGCTCATGATGTCCAAGCCTGTCATCGCAGCGATTGAGGGTTTTGCAGTCGCAGGCGGACTCGAATTGGCTCTTTGGTGCGACATGAGGGTTGCGGCAGAGTCGGCGTCCTTTGGTGTGTTCTGTCGGCGTTGGGGTGTTCCGCTGATCGATGGCGGCACGGTGCGTCTGCCTCGAGTTGTCGGCGCCGGCCACGCGATGGACATGTTGCTCACGGGCCGTGAGGTCTTTGCCGAGGAGGCCAGGACGATGGGCCTCGTCAACCGGATCGTCGCCGATGGCGGGACCAGGGGAGCGGCTGAGGCTCTTGCGAACGAGATCGCACAGTTCCCCCAAACCTGTATGCGGAACGATCGGCGATCAGCGATCGGGTCCATCGGTGTGTCGTTCGATGACGCCATGCGCGCCGAGTTCGAACTCGGCCTCGACACGATCAACTCCGGTGAGACCGCGACAGGCGCGAGCCGGTTCGTGACAGGCGAGGGTCGTCACGGAGCGATGTGACACCGCAACCTTGTCGCCAAAGTCGCGAAGCCGGCGGCTGAGGCGCGAATCCTGATCGTGTGTCGCGAATCGGATCGTTATGTCGCGAAACATGCCGACACGGCACCCTTGCGCCGAGGACCCCCGTCGAGTTCGCTCTGAGTGGGGAAGGCGACGAATGCGGGAGCGAGATGGATCCGTTCAGCCACCCCGACCTTGAACGTCTCGGTCGCGCTCTGCGCGATCGTCTCGACGAAACGCTCGACGCGGAACAATCTGCTGCTCGTTCCGCTGCCCTTCGGAGACGCACACTTCGTGACCGTCTCATCGAGTCCGAGGATCGTGGCGAAGACGTCGTACTCGGCGGAACCGATGGGCACGTGTATCGCGGTTGTGTCACCGCTGTTGGGATCGACCACGTGCTGCTCCGGGAGTCCGGTCGCGACCGCTTCGTCGCACTTGCCCACGTCGTGTCCATGGAGGCACTCTGATGGCGATCGGTGTGGGCATACGGGACATCAGCCTTCCGCATGTCGACCGGCGCATGATCATCGGCGGCATCCTCGCGGCGATCACGGCCCTCGGTGTGCTTCAGCTGACGAAACCACCCGAGCGACTGCCGGTCCTTGTCGCAGGATCGGACCTCGTCGCAGGTCGACCCCTCTCAGAGATGGACATCGAGGTTCGCTATGTCGATTCTGCCACCGGCCTCGTGGCAGGTGATTCCGTCGGAGACCTAGCAGATTGGTCGTTGCGGGTCCCCCTGGCCGAGGGTGAGCCACTTGTGACATCGCTCATGCAGCCACCAGAGCTGGTCACATCGCCGAACGTGATCGCGCTGTCACTCCCAGCCGAGAACGCTGTTCTTGGGCGGCTCGTTGCCGGGGACAAGGTCGATGTGTATGTGACGTACACCGGCGGTCTCGACGCCGAACCAACCACAGGGCTGTTGGCATCGCGCGTATACGTGGTCGAGGTTGTTGCTTCCGAGTCGTCGGTCGACAGGGGAAGGGTCAACATTCTTCTGGCGGTCGATGACCGTCTTGCAGGCCAGCTTGCATCCGCATTGCACTCGGGAGCAATCGACCTCGTGCGGGTGGCACCGTGACGATTCGAGTAGCCACCGTGTTATCCGCTCGCGAGTGGGAGCCCGGGCTGGTCCAACACGCAAGAGACACCGCATCATTACGAGTCGTGCTGCGGGCATATCAACCGTCTGAGATCGAGAACAGGGCTTCCGAGATCGACGTCGTAGTCGCGGGAGGTGAGGTTGCATGGGTCACACCTCGCCAGATCGCGACCTGGCGCCGCCTCGGCTTCGGTGTGGTTGGTGTCCACCCCGCGGGAGACGTGCCGGCGGCTCAGCTACTCGAACGCGGAGGAGCGAACGAGGTCGTTCCCGATTCCATCGACGTTGCCGCATTGGTGCAGGCTGTGCGGTTCGTGGCTCCACGAATCGAGAATCCCACTGTTGAAACCAAGGGTCGTGTGACTGCCGTAGTCGGACCGCGAGGAGCTCCGGGATGCACCGAGATCGCTCTCGCGTACGCCTGGAGCCGTTCCAGGACGGGTTCCGTCGTGCTCGTTGATGCCGACCTGGAGGCACCAGCGCTTGCGGTGAGGTTGGGTCTACCCCCTCGGCCGGATATCACAGACGCTGCCGATGCCGTCCGGGCAAACGGCACGATCGCTGAGGAATGCCTTCATCGGGTCGGGTCGTTGTCCGTCATCACCGGATCGCATCGCCCGGGTGAGACCCCGCTTCGCGACACGATGATCACCGGTGTGATAGACGCGGCGGCCGCTCGGTTCGAGGATGTCGTTCTCGATGTCGGCACGATCGGAGCCGAATCGGCGCGCGTTGAAGAGGCAGACGTCGTGCTCCTCGTTGTAGACGCATCGGCCGTTGGCGTCGTCAGGGCGGCCCAGCTGACATCACGATGGATGGGTCCACAGCCGAGCCTCATCATCAATCGTGTCTCGGCGAGAGATCGCACCCACGTTGTGGAGGCCGCCAGACGATGGACTGGTCTGGACCCGTCCGCGGTGGTACCAGACCTGAAGCAGGTTCGGCGCGCGACCGTGCAAGCAAAGATGCCGGACAGACGATTCGCCCGAGCAATCGCCTCGGTGTGCGCAATACGATGACTGTGGCAACACATCCCTCTCGGTATGGGTACCTCGCAGAGCTGCTCGATGATCCGTTGATCGAGGAGATCATCGTGATCGGCGGTGAGCGGACGTTCATCGTTCGCAACGGTGTCAAGGAGCTTGTCAACGTCGTTGTCGACCCTGCATCAGTGCGACGCATAGCCGACCAGTTGCTGGCAGGCACCGGTCGCAGGGTCGATCAGGCGAATCCGATCGTTTCTGCGCAGCTCCCCAATGGCAGCCGAGTACACATCACCGGACCGCCGGTGACCCATCCCAACCGGATGAATATCCAGATCCGAAAGTTCGTTGTCACTGCCTCCGACCTCGATGACATCGTCGAGAGGGGCACGATGACCGCGGAAGCTGCTGCGTTTCTCCGACGGTGCGTCGAGCGCGACGACACGATCCTTGTTGCAGGAGCACCGGGTGCCGGGAAGACCACGCTGGTGAACTGTCTGCTCCGAGAGGTTCCGCCCGACCGCCGAGTCGTCACGTGCGAGGAGGTGTTCGAGATCGATGTTGATCTCCCGGACATGACACAGATGCAAACACGGGATGGGGGTCTCGATGGCGGAGCAGCGATCACCCTGCGAGACCTCGTGAGAGAGGCGTTGAGACAACGGCCCGACCGAATAGTCGTTGGGGAAGTGCGGGGGCCCGAGGCGCTGGACATGCTCATGGCGCTCAACGCGGGTTGCTCGGGAATCGCGACGATTCACGCGAACTCCGGGCGAGATGCCCTCGAGAAACTCGTCTCGTACGGCGTACTCGCCGGCGACAACATATCAATTCCGTTCCTGAGACGGACTGTTGCTTCCGTTGTCGGCCTCGTCGTGTTCCTCAAACGGGACGCGAACGGCAGACACGTACAGGAGATCTTGCGAGTCCCGGAGCAGTTGGATCCGAACGTGTTCACCGTTGACCCCGTGTTCGAATGGTCCCGGTCGTCGCTCGTCGCAGTTGGTGGCGGTATCCGATGAGGGGTATCACAGTGCTCGCGGCAGCCGGGGCTGTGTGGGTGCTCGTCGTGGGTGATCTGCCGTTCGGGAAGCTCGCTCTGCCAACGGTCCGGATCCGCGTCATCGTCGCGGCTGTCGGGGCTTCGGCTCTGGGTGCGGTCGTCGCGTTCGGCCTTCTGGGGACAGCGATGCCTGCGATCGCGATCGGCATCCTGTGCAGCGCTGTGCCGGCTCGGATGGAACAGTCGAGAATCGAACGCCGAACTCGCGAACGAACGGATCGCTGGCCCGACTTCATCACACATATGCGGTCTTCCGTGGGAGCAGGAGCAACACTTCCCGACGCATTCATCGACGCAGCAGACCGTATCGGTGGCGACTATGCCCGATATAGCGACGTTGCTCGGCATGAGATCACGTACGGCGGGGGATTCGGTGTTGCCCTTGCCCAGTTGCGATCGGAGATCGAGGATCCAATCGCTGATCGTGTCCTGGCAACACTGGCGATAGCTCAACGCACAGGTGGCCATCGAGTCGGCGACGTGCTGACGGGCCTTGGGAGATCGGTTGCGGACGAGATCAGGCTCCGAAAGGCGCACGATGCAGCACTGACCGAGCAGCGTTGGACCGCAACAGTCGCGCTGGTCGCGCCGTGGGCCCTTCTCTCACTATCGATTGCGACGAATCCCCAGGCAGCAGGCGCCTTTGACACCGCCGAAGGTATGGTCGTCGTTGGCGCGGGTCTCGCTGCAACAGGTCTTGGATGGATCCTCGCGAGGCGAGCGAGCACACTGAGCGCCGCACCGAGGCTCTTCACATGACCTGGGTCCTTGCGTCCATCGCTTCGATCGGTGTGTATCTGCTGGTTGTCCCGTCCAGCCGGACAACGATGGCTGCGTTCTTGGAGCCCTATCTCACGGAGGTTCGGGCCGGTCAGGAAGGTCGCCGATGGTCGCTGTCGATCCCCGCTGGCGGATCGATGGCAGCCATCGGTGGTGCGTTTGTCGGTCTGCTGGTTGCCCAGGGAGATCTATTCCTCGCCGGAGCGTCGCGCTCGTCTCTCGCTCTGGCTGTTCTTGGGTCTGCTGCCGGTTGGGTGCTGTGGTCGATGCGGCAGACGAATCTCAGAGAACGCCGCGCGCGACGCTTGCAATTCGAACTTCCCGTTGTCGCTGATGCCGTGTCTCTGCATGTTGTTGCTGGTGAATCCATATCGGCGTCGATCCAATCCGTGGCGACTGAGACCAACGGTGTCGCTGCCGAGGAGCTCCGAGCCGTGATGGATGCATTGGAATCAGGGGATGGGCTGTCGGACGCGCTTGCTGAAGCCTCGCGGCATACGGCACATCCGGACGCAACACGCCTCTATGAGACACTGAGCCACGCCCACGCCACAGGAGGTCGGTTGGCGTCAGCTCTCGGCGACCTTGCAGTTGACTACCGAGCCGCGCTCGAACGTGACCTGACCTCCGAGAGCGGCAAGCGGGCGATCGCCGCGTACGGACCCGTCCTCGCACTCATGGTGCCGACAGCCCTGGTATTTCTCATCTATCCGACACTGCTGGGCCTCCGGTCTCTCGCCGGTGCACCGTGAACCATCTATCCCAAGGAGGGACGACACATGTTCAACAACGAAAGAGGGGCAACGACAGTCGAATGGCTTGGTCTTGCGACGATCGCGGTTCTGGTGATCGCCCTCCTGCTCCCGCAAGTGCGCGGCACAGCGGGAGATATCTGGCAGAACGTCGCGGTCCAGTTCAGCGGCTTCTTCGGGTAGGAAACGGCTCGTACACCATCGAGGGGATCATCGCGATCGGCGTCTTCTTCGTGCTGCTGACGTTGATCGTCCAGATCGGCTTTCTCATTCTTGCCCGTAGCGCTGCCGCGACATCTGTGGAGGCATCGCTGCGCAGAGCGGTCGTTGCGGATCTCGACATCGAAACCGTGACATCCCGACTCGAACGTGATGTGACGTCGGTCGTGCCCGGTGCACAGGTGATCGACGTAGAAGTCACCCACGACACCCAAGCCGTGCGGGCGGTCGTCAGTTTCCGGTGGGTGCCGCCGGGGCCCGACTTGGTTCCCGTCACCGTTTCGATCGAGCGATCTGTGGCAAGGGTTGTTCCGCCGTGAATCGGCAACGAGGGATGGCGTTGCTCGAGATGATCGTCGTCGGCTTCGCTGTTGTTCTCATGGTGCTCCCTGTTGTGTCGACGGTCGCCAGGCTGACAGAAGCAAATGCCACCGTCCACGCTACGGCGCGCGATGCTGCCGTGTGGATCGCTCGACACGGAGGAGATCCTCCCGCCGTTGACGGGGTCGCTGTCTGGGTGGTCAAGCGTGAAAACTCCATTGAGGTTGTGGCAACGCGGGAAGTAGTGCTGGTCGGCGTCGGGGGATCGACTCTGTCCCGAACGGTTCGATCGACGGTCGAAGTGCCGGTCAGCCGGTACCGGAGCAGTCCGTGACCGCGGGATGCTCGTCATCGGAGAAGGGATCGATGCTTCCCATGACGGGTGGTCTCATCTTCGTGGCGTTCGCGATCACGGCTCTCGTTGTTGAGATAGCTCTCCTCGGAGTGGCATATCGGGACATCGCCACCGTGGCCGATCTCGCGGCGGAGTCCGCTGCGACGGTGGTGGCGACTTCGGGTGCCTACGGAGACGATCTCTCGCTGGACATCGTCTCCGCGCGAGATGAGGCACATCTCGTGGCCGGACTGTGGGGGAGTGGTGATGAACTCATCGTTGTTGACGTCACCCCCGCGAGGATCTGTGTGACGGTCACCGACGTATACCGCCCCAGAACACTCGTGTTCATCGGTGTGACAGAGCTATCGATCCGTGCGACGGGCTGTGCAGCCCCCAGAGCGGGATGAGGTCACTTCGCTCCCGACCGCTTCGCTCTACGTAGTACGATCGCTCGCCTTGCTCGCTTGACGTAGTACGACGCCGCGTTGCTGGTCGTACTACGTACTACGTCCGTGTCCCTTGTCCCTGTCGTCAGTCGGTATCCTCCCCATGTGCCCGAAGACTTTCTCACACCCCTTATCGAAGGTAGCGACCTCGCGGGCCTGATCCGTGCCGTCGACGGCATCTGTTCCGCGAGGGAGTGGGGTGCACTCATCGATCTGCGCGATCGGTGCAACGAGGCGGTGACCCGAGGGAAACAACTGTGGGCTGTTTCGCAGTTCGCCGAATACCGGCTCGCACTCGAGGCGCCACCGGAACTCGCTGCGACCGTGATGACGGACGGCCGCGGAAGGTTTGCGCTGGGTCCCTTGTGGGAGGTCGCTGCCTCCTCCCACACATGGAGTGACCTCGATCAGTATCTCGACGCACCGACGATTCGGGCGCTGACCGCTCACGAGCGGTCGATCCATGGCGAAGCCGTGTCCGACGATGCCGTCGATCGAGCGATTCTCGAGATCCCGGTCACACAGCAGTTGTGGGAGCCGACATATCCGGTTGCCAAGTACGCATCGGACAGGGCGACGTTCCCCGACGACATCTTCGACATCGAGATGACGTGGACAGACCTTCCGGACCCCGTAGAACGCGACGACGAGGACGAGGTCTCGGACACCCTCATGGATCTCGTGAAGCCGTGGTGGGACGACTCGCTTGGCAAAGCTGAGGTAGCGACGGTCGCGGGAACGATCGAGGATGCCATCCGTACCCTTGGACCGCACCGAGTGCGGATGACCGAAGTATCCCTCGGCACGGCAATGGAGGCGATGACGTGGGCCGGCGCAAGTGGCGGAGGTCACGGACGGCGTCGGGGCACACCGGCGGGTCGTGTCGGCGCGTGGTGGGTGCTCCTCGAGCTGCTCGGATACGACGAGGTGCCCGAAGACGCGTCGGATCTTGGCGAGGAGGCAGCCGACTTGCGGTGGGTGTTGTGGGACCCGGGGGATCGTGTTGGCGGATGGAACCTTCACATCGGGGTCGAGGATCCAGCCGACGGTATCGCGTGGGTACTGAGCGCTGTCGACTCGGTGTAGGAGAGCGTCGTCAGCCGGAGAGAAGTCCGAATCCAACGGACATATGTGCCTTTGACGGGCGAGTGGTGTTCACGGTGGGGCTACCTTCATGGTGGCCCCTGAGAAACGAGGAGGCCGGCGACGGAGGGCAGACTGTGTCGCATTGGGGTACCGTTTCATAAGCGTCTCTTCCGGGAGAGTCACCAACCATGCATCTGGAACACATCGACGGTCCAGCGGATATCCGTTGCCTCGACTACGACGAGCTCCAAGTGCTCGCGAGGGAGATCCGCTCGTTCATGGTCGACGCAGTCGAGCACAACGGTGGGCATCTCGGTTCGAACCTTGGCGCTGTTGAGCTCACCCTGGCGCTTCATCGGGTGTTCGAGTCACCGCGCGACGTCATTCTGTGGGATACCGGCCACCAGGCATATGTGCACAAGATCGTCACAGGCCGCAGGGATGGATTCAAGCGACTTCGCAAGGAGGGTGGCCTCAGCGGTTATCCGAGCCGAGCGGAATCCGAACACGATGTCATCGAGAACAGCCACGCAAGCACAGTGCTGAGCTATGCCCACGGCATCGCAACCGCGCGGGAGCTTCTCGATGTTGGTGATGGTCACGGTGACGTCGTAGCCGTTATCGGTGACGGCGCGATGACCGGTGGAATGGCCTTCGAGGGGCTGAACAACCTGGGCCACAGTGGCAGGAACGTCACGATCGTGCTCAACGACAACGGCAGGAGTTACGCACCGACTGTCTCGAAGCTCTCCGAGAGCCTCATGAGAATTCGAGCGAACCCGATCTACATGCGACGACAGCGCAAGATGGAGCAGATGGCCGGGAACGCTCCTCTCGTCGGAGGTGTGCTCGGGCGCGGCATCAGCGCGACGAAAGCCGCGATCCGTGACATGTGGGAACCGCCTCCGTTCTTCGAGGACCTGGGACTCCGGTACCTCGGCCCGTATGACGGACACGATGTCGAAACCGTCGAGCGCGCCCTGCGAAACGCCAAGGAATTCGATGGACCAGTGGTCGTCCACGTTCTGACCCAGAAGGGCCGCGGCCACGCGCCGGCGGAGAACGACACCGTCAAGCTGATGCACGACACCGGTACGATCAAGCAGGGAAGCTACACGGCAGCATTCGCCGAAACTCTTATCAAACTCGGTGAGATTCACCCGAAGATGGTCGCGATCACGGCAGCCATGCCGGACTCCACCGGCTTGCTCACGTTTGCGGAGCGGTTTCCCGATCGCTGCTTCGACGTCGGCATTGCCGAACAGCACGCGGTCGCTTCCGCCGCGGGTATGGCGATGGAGGGCCTCACCCCCGTTGTTGCCGTCTACTCGACCTTTCTGACGAGGGCGATCGACCAGGTGAATCTCGACGTCGGACTTCACGGCGAGCACGTCGTCTTCTGCCTCGACAGGGCAGGGATCACCGGGGATGACGGGCCTTCCCACCATGGTGTTCTCGACATGGTGTTGTGTATGAAGGTGCCGGGCATGACCGTTATGGCGCCTTCGTCGTACCAGGAGCTCGAGGTCATGCTTGGTTACGCCGTCGAGCTGTGTGACGGTCCGGTGTCGATTCGGTGGCCGAAGACGCAGGCTGTGATTGTTTCTGAGGACCTGGTCGGTTCCGGTCTCAGCGCGAGGAAAGCCAGGACCGGGGATGGGCGAATCTGTCTCATCGGTGTGGGCAAGATGCTTCAGGCCTGTCTTGATGCCGCAGAGATCCT
>CAZWMX010000087.1:0-10840 GCA_964635205.1 uncultured Acidimicrobiaceae bacterium | reverse complement strand
CGCTAGGTGTGATAACCGGGGACGTCTATTTCCAGGGCGAACCATTTCGCTTCTCACCACTTCGCGTTGCTAGCCCTGTCATCACATCCTCTCGCGCGATGGGCGTTCAGCCAACGACGAGACGCAACCGGTCTGTAACCATCGCACAATTCGTCGGCACAGGAGGAGTCGTATGCCAACCTCAATGTCGCTGGCAGAGTAAACCGCGAGGGATCGATGGTACGGTCCGACGTCTTGGACCGTGATGGAACGCTGAGATCGATACCGACCAAATGCTGGATCGTCGCATCGGCAACATCCGCCCCGGAGTCGTCGTGAGGTTGATACTGTGGGGAGCGATCCCGAGCACAGAACCACCATCCGTAGTCATCGATCATGTGCACCGCCACGCGATGGCGTGGGATTCATCGATAATCGATTGCGATTGCACGAGCGTCTCCTTTCGCGTCTAGTCTCAGAGTGAGATCGGGGTGATCGCCCGGAACCCGGGTTCGCCTCATGTGCCCATGCTTCTTGAGGAGGTCCGATGACGTCGTACCATATTGCATCGATACCTGGGGATGGGGTGGGTGTCGAAATCGCGGAAGAGGCGGCACGCGTCCTGGATGCTGCTGCGAATATCCACGGGTTTGAGGTCGTTGTTGAAGGTTTCGACTGGTCGTGTGATCGCTTCCTAGAAACCGGCGCGATGATGCCGGAGAACGCTCTCGAGATCCTCAGTGGATTCGACTCGATATTCTTGGGCTGCATAGGTGACGCCAACAAGGTCGAGGACCACATCTCGCTGCAGATGCTGCTTGCCATCCGGAAGGGCTTCGATCAGTACGTGAATCTCCGTCCGATCAAGCTCTACCCGGGTGTCTCCTCCCCCATCACAACGGCCAGCCCGGAAACGGTGGATATCTTGGTCGTTCGGGAGAACACAGAGGGTGAGTACTCCGGCACCGGCGGATTCTTCAAGCGCGGCACGCCGGATGCATTTGCTCTCCAGACCGGGGTGTTCACGTGGAAGGGTTGCGAGCGTGCGATCCGGTACGGTTTCGAGGCGGCGCGAAAGAGAGCGAAGCTCGGCTCGTCGGCTCCGGTCGGTCGGGTGACGAACTGCACGAAGTCGAATGCCCTGAACTACTCGATGGTGTTCTGGGATGAGGCCTTCGACTTCGTGGCTCAGGACTACCCGGATGTCGAGACCGACATGGCGCTGGTGGACGCTCTGACGATGTGGTTTGTCAAGAACCCGGATTTCTTCGACGTCGTTGTTGCATCGAATCTGTTCGGTGACATCATCACCGACCTCGGAGCGATGCTCCAGGGAGGCATGGGCTTCGCTGCGGGCGGCAACATCAATCCTGAGGGCGACTACCCATCGATGTTCGAGCCCATTCACGGTTCCGCTCCCAAGTACACCGGTCAGCGGGTGGTGAACCCGATCGCGACCATCGAGGCCGTTCGGATGATGCTGGACAATCTCGGGGAGAGCGAAGCAGCCGACCACATCGAAGCGTCAATCGCGAGCACTCTCGGTGCCGGAACGGTCCGTACCCGCGACATGGGTGGCTCGAATTCGACCGTTGAAATGGGACGAGCGGTCGTCGTCGCAATGCGCGCGACCGCATAGACGAAAGCGAGGATCAGACATGAGCAGGGTCAAGGTTGGAGTAGCAGGGTTCGGTGTCATTGGGCAGCGCCTGGCAGACGGCGTAGCCCGCCAGGAGGACATGGAATTGGTGGGTGTCGCCGACATCGCTCCGACGCTTCCTGTCCGGGCTCTCGCCGAGCGCGGAATGCCCTACCGGATGTTCGCGGCGATGCCCGACTCGGCGGTACGGCTCGAAGATGCCGGCATTGTGGTCTCGGGCGGGTTCGATGACCTCCTCGGCGAGGTCGACATCATGCTCGATTCGGCACCGGGCGGCATTGGAGCGAAGAACAAAGAGAAGTATGAGGCAGCAGGTGTCAAAGCCGTCTTCCAGGGAGGCGAGGCGGGCGAGGTCGCAGACGTCTTCTTCCACGGCTACGCCAACTATGACGTAGGAATCGGTCGCGACTATCTCAAGCTCACGTCGTGCAACACCACCGGCCTGATCCGCACCATCGATTGCCTCGATCGCACCGTCGGCATCGAGAAGGCGGCGATCACCATCATCCGACGTGTGGCAGATCCGGGAGACACTCACCGGGGTCTGGTGGACAGCCTCCAGGTCGAGCCCATCCCGAATCACCAGGCTGTGGACCTGATGAACATCATGCCCCACGTCGATGCGACCGGGCTGCTGATCCACGCGCCGGTAACGCACGGCCACATCATCACGATTGTGGCGACACCCAAGGTACCGCTCACGAAGCCAGAGGTCGTCGATGCCTTCCAGGCTCATCCTCGGATCCGAGTCGTGCGCATCGCAGACGGGTTCGACACGAACACGTCGCTGTTCAACTACGCCCGCTACCTCGGGCACCCCCGCGGCGACATGTACGAGGTCGGCCTGTTCGAGGAGACCGTCGGTATGTCGGGGGACGACATCATGTTCGCGATCAACATCCCGCAGGAATCCGTGGTCATCCCCGAAACCATCGATGGCATCCGTGCCGCTCTCGAGATGCAGACGGATCGCCTCGAAGCGGTCGGACTGACCAACCGCTATCTCGGCATGGCATAGGTCGAAACGGCGGATCGCATCGGAGGCGGCAGAATGAAGATCGCATCGATCGACGATATCGACGCCCGGGGTCGAACCGTCCTGCTGCGAGTGGACATCAACTCCCCGCTCGACCGCACAACCAAGAAGATCCTCGATGACAACCGGCTCGACAAGAGCCTCCCAACGATCGTGGATCTTGCCGGGGCCGGAGCCAAACTGGTGATCATGGCCCACCAAGGCGACACCCAGGATTACCACAACCTGATCTCACTCCGCGAGCATGCCGAGAAGCTGTCCACGAAGCTGAATCGGCCGGTGGGCTTCATCGATGACGTTGCGGGGCCGGCGGCCCGGGCAGCTATCGAAGAACTTGATGATGGGGACATCCTGCTCTTGGACAATCTGCGCTACCTGACCGAAGAGGTCTCGACATTCGAGGATGCTGTGAAGCTCGCCCCCTCCGACATGGTCGATACCTACCTCGTTCGGAATCTGGCACCCCTAGCGGATGTGTACGTGAACGACGCGTTTGCGGCGGCCCATCGGAACTCGCCTTCGATGGTTGCCTTCCAGGAGCTGCTCCCATCTGTCGGTGGGCGACTGCTGATCGACGAGGCCAGCGCTCTCGCCGGAATTGCCGTCGAGCCGTCCCGGCCGTGCGTCTTCCTTCTCGGGGGACTCAGGATCTCCGATGCGTTCGCAATGATGTCGAACGTCCTCGTGGATGGCACGGCCGACCGGATCTTGACGTCGGGCATCACCGCACACATCATGTTGGCTGCGTGCGGCGTCGATCTGGGAGCACCATCGGCGTCGTTCATCACAGACCGGTCGCTCGACGGGTTCATCCCGCAGGCGACCGAGCTACTGTCGTCGTACGGAGATCGAATCGAGATACCCGTTGATCTCGCGTTCGAGGAAGGCGGAAATCGCCGCGAGATCGCCGTTGCCGACCTCCCTGTGGATCACCTCCTCATCGATATCGGGAGCCGCACCGTGACGCACTACGAATCATTGATTGCCCGCGCCGCGACGCTCTTTGTCAATGGTCCGGCGGGGGTCTACGAGTCCCCGATCGGCGAATACGGCACGCGGGAGCTGTGGAAGGCGGTTGCCGCAGCGAAGGCCGAGTCGGTGATTGGTGGCGGCGACACCGTCGCGTGCGCCCGACGCTTCGTAGATCTGGCGGACATCAGCTTCATCAGTACGGGGGGCGGAGCCCTCATCAGGTATCTCAGTGGCCAGCGACTGCCACTCCTCGACGCGATGGAGAGAGCAGCAGCGAGACTGGGTCCACATTGAGCCGCGACTCGGAGACGGCAACATCGGACGCGGCCATTGGGGCCGCTCGGGAACTCTTCCTTCGGGATGACAACTACTACGGATGCGCTGAAGCGACGCTGGTAGCCGTGCAGCAGCGCTACGGATTCGACGACGCCATCTCCGTGCCCGCTCGGCACGACGCCTTCATCGAGAGCGGTGTCTGGCGCGAGACGTGCATGAGACAGACCGAGCTCTCGGTCGCCCGGTTCTGGAGACTCGCCTAGCTCGACGCCTGGGACGAAGCCGTTCGGGCGCTCGACTCGTGGCTGCGAAGGGGATCAACGGCGGGGACTGATCGCTTCACGCCGCACGACGTGTGTGGTTTCGGACCACGGAAACGGCTACTTACAGGCTGTGCACACTGCCCGTTGTGCGCCGCCTGGATCGAGCACGGGGGCGCAGTTTCTTGCCCCCAGCCCGATTGCTCGACCTTGACCGACCTCCCGGACCACGACTATCATGGATACTCGATAATCGATTATCTGGTCGCTTCTGCGGCCGGCCCGGCTCACGGAGGCACAAGTGGGACTCAAGGCCGTCAAACGAGAGGAAGCCCGGGTCTTCAACCTGCCGGGTCGCGACTGGCTGCACTACATCGGACCCGAGACCAGTGGGGCCAAGAACATCACGGTCGGCTACTCCGTGTTTCCCGGCGGGTCTGCGCCTGAGGGACACGAGCACCCGACCCAGGAGGAGGTCATCTACATCATTTCCGGAACCGGCGAGCTCGTCACTCCCGAGGGGACCGCGACCCTCGAACCCGGAACCGTCGTGTACATCCCCGTTGGACTCCATCATCAAACGGTCGCGCACGGTCCTGATCCCCTGGAGATGGTGACGTCGTTCTCTCCCCCGGTGGTGCCAGGTTCGTACGAAGAAGATAGCTGAACAATCAAGAAACGGAAGGTGATGTTGATGACTCAGACCATGACAACCTTCAGTCCGAAGGACATGGAGGAGTTCGCCCGCCAGGCAAGGGTTCGCATCCTCGAGGCGGTCAAACACGCGAACGGCGGACACGTGGGCGGACCGTACTCGGCCACCGACATACTTGCAGCCCTCTACTTCGGGATACTGAACGTCCGCCCCGATGAGCCCGACTGGCCCGACCGCGATCGATTCGTCCTGTCGAAGGGGCATAGCGCGATCGCGCTCTATGCAATGCTCGCGCTCCGCGGCTACTTCCCCGTCGAGGAGCTCCTGACCTTCGACGCGATCAACTCGCGCTTACAGGGTCATCCGGACATGACCATCACTCCCGGAATCGACATATCGTCCGGATCGCTCGGCCTCGGCTTTGCCGGAGCACTTGGTATCGCCCTCGGAGCGCGCGCCACCGACCGTGACTTCACCACATTCGTCATGCTCGGCGACGGCGAATGCAACGAGGGGATCGTGTGGGAAGGTGCGCACGTCGCCGCCAGGTACGGCCTCGACAACGTCGTTGCCGTCGTGGACCACAACAAGCTGCAGCAGTTCGGCTGGGCTGGAGAATCGTTGGACGACCGCATCACACCATATACCGGCAGTCAGCTCGCCGATCGCTGGCGGGCGTTCGGTTGGGATGTGATGGAGATGGACGGACACGACATTCCGGACATCCTCGCGACGCTCGAGGCGGCAAGGCAGGTCGAGGGGGCACCCGTAGCGGTGATCGCCCACACGGTGAAGGGCAAGGGCGTCTCCTACATGGAGGGCGATTACACATGGCACAGCAGGGTACCCAGCGACAAGGAATTCGCTCTCGCGATGCAAGAGCTCGGTGAATCCGAAGGAGGAGCGACATGACAGCGCTTGCTCCAGGGAAGTCCCTTCGCCTGGCGTTTGGTGAGACCATCACCGACCTGGCGGCCACCAACCAACGCATCGTCGTTCTCGACGGCGATACCGGTAGCTCCACCTACTCCTCGCTCTTCGAAGCCGAGTACCCTGACCGTTTCTTCCAAATGGGTATTACCGAACAGAACATGCTCGGCATGGCCGCCGGCATGGCGTCCCTTGGCCTCGTGCCAATTGTGAGCACGTTCTCATGCTTCATCGTGTCCAGGGCGCACGACTCGATTCGCGTTCTCATCGCCCAACCAGAGGCGAACGTGAAGATGATGGGGGGCTATGCAGGCCTGCTTGCAGGTATGACAGGGAAGACCCACCTGATGTTTGACGACATCTCGATCATGCGGGCGATGGCCAACATGACGGTCGTGGCGCCGGCCGATGAAGTCGAGACCCGCAGCGCCCTGAAGGCGATCATCGACTACGACGGACCCGTCTATTTCCGGCTGACTCGCCCGAACTCGCCCATCCTGTTCGATGATGACTACGAGTTCGAGCTCGGCAGGGCCGTCACGATCCGCGACGGTTCCGATGTGACCGTCTTCTCCAGCGGGACACAGACGAGCAGAGCGTACGAGGCCGCCGAGGCGTTGGCGCTCGACGAGATCGACGTGCATCTCGTACACGTTCCGACGATCAAGCCGCTCGACGTCGACGCTGTGGTGACCGCCGCAACGAAGACGGGCCTGGTCGTTACAACGGAGGAGCACACCATCGTCGGTGGTCTCGGTGGAGCCATTGCCGAGGCACTGGCTGTGAATGCCCCGACACGGATGATCCTTCACGGATTACAGGACGTTTTCGGGGAGTCGGGACCCGACGGACTCCTCCTCGACAAATATGGAATCTCCGCCGAGAAGACGGCAGCGGCTATACGCGACACAGTTCAGAATCACAAGACACACTCATGACAGATTCGATGAAGGGACGGCGATGAGCCAAACCGACATGTTCAAGCTCGATGGCAAGGTCGTCATCCTGGCCGGCGGGAGCGGCGGCATCGGATCTGCGCTCGCGGCAGGCGTGAGCGAGGCAGGTGCGAAGGTGGCGATCGTCGCTCGCGATGGCGATGCACTTGCAAGAACGCGCGATCGCATGCGGGAGGCCGGGTCCGACCCACTCACCGTCGCTGCCGACCTCACGAAGAAGGAGGACGCCGACCGGGCCGTTGCCGAAACGATTGAGCACTTCGGACGTCTCGACATCATCATCAACGCCGTCGGCGGCGGTGCAGGCAAGGTCTTGTTCGAAGCCCAGGACTATCCGATCCCCGAGTGGGACTGGATCATGGAGATCAACGTGCGCGCAACGGTCCTCCCCACGCAAGCAGCCGTGAAGGCGATGATCGAGGCAGGGAACGGCGGTAGGGTGATCAACATCTCCTCGGTCCGTGCAGCTCTCGGTATCAATGCCGGATATTCGGCGTACGTCGCGGCCAAGGGTGCGATCAATTCGCTGACGCGTCAATGGGCTACCGAATGGGCGAAGTATGGAATCACCGTCAACGCCATCGCCCCGACATTTGTCGACACGCCCCAGGTAGCGATGCTCCTCGACGACCCGGACTTCAAGGCGGGTGTCATCAGCCGCATTCCGATAGGTCGCGTGGGCGAACCCAGCGATCTCATCGGGCCGGTTCTGCTGTTCGCCTCGGATGCGTCGTCATTCGTAACGGGTCAGATCCTCGGAATCGACGGCGGACTGACAGCAACGCAATAGAAAAGGAAGCTAGACGCAACATGGAGAATGTCACACCCACCATCTTCACCGAGACGAAGGTCCGAGGATGCAATCCGAGTTTCGTCGTGACTTCGGATGGCGTCGTCATCATCGACACTCCGCAGTTGCCGACAAAGGCTGTCGAGATGCGAGAGATGGCCGAATTGCACGGGCAACTCCGCTACCTCATCAATACTGAGCATCACGTCGATCACATCTTCGGCAACTACTACTTCAAGGGGGGCCCGACGGTCGTCCACCATCAGGGCGTCTACGACAACTTCATGGTGGTCGGACCCGAGTTGGATCCGTTTGCGTACGCGAAGGAGGCCCTACCGACCGATGATCCGGAAGGCGAGGCGATCTTCCCGGATCGCGACGTGTACTACTCGGATCCGAACAAGGGCCAGATCGTGTTCACCGGGGATCTCACGCTGCGGGTTGGGGACCACACCTTTGAGCTGATCCACACGCCCGGCCACACGCCGGGTCAGATCGCGGTGTACGTCCCTCAAGAACGTGCCGTATTCGTCGGAGACACGATATTCAGTGAGTGCCAGACGTGGCTGATGACGTCGAATGTGGAGGAGTGGCTGACCGCTCTGGACACAATCGGTGACCTGGAGGTCGATCACATCATTCCCGGTCACGGTCCGGTCACCACGAAGGCCTATCTTGCGACCCAGCGGGCCATGTTGATGGAGTGGAAGACGGCTGTCGCTGTGGCAGTCGCAAGGGGTTGGACACGAGAAGAGACGATCGAGCGGGTCGAGTTCAAGGATCGCTTCCCGGTCGACATCGGGCAGGAGTACATGATGGACTACATCAACTCGTACAACGCCGGATCCCTCTACGACAAGCTCACGACCTAGGCGCGAGAGCATCACAGTACGCACCGTTGCATGGCGCGGCGTAACACCTGCGTTGATCGCAACGATCGTCGCAATGCTGCCGAGCTTTCTGACCGCCGCTCTCGTTCTCCAGATCGGGATCGACATCGGCCTGACCTTGACGGGACTGGGTGTTCTCATCAGCACATTCTTTGGCATGGCTGCGCTGGTCTCGCCGGCGGCGGGACGCATCTCGGAACGAGTGGGATGGGCGAATGGGCTTCGCTGCGCCACACTGCTTTCAGCGCTCGCTCTTGGGACGATCGGCTGGCTCGCCGATTCCATACTGATGTTCGCCCTCGGCCTCGCGGTCGCCGGTGTCGCTAGTTCCCTGGCGCAGACGGCATCCAATCTCACCATCGCTCGGTGTGTGATCACTTCTCGTCACGGATGGGTGTTCGGTATCAAGCACGCATGTGTACCTGCAGCAATGTTCCTGGCGGGTCTGGCGGTCCCGACGATCGCCCTGACCGTCGGCTGGCGTTGGGCCTTCGGTGCCGCGGCGATTCTGGCCGTACTCGCGGCGGCACTCGTCCCACGGCACGAAGAGCGGTCTACCATCGCGCCACAACTGCGGCAGCCCGGTGCATCGGTTGGCAAACCAAGGACGCCGATGCGCCTCCTGATCGTCCTTGCTGTTGCCGTCGGCCTAGGAATCGGAGCGATCGATCCGCTCGGTTCGTTCTTCGTCGGCTACTCCGTGTCAATCGGTGTCGAGGAACAGGTCGCCGGACTCCTCCTTGCGGCAGGAGGCTTCTGCGGGATCATCACGAGGCTCGTCGCCGGAAGGTTCATCGACCGAATGGTGCAGGCAGACCTCACCGTGATCGCCTCGATGATCACCGTTGGAGCGGTTGGAATCATCATCCTGAACCTCGGCGGATTCCCGGGATTGATCATCGGCGGCTTGCTGGGATTCACCGCAGGTTGGGGATGGTCCGGTCTCTTCACATTCGCGGTTGTGAAGGACAATCCAGAGGCACCGGCCGCCGCATGGGGCATCGCCCAGACGGGGAAGTTCATGGGCGCAGCGGTTGGGCCGATTCTCTTCGGCTTCGTTGCGGATCGCATCTCGTTCGGCGCTGCATACTGGATGTCGACGATCGCGCTTCTCTGCGCAGCAGGGTTGATGATCTATGTCCGAAACCACCGACCTACCGGATCTAGCTGGGGCGCCTAGCCAACGCGACAGTCATCAGCAATGCCCTGTGCGGCGGCAGGCGCTTTCGGGTTGCGTTGCACGACGGCAACCATCCACCATTGGAGCCCCAACACTTTGCTCGTTTACGAGCGTGGGGCGCGCTCATCGGCGGCTCACCTTGTTCCCCGAGGCCCCTGGATTGGGTCATATGGGCTAGACCTTTCGCCTGACACCGATTAATCTTCGATAATCGATGATATATAGTTGAAGCTCGATCGCCGACTGGGAGAGTGCCTGTGGGCGATACCCACTTTTGACTGCCCGGGGAGGTCCCCATAACTGACATGCCAGGTAACGCCGGCGCCGCTCCAAGCTCTGACCTTGGAATCGAGTCCACCGTTCGGCTAGACATGTACTCGGCCATGTGGAGGGCGCGCGTCTTTGAGAAACGCGCCTACGACCTGTTCATGACGGGTCTCGTCAAGGGGACGACCCACCTCGGTACCGGACAGGAAGCAATAGCTGCCGGATTCTCGACGGCGATGCGTGACGACGACATGGTGTTCTGCACATATCGGGGTCACAATCACACGTTGCTCCGCGGGGCACCTATGGATTCGCTCATGGGCGAACTGCTCGGACGCGAGAGCGGATGCTGTGGCGGCAAGGGCGGTTCGATGCACCTCACCGACGTCGAGCAGCACGCGATGGGCTCCTATGCGATTGTCGGGGCACACCTCCCGGTCGCCGCCGGTGCGGCTTGGGCCTCCATGGAGCGAGGCACCGGACAGGTAACCGTCTGCTTCTTCGGAGACGGCGCGACCAACATCGGGGCATTCCACGAATCGCTCAACATCGCGGCAGTCTGGAGTCTCCCGGTCGTGTACGTGTGCGAGAACAACCTCTACATGGAGTACACCCCGATCTCGTCCGTCACCGCTGTGACCAATCCAGCCGCCGATCGCGCAGCAGCGTACGGGCTGGACCGCATCATCGTGGACGGGAATGACGTAGACGCGGTCTACCGTACAGCTCTTGTCGCTCTCGAGCGGGCCCGCTCCGGCGATGGGCCCTCCCTCATCGAGGCCCAGACCTACCGGCACCACGGCCACTCGAGGGCTGATCCGGGAAAGTACCGCCCGGCCGATGAGGTCGAGGCCTGGATGAACAAGGATCCACTGATCGTCTACCGGGAGAGATTGGAGAACATGGGTTTCGCCGCTACCGACCTCGACCGGATCGAGGAGGCGGCACGCGCCGAGATCGATGCCGCCACCGCCGCAGCCAAGGAAGCC
>CAZWMX010000086.1:0-10910 GCA_964635205.1 uncultured Acidimicrobiaceae bacterium | reverse complement strand
TCTACGTAGAACGAATCACGGCCAGTTGCCATGTGGCAACACCGAAGAGGGCAACCCCGAGGGGAATGTGGAGTGCCACAAGATCGTGCGACCCACGAGCTGCGTAGCCGAGACCGATCTGTGCGATCAGCAACAAGACGAGCAGACCGGCCGTCACGATCGCTGCTCGGGTGGCTCGTCGAAGGACGAGCATCGCCACCAGGACCAGTTGGAATGTGAACACTCCACTGCCGATTATTCCGTGCAGTGTGATTGGCCCGTCGAGAGCGATGTGCTGGCCGGCCAATACCGCCTGTACCAACACGCCGAGCAGGACGGCACCTGCGAGTGCGGTCTCAACCTTGTTCGAGCGTCGAACGGGAGTAGCCGCGACGGGCGCGGAAGTTTGTTCTGTTGTTTCCATCGTGGAAGCGTATCGCGGAACTACCTTTGCGGTCTCTACACGCGTTCGATGATGATGTCGCGGGCATGTGCTGCGAGCGCGCTGAGATCGTCGGGATCCGATGTGAGGACAGAACCTCCTGGCTCCGCCATTGCGACCACCAGGGCATCTACGGCCGATCCCCTACGTGCTCGGGTTCTCAGGAACGCTGCGCGCCGGGCCACCGTCTCGGGTATGTCCTCGACGACGTCACATGTCTTGAGCAGCCGGTTCGCCATCGCATCCCTTTGAGCATCCCCCCGCAGCGACTCGATCAACACGGGTGTCGGTACGGTAGGCGGCCACAACCCATGCGAATGCAGCGCAGCGATCGTTGCCGCGGACTCCCGGGTTCTCTCTGCCAGCCTGGAGACACCTCCGGAATCGAGAACCAGCATTCGCCTAACCAACAGCTCGATCGGCGCGTCTGGCTACTCGTCGGGCGATGGCTTCGGCGCGGGCTGTGTCTTCGTCGCTGGGCCGCCCGACTTCGCAGAGCAGCTCGGTGAGATAGTCGTCAGACGCTTCGATCAGTTCCTGGCGCCTCAGCTCGATGCGCACGGCTTCCTGGAGGAGTTCCGAAGCCGGGAGGCCCCGGTCCTTCACTGCTCGGTAGAGATCATCGGGGAGATATACCTGCATTCTTGGCATACGCATAACTATACATACATGGGACCCGGGTGTGAATACCCATGTTAGGCTCGAACATATGTTCGATATCGAAACCGAGGCCTCACCGTATCTCGAAGGACTCAACGACCGACAACGCCAGGCCGTCCTTCACGTGGATGGCCCGCTGCTTGTCATCGCGGGTGCCGGCTCGGGGAAGACCAAGACGCTTGCCTCCCGGGTCGCACACCTCATCGACCGTGGCGTGTCGGCCGATCGGATACTGCTGCTGACCTTCACCAGACGGGCATCGGCGGAGATGCTCAAGCGGGCGAGCGCATCGATCGAGGACCGCTCATCCGGGCGCGTATGGGGCGGGACGTTCCATTCCATCTCCAACCGACTCCTGCGTCAGTACGGGAGAGCGGTCGGCCTCGAGGATGGTTTCACCGTCATCGACCGCACCGATAGCGAGTCCCTGTTCGGAATTCTGCGCACCGAGCACGGTTTCGGCAAGGCGAAGACCCGGTTCCCCCGCAAGGAAACGATCGCTTCGATCTACTCCCGGGTTGCCAACGCTCAGATACCGCTTTCCGAAACACTCGAGCAACGCTTCCCCTGGTGTCGGGGCCACACAGACGAACTCAAGGCCCTGTTCATCGGGTACACAGCACGAAAGCGTGAGCAGAACGTCATCGACTACGACGACCTCCTTCTCTACTGGCAGGCGTTGCTCGAATCGGGTGCCGGTGACACGATTCGCGGGCTCTTCGATCATGTGCTTGTCGACGAGTATCAGGACACGAACCTTGTCCAAGCGGACATCCTCCGTTCCCTGTGCGGACCGGCGGGCAATCTCACCGTCGTGGGTGACGACGCCCAGTCGATCTACTCGTTCCGGGCGGCGCGGGTGGAGAACATCCTCGGCTTCCCCGACGAGTACGAGAACGCAACCGTTGTCATGCTCGAAGAGAACTATCGATCGACTCCCCAAGTTCTTGCGGTGTCCAATGCAGTGATCGGCGCATCGGACACCGCCTTCGACAAACAGTTGTGGACCAGGAGGCCGTCGGGCCCCATTCCGAACCTGGTCACTTGCTACGACGAGGCTGCTCAGGCCGACTGGGTGTGTGACCGAGTCCTCGAACTCAGAGAACAGGGCATCGACTTGCGCGACCAGGCAGTGCTCTTCCGCACGGGCCACCACTCCGGTGGTCTCGAGATCGAGCTTGCCAGACGCAACATCCCTTTCGTCAAGTTCGGCGGTCTGAAGTTCCTCGAAACAGCGCACATCAAGGATCTCCTCGCGCTGCTGCGGATCCTCGACAATCCCAGGGACGAACTTGCATGGAACCGAGTGCTTCTGATGCTCCCCGGCGTTGGGCCTGCCACTGCGGGGAAGATCCTTGCCCACGTCGAAGAGGTGGGTACCGCCGCCGACATAGGTGCCCTCGATGCGTTTCTCACCTATGACCTGCCTGTGACGAACGAGACACGCGAGGTGCTCGGCCTGCTGCGGGATGTACTCACCGATTGCCGAGGGGACGGTCATGTGCAACCGGGCCCATCGACGCAGATCGATCGTCTCTCTGACTTCTGTAGGGCTGTGTTCGACCGGTCCTATGACGATGCCGAGGCCCGTCTCGGGGATATCGAGCACCTCGCAGCGCTCGCGGCCGACTATCCAGATCGGTCCCGATTCCTCACCGAGATAACACTCGACCCCCCCAACAGCACGACCGATCTCGCAGACGCCCCGCATCTCGACGATGACTACCTGATTCTCTCGACGATCCACTCGGCCAAGGGTGGGGAGTGGAGATCGGTGACGGTGATCCACGCCGCAGACGGCAATATCCCGTCGGATATGGCGTTGTCCGAGCCCGGCGGCCTCGAGGAGGAGCGGAGGCTGCTGTACGTGGCGTTGACAAGGGCGAAGGACCACCTCGCGGTGACGGTCCCCCAGCGTTACTACCACCACAGGTACTCGACCAACGGCAAGCACTCATACGCCCTGCCGAGCCGGTTCCTCGACCCGGCCATGGAGCATTTCGTACCATCCGCAACCGGAGTTCGCCAGGTGATCCAAGATGCACAATGGAGCGCAGAGGGTCGTAACTCGGTTGGTGATGCCCTCTCAGCTCTCTGGGACTGACCGGAAGTTGGAGAAGGCGGAGGTTCTCCAACTTCTAAGGAACGCGGAGCGTTCCCATCCACTCGGCACAGGCTTTGAGGGAGCGTCTTGACGCCGGGTCCCAGGGGACGAGCACGGGCCATACGTGGGGCATCTCCGGTTCGATGACGAGCTCGCACACGACGCTGTCTCGTTCAGCGTTCTCGGCAAGTCGCAGGGAGTCGGCGAGGAGCATCTCGGCACCGCCCACGAACACCAGCATTGGTGGGAATCCTGTGAGATCGGCCCGTATCGGCGAGGCCTCGGGGTTGGTGCGTTGGTCTTGGGGTGCGTACCAGTCGTTCGGTGCCGACAGTTCCCTTACCGGCAGATAGTCGGTCGACGCGTTCGTCTTGATCGTGTAGCCGGTGTGGTCGAGTTCGACGTACGGAGAGAACAGAATCATGCCCGCAGGCAGCGGAAGGCCCTCGGCTCGCGCCCTGTGCACCATCGCGACGGCGAGGCCACCTCCGGCAGAGTCACCTGCGACGATCACTTCGCTGGGCGAGTCAACACGGGCGAGGAGCGCACGATATGAGGCGATGGCGTCATCGACTGCCGCGGGGAATCGATGCGCTGGGGCGAGCCGATAGGTCGGTGCCGTCGCGGCGGCGCCGGTCCGTGCGACAAGCCGAGCGATGTGTTCGCGGTGAGTCCCCGGGTTGCCGAAGATGTACCCGCCACCGTGGAAGTACAGGATTGTCGTGGTGTTCCGAGATGTGCCGATCCGTTCATAGTGGTCCCCGAGGTTCTGGCCCAACCCCTGCGGGGTTACGCGCACCGCCCCACGGAGCGATGCCGGCAGTGGCACCTTGAGACGAAGGCCGATGGTGTTGATCCACCGATCCTCCTTGTGTTCCGCGGCGACGGCGATGACTCTTCGAGCAGACGCAACGGCCCACTCGGTACGCCACGACCACGATGGGAGCGTGGGTCCGAGCAGCAGCCTCCTGAACGTCGCGGCGGCGATAGCGAGATTGGCCGCGATCCAGATGCGAATGAGCAGGACAATTGAGCGCATGCCGCCACGGTATCGGACTCGCGGATTCTGAGCGATACATCAGATCGATGTCTACCCTTTCGGAGTTCTCGACGGGCCCACACCAGGTTTGTTCGTCACTTCCAAGGAGACATCCATGTTGCTGCGACTCGTGGTCGCGCTCGGAGGTATCACCTTCCTAGCCACCGGTGTCGGCGTCCTTCTATCAGATTCCTGCAGATCCGTTACGTGGGGTTCCCGCGGGTCAGAGCGTGCAGGCAACTTCACCGCGACCTGTCAAGATGTGTTCGTCGAGGGTGCGATGAGCCAGGGCGCCGCAGGCGTGCTTGCCATGGCGGCCGGCCTTCTGCTCGTGCTGAGCGTGTCTGTACCGCTGCTCGCCGGTCGTGCAGCCGAACTCGTCGAGCGCTAGCCGGCCAGATCGCCGCCGAGAGCCTCTACAGAATCGGTCGGCAGGCCACAAACAAGATCCCTGCAGACGTATGCAAGCGTGCGGTCCCCCAGCGGTCTATCGATGAGCAACGGCACTGGTGATTTCGATCCGTCTCCCACGGCAACGACGACGTGTGGTCTGAATGTGTCCCAGATGAGGTGTTCCATGGCTCCGACGGTGTCGTCATCACCAACGATGGCGACCTCCTTGATGCCGACCAGGCGTGTCAGCCATACGGCCAATCCGTAGCCGGCGAACGACGGATGGTGGAGTGCGTCGCGGGCCAGGATCTGCATCGTCTCACCGGCTTCGACGATCGCCTGGGTATCCCCTGTGAGGGCGGCGTGCAGCTGGAGTGCCTCCATGGCGAGGGCGTTGTCCGAAGGGGTTGGGTTGTCCTGGGTCGATCTAGGCCTCGTGATGAGGCTTTCGGCCATGTCCGACGTGTTGAAGAAGCCACCCCCGGGATCTGAGAAGTGCGCTCTGAGTTCCGCTACCTGATGCTCTGCCGCCGTGAACCATCGATCCTCTCCTGTTGCCTGATAGTGCGCGTACAGGCCGATCGCCAGAGCGGCGTGGTCATCGGCGAAGGCACGATTGCCGGGCCGACCACGCCATGACCGGGCGAGGATGCCTTCGGGTGATGCCTCGGTGAGGAGGAACTCGGCGATACTCGTTGCACGGGCGATGTATCGCGGCTCGTCGAGGATGGCGCCGGCTTCCGAGAAGGCTCGGATCGCGAGCCCGTTCCATGCCGTGACGATCTTGTCGTCGCGTGTTGGTGGGATGCGCTCCGCCCTGGCGAGGCGCAGGCGATCGTCGATCGATCGCTTCCGTTCCTCGACCTCGGCAACGTCCATGCTTGTTGCAGCGGCGATCTCATCGAACCCGACGAACCGGTGCAGATTGTTCACGCCCTCGAAGTTGCCTTCAGAAGTTGCACCGTAGATCGCTGCGGCCAGGTCTCGGTCCTCGCCGAGCACGGACCCGAGCTCCTCCCACGACCAGACGGCGAACTTGCCCTCGACGCCCTCGGAGTCCGCATCCTCCGCCGAGTGCAGCCCTCCGTGGTCGTCGGCCATGGCGATATCGAGGTAGTCGAGGACTTCGATGGCGACCTGCTTGAACAGGTCCGTGTCGGTGAGCTGCCACGCCCGGAGATAGACCCGTGCAAGCTGGGCGTTGTCGTACAACATCTTCTCGAAGTGGGGGATGACCCATTGTGCATCGACCGAGTAGCGGGCAAAGCCTCCGAGCAGGTGGTCGTAGATGCCGCCTTGGGCCATTGCCGTGAGCTGGCGCGTCAGCATGTCGAGGCTGTGCTTGGCAGCGTCGGTTCCGGGGAGGAGCGCTGCCGTTCTCAGGAGCAGTTCGAGAGAGGGCGCCTGCGGGAACTTGGGTGCGGTCCCGAATCCGCCGTTCACCCTGTCGAACGATGCTGACATTCGCTCAACTGCCTGAGCGACGTCCTCGATCCGTGGGAGTGGCGATTGCTCGTTCTGTGTGGAGGCGATCGTTGCAGCGATGTTGTCGGCCTGCTCCAGAGCGCCCTGTCGGTTGGTATTCCAGGCATCAAGCACGGCAGTCATGACATCCATGAAGGATGGATGATGCCCCATCGTCTCTCTCGGGAAGTAGGTACCGGCGAAGATCGGCTTCTGCTTCGGCGTGAGGAATACCGTCATGGGCCAGCCACCCCGACCGGTGGTTGCGGTGACCACGTCCATGTAGATGCGATCGACGTCGGGGCGCTCCTCACGGTCGACCTTGATGTTGACGAAGTGCTCGTTCATGAACTCCGCGGTCGCATCATCCTCGAACGATTCGTGCGCCATGACATGGCACCAATGGCATGTGGCGTATCCCACGGAGAGGATCACAGGAACATCCCGACGTTCGGCCTCAGTGAACGCCTCGTCGCCCCACTCGTACCACTCGACAGGGTTGTCCTGGTGCTGGAGGAGATACGGAGAGGTCGCGTCGGCGAGTCGGTTGGGCATCACGTCGAGGCTACAGGCTTGATGCCGAGCGATTGACGGGGAATCAGTCGCGTGCCGGGTGGCGGAAGTCGACGATCAGTTCCAGTCCGAGAGCATCAGCCGCCCGGTGAAGAGTGTCCAGACTGGGAGTCACTCCGCCGGCATTTAGTCGTTGTCCGCCCTAGCTGACCCGAGGCGTGCTGGTGCCTGTCGAACGTCGGCGTCTCAGATGCTCAATAGAGGTTGCGCTTGTAGTCGCTCGCAGTCCCAGCGCGCACGAGCCGTTCGCCGGCGCCGGCTCGTATGGCGGCTGCTTTCACCCCGGTGGTCCGGTTGGCTCGTACGTGATCGGACCAGATTCGCGCTGCTGACGGAAGATGGCTTGAGTCTGGGTGGCGAGCTGGGTTCCAGAGGTCTGAGGCGACGAGTTCGGGATTCGTATTGAGCGTTGCTTGCGTGATGTTGATGACAAGAGCCGCTTTGGGAGTCTTGTTCTGGTGAGTCATTGTTCGAAGGAGATCTATGTCTGCGGTGACATGTCCATGGCCGTTGATCTCGAGAACGCGGTCGTCCCCCGGGATCAGCGCGACAAGGGCCAGTTCGTTGTGTTCGAGGAGGTTGTGGAATGTGTCGGTGCGCTTGTTTCCGGGCCGATCCGGTATCGCAATCGTGGTTTCGTCGAGTTGCTTGATGAATCCTGGAGGGTCTCCCTTCGGGCTGGTATCGGCGCCGTTCATCGCATCCTGGGTGGAGATGACGACAAAAGGTGACCGCGCGAGAAAACTGTCAACGGTGTTTGGCTGCGATGTGGGATCTGGATGCTGTTCCGGTGCACGCCAGAGCTTCGATCGAATGATCGCCTTTGCGCAGTGTACAAACGCTTCTTCGACGAACATGCTGCTCTTTGTGTCATCGCCGAGTCGGCCGTTTACCCGAAGCGTTTCGCGCCACCCCGGGACGAAGAAGAGAGTCGAGACCGGAGTCGATGGGGCCGGATCTTCGAGGGCCGGCAAGACCAGAAGGTCGGGACGTGACGCCAATGCAGCGAAATCGGGCGGCACAGCGACAAGCTGCGCACGTGGGCGACCCCTGACATCGGTGTAGCCGACGACGACTGCTGAGGACAGATCGAGAATAGCAGTGCAGTGATCGTCGATGTGGTCGATCGACTTCATCAGCGTTGCCAACATCTGGCCACCGACAGTGGCTTCGAGTTCAGTGACGTTGCTGATGTACTCCAGAGGTTCTCTCCGCGCTCGAGCCAGGGATTGAACGTGCCGGCATCGCCCTGGATGTGACAGCTCTCAGTCTACCGGCATGCTCAGGTAGCGACATGTGTGGCCAGCCGTGCATTTCGGCTGGCGGATGGTCAAGTGCACGCAGACCTGACGGGAGTTTCCTGCCCATCAGGGTCGGTGATGGCGGCGTGGACCTCGGGGAGCGGGGTGCCGGTGCTGTGTGCTTGCACCGCGAGGTGGTCGGTAGCCAACCGGATCACATCGGTGTCGGAAGACACCCATCCTCGGTTCTTTCGTGGTATGAAAGAGACATGAGAGGTCGCGGGAACGGTCGGACGTTGTCGCCTGCGCAGGCTCGACGCGTGTACAACCGCATCGGGCGGGCCCAGGACTGGCAGAGCTTTTACGAGAACGCCGCGATCGACGACATGATTGCCCACGCCGACTTCGAGAACGCCGCCTCGGTGTACGAGTTCGGATGCGGCACTGGCGATCTCGGCCGCCGGCTTCTCAGCGACCACTTCAGTCCTGGGGCCACGTACCTCGGCGTCGACATCAGCGACACGATGGTCGAACTTGCCGCCAATCGGCTGGCGCCTTGGGGTGACCGTGCCGAAGTTGAACGTGTATCTGGCGAGTTACCCCTTCCCGGTGAGGACCACAGGTTCGACCGCTTTGTCTCAACCTACGTGTTCGACCTGCTCGATGCCGACCACACCGAGGCGGTATTGGGCGAAGCACACCGACTCCTCACATCCGACGGCCTTGCGTGCGTCGTGAGCCTGACGACCGGCCCCACACGAGCAACCAGAGCGTTGAGCAGCACCTGGCGGTGGATATGGAGCAAGTCCCCACAGCTCCTCGGCGGCTGTCGCCCCATCAGTGTGGAACAACAGCTCCCCGCCGGTCGGTGGGAGATCCTGCATCGCACCGTCGTGACCTCGTGGGCGGTGCCGTCAGAGGTCGTGGTCGCTCGCCCCGTCTCTTGAGAACCGACCTCCGACGGGGTAACGCGGAGTTCTCCCGACAGTGCACCGCGAAGTGGTGGGAGAGTACTACGTGTTCCCACCAATACATACGTTGACATAACACATAGCAGGTGGGAGAATTGTTCTATGTCCAGCATCTCAATGATCACGGTGGGAAACAAGGGTCGTGTCGTTGTGCCGAAGAGCATCAGGGATGAGGTCGGGCTTGAGGAAGGTGTCCGGGTGTCGGCGTTTGTTGACGATCTCGGACGCGTCATTCTCGAGACCCCCGAGGCGGTGAAGGCTCGTATCCGACGTCGGGCAGTCCAGGCGGCCGATATGCCGGGAAGTGCAGTTGGCCAACTCCTTGAGGCGAGAAGGGCGGACACCTCACTTCTCGACGCAGATGCGGACCCATCGAAGTGACGCTCGACAGGGAGCTTCGCGCTGTCGTAGACGCGTCCGCAGTTCTTGCTTGGGTATTCGATGAACGGGGTGCCGATACGGTCGAGGAAGTCCTCGGCGCTTCGGGGATTTCGGCTGTCAATTTCGCTGAGGTGCTCCACATTGCCGACAGTCGCCGGTATGGCCCGGACGATCTCGAGGCCGATCTCGCTGCCTACGGACTCGTGCTCCTGCCGTTCGGTGGAGACGAGGCTCGATCCGTTCTGGATGTGAAACGCGCTGAGGAACGTGCCGGAATGTCACTCAGTCTTGCGGATCGCTGCTGCCTTGCCACGGCGATCGTCCATGACCTTCCAGCAGTGGTCAGTGACGGCGAGTGGGAGCTCCTTGATCTTCCAATCGAGGTTGCCCCGTTCCGCTGAACGCTGACCTACGCGTTCTCATTGCCCACTCATCGAAGTCTCATCGCGTGCTCAGAGCGTCGACCGACGATGGATGGATGAATGAGAACGCTGTCACGACAACGCCCGCCCGCTTCGCCACACCCGCCGTGGTCACCTTCTTCCTGGCACCGGTTGTCGGTGAGGTTCTCTCGACGGCGACACCGCTACCCGGGTTTCTCCTGGCGTGGCTCCCGCTCGCCCTGCTCTATGGCTGCGGTGCACTGCTGTGCCGAGAGCTGGCTCTGCGGTGGGGCACAGGGTGGGTCGGCCTACTACTGCTCGGTGCGGCGTACGGGATCATCGAGGAGGGGCTGATCGTCCGCAGCTTCTTCGACCCGGCCTGGCGCGACCTCGGCGAACTTGGAATCTATGGCCGCTCGCTCGGAGTCAACTGGGTCTGGACGCTGCTGCTGATCATCTTTCACATGGCAGTCAGCATCGGTGTCACGATCGGGATCGTCGAGATGCTTTTCCCCGGCCGGAAGCACGACCGCTGGCTGGGTCGTCGAGGCATGGTTGCTTCGTCCCTCATCCTGCTCGGGCTCGGCGCAGTCGGGTTCTTCATGTACTCGCCGCCACCCATGTACCTGATTGGTACGGCTCTCGTTGTCGTCGGGCTGGGCATCGCAGCCAAGAGGATCACATATAGCCCGAGAGGGAATCCCGCGGCTGAGGTTCCTCGCCCGCGCCGATTCTTCATCCTCGGATTGCTCGCAATCTTCGGAGTCTTCCTTGCCACGGGTATCGGAGTGGCAACGGGGGTCCATGCCACCGTCACCGCGGCGGTCATGATCGCAATCACCGTCGGGTCCACGGTTCTCGCCCTCCGCTGGTCCGGTGGGACGAAGGCTTGGGACGACAGCCACCGTTTGGCGCTCAACGCAGGGATCATCGCCTTCCTTGCCCTCATCAACGTCGTGACACTTGGCGTCGTTGGTGTGTTCACGGCCGGGGTCACCGCCGCTGCAATTCTGTGGATGCGCCGTCGTCTCCATCGCAGACGAGCCATCGCTGCCTAGTCCGGGCACCCTTTCGGTGGGCGGGAAGGATTGACATCAAGATCGCCAGCACAGCGGCCGAAGAATCATCATGAGCTCAGGGGACACAACGCCGACGCGTGCGAACGCAGTGTCGTCGATGGGGCGAGTCGTTGTGGTTGCAGTTCTTGCCATCGCCGCAGCCGGCTGCGCCCAGGTGCCGGCCGGGTCGGGCGCAGAGCAACCCCAGAGCGCGCCGTCCAC
>CAZWMX010000085.1:0-10949 GCA_964635205.1 uncultured Acidimicrobiaceae bacterium | reverse complement strand
TGTCAACCGATCAGCTTGCGCTCATCGCTCTTGCACTGCTCCTGGGAGGTGGGATCGCCCTCCTGGGGACCCGCAAGCGGAACGATGACAGCGGCGAGCCGACCATCGCCACCTAGTACCACGAGGGAGCGCGCACCTGACTGTGCGCGCTCCCTCGGCTCGACTCAATAGACCGGTGATCGGACCGGTCGCTCACACGAAAAGCAGAGACACCGCCGTGCTTCAGCAATCGCTGGCTCGTATGCTCATATCCGTGAAAAAGCGAAGCGGTCTCCTCATCGCTGCGGGGCTATTGACCTTCCCTGCCGCCTGGTTGATGCTGGTCATGGGCCAAGCCACGTACTTCGGACCGATGCGAAGCCTGTTCACGAAGATCACCCGGCGCTATCTCGACGGCCTCCCCCTCGGCTGGGCCCTTTTCGACGTCTTGTTCTACCTTCTGCCGGCAGCTGCCTTCATACTCATCGGACTCGGGCTCAAGGTGAGAGAAGATCAGAGTCGCTCCAACCTTTTCGTCATCGGGTTCGTTGTTGTGATCATCGTCGTCGTGGTCAGACGTTGGAGTCCCGGTCACCTATGAGGAATCACATTTCTCGGCGCGATCGCGGCGCCATCGGGCGAACCTCGACATAACCATGGAATCGGCCCAGGGCGTCAGAATCCCAACCAGTAGGCAATGTCGTCGGCATATTCGATGTGCTCGGGACATGCCACACGAGACGCCGCGATCAGCACGTCGCCATAGGCGGCCCACTCAATCGACGAGACGCCCTTGAGGTCGGTCTCAGTCATGGAACCCGCAGCTCGGCCGGCAGGAACTCCCGCTGCGCTGAGGAGATCGAGCGTTCGGCACATCGCAGTGACAGCTGCTTGATCAGAACCTTCACGATCTGGCGGCTCGATCGAGGTCGACTCGTCTGACTCCGGTGTGACCGTGCTGGTCACGGTGGATGGCGGATCCGTTTCCGGAGTTGACGAAGTACACGAGGCGACCAACAGCGCACCAACCGTTATGCCGATGATCGAGATTCTCAGAACCGGCCTGCGTTTCATCCGCTGAAGTTAGGGCACCGCCGGGGGCTGTGAACAACCTGCGTGGAGAATATCAGCCAGCGACTTCGATAGCTTCAGGGAGCGTGAACCGGCCCTCGTACAACGCACGACCAACGATGACACCCTCGAAGGAGAGCTCGGACTTCGCAAGTGCCCGAATGTCCGCAATCGATCCCACACCCCCGGATGCGATCAGCGCGAGGTCCGGCACGAGTCCCCGCACCTCTGCCAGGAGCCCAAGTGCGGGACCTTCCATCGTCCCGTCCCGCTCGATGCCGGTGACAAGTGCTGTGCCGATCCCGAGACTGCAGACGATTCCGAGCGCGTCCCCAAGCGGTATCCCATCATCGAGCCAGCCGGCGCCACGGGCCATGCCGTCTCTGACATCGATCGCGGCGACAACCGCCTCAGCCCCAACCGCATTGACGATGCCGGACGCCGAGGTCGGATCGGAGACGATCACGGACCCCACAACCACACGGGAAGCTCCGAGCGAGATCGCTTCCACGGCGTTCGCCGCCGATCTGATACCACCGCCGAGTTGGAACGCCACACCGGTCTTCCCGAGCTCGCTGAGCACGTCGAGCGAGCGCTCGCCTCCTCTCGCGGCCTCGAGGTCGACCACGTGCACGAGCGATGCTCCGTCGTCATGGAACGTTCGAGCAACAGCAACAGGGTCATCGCCGTAGCTGCTGACACTGCCGTAGTCGCCCTGGTGAAGGCGAACCACCCTTCGATCCAGGACGTCGACCGCTGGGATCACAATCATGTGTCACCTATCTGTATTGTTGTGCTAACATGCTAGCACAGTACGACACATGGAGGAACTGTGACGAGCGGGCCAGCCAACGCGGACGAGTGGCGAAACGAAAGCACGGCGGCACTGATGGACACGATCATCGGTCTCGACGATCGCGACAGCGCGGCGAGGTTCTTCCGCGACCTGTGCACAAGACGCGAGCTCGAGGAGATGACTGCACGATGGGCTGTCGTCCGAAGCCTTGGCGAAGGACACCCATATCGGGAGATCCACGACCTCACAGGCGTCTCCACAGCGACGATCACGCGCATCGCACAGTGGGTTCGCCATGGCACAGGCGGATACATCGAGGCCCTTGAACGGGCCGGATATCCAACAGGAGGGATCTGAGATGCCAGACTTCATTCGAATCGCCCTACCGAACAAGGGCAGGCTCGAGCAACCGGCAACCGAACTCCTGAAGCAGGCAGGGTTCCGTTTCGAGCGGACACCTCGAAGCCTCGCCGTTCCTACTCGGGACGCGCCGATCGAGCTCCTCTTCGTCCGAGCGAAGGACGTCGCCGAGCTTGTCACAGATGGTGTGGCGGACCTCGGCGTCACCGGCATGGACCTGACGAGAGAGGACGACTCCCCCGTGGTCACCGTCAGCGAGCTCGGGTTCGGACGCTGCAGGCTGGTGGCGGCGGTACCCGATCGCTCCCCCATCACAACGATCGAGGAGTTCGAAGGGCTCCGCATCGCCACCTCACACCCGAGGACCGTTGCCCGTTTCTTCGACAACAAGGACATCGATGTCACAACCGTTCCGTTGAACGGATCCGTCGAAGTGGCTCCGAAGCTTGACATCGCGGACGCGGTTGCCGATCTGGTGTCGAGCGGTTCGACAATGCTGATCAACGGACTGCGACCTGTCGCAACGCTGCTCGAATCCCAGGCGATCCTGATCGAGCGCACAGGAGCGGTTCGGACGGACACCGCGACAAGGGTCATCACCATGATCGATGCAGCCATGGCCGCGAAAAACCGCCGGTACGTCGTCATGAACGCACCAAAGGCTGCCGTCGGGGAGATCGAGTCGATCATCCCAGGCATCGAGGCACCAACGGTCGTGCCGCTCACCCACGATGACATGGTGGCCATCCACTCGGTCGTCGAGTCCTCCGATGTCTGGCATGTCCTCCCCCGTCTCAAGGACGCAGGAGCGTCCGGAATACTCGTGCTACCCGTCCAGCAGGTCATCGCATGACGATCACCATGAACTGGCTCGACCTCTCGACCGCAGACGCATCGACGGTCGCCCGATCGACCACCCGGTCGGCACTTCCGGATGCCGATGTCAGGCAGCGAGCCGCAGGCATCGTGTCCGACATCGCTCTGCGGGGGAACGAGGCATTGATCGACTACTCCAACCGGTTCGGTGGTGGGCTCTCCAACGGCACGATCGAGGTACCGGTCGAGGCAATCCAGAACGCGGAGACCGAGCTCAGCGACGACCTTCGGATCGCAATGGAATCAGCGATCCGCAACGTGCGTGCATGTCACCAGGCCCAGCTGCCGACATCAACAACAACATCCCTCGGAGAGGGTGTCACGGTCGAACGTGTCTGGACGCCACTTCACCGCGTCGGTGTCTACGTGCCGGGGGGTCGGGCCGTTTATCCGTCGTCCTTGATCATGGGAGTCGTTCCGGCGCTTGTCGCGGGCGTCTCGGAGATATGTGTTGCAACACCGGCAGGGCAGGACGGAGTGATCGATCCGATCGTCCTCGGAGCTGCATCGATGCTGGGGATCACGGAGATGTACGCAATGGGCGGTGCACAGGCGATCGGTGCGCTTGCGTTTGGCACAGACACGGTCGCGAAGGTCGACAAGATCGTCGGTCCGGGCGGACCATGGGTCACAGCGGGCAAACTCGCCGTGTACGGGGATTGCGGTGTCGACCTCCCCGCAGGACCGAGCGAAGCGGCCATCGTCGCGGATGCCTCTGCCGACCCTCGTGCCGCCGCTGCCGACATCCTGTGCCAGGCCGAGCACGGGGAAGAGTCCTCTGTCGTCTTGATCACAACAAGCAGACAGATCGCTGATGCCGTCATCGACGAGATCGGGCGCCAGCTCGCGACCCTCGAGCGCTCGGACATCATCGCCAAGGCTTTGGAGAACCACGGGAGTGTCGTGGTCGCCCGAACCACGGCAGAGGCGCTCTCATACGCGAACTCATGGGCTCCCGAGCACTTGAGCATTCACACGGCCGACGCACGGAACGACGCAGCGGCCGTGCCGAACGCCGGCTCCGTCTTCGTCGGAGAGTGGACCCCCGAAGCTGCAGGCGACTATGGCACGGGCGCAAACCACATCCTGCCAACCGGCGGTCTTGCCCGAGCCTACGGACCACTCTCCGTTGACGACTTCGGATCCTGGCGCCAGATCCAGACGATGACACGCGAAGGTCTCGCAGCACTCGCGCCCACGATCACAACACTCGCGACTGCCGAAGGCCTGACCGCCCACGCGAATTCGGTGAGGATCCGATTGGACACGGCACGATGACTGCGCCGAGGTACCGGTGGCAACCGACAACTGCCGAAATAGCGGAGCGCTACAACCTGGATCCTCAGGATGTGATCAGGTTCGACCACAACACGTCACCGTTCTCCACCGATTGGGCGCCTTCGATCGTTGCTCCAATGGCCAGACGCCTGAACGAGTATCCCGGTGCGTCGTACAAGGCGATCCGCACCGGCGCAGCGAGCTACCTCGGGATCGAAGAAGACAAGGTTGTCCCCGGTGCAGGGATCGATGAGATCATCGACCTCGTGGCCCGGGCGTTCCTCGGAAAGGGTACGAGGGCAACCGCCGTCACACCCACGTATCCGATGTACGAGATCGCCTCTGTGCAACGGCAGGCCGAATTCATTGCAGTGCAGTACGGTGGAGGCTTCGAGTTCCCGGCCGAAGCGTTCGGTGAGGCCGCCCAGACCTCCGAAGTCACGTGGCTCTGCGTCCCGAACAATCCGACAGGCGACAGGGCCACCGACGAGACGGTTACATCGATCATCGAACAGGCCAGAGGTGTCGTTGTCATCGATGCTGCATACGCCGAGTTCTCCGATGACGAGTGGGCACCCTGGATCGATCGGTACGACAACCTGATCGTCGCCTACACGATGTCGAAGGCGTTCGGGCTCGCGGGACTCAGGGTTGGGTACTCGATCAGCGCCCCGAAGGTCGCCGACCAACTCGATGCGGTGAGGCCACCGGGCAGCATCTCAACGATGTCTGTCGAGCTCGCTGCCGTGGCACTGGCCGAACCCCAACGGATGGAGCGTCGCGTGGCGAGATTGATAAAGGAACGGACGCGACTGCAAGAGGCACTCAGCCAGCTCGGGATCCAACCTCGCCGGTCCCGGACGAACTTCCTCCTCACCGAGGTCGGCACAGCAGCTCCCGAGATCGCAGACCGGCTACTGACCGAAGGTCTCGTCGTGCGGCGTTTCCCGGACGATCACCCTCTTGTGAACTTTCTCCGATTCACCGTCAGAGCCCCCGACGAAAACGACAGACTCATCGACGCCCTATGGAGGCAACTCCCATGAACCGCACAGCGCGCACCGAACGCACAACACGAGAGACCAAGGTCGTCGTCGAGGTGAACCTCGACGGCGCAGGAACAGCCGAGATCGCGACCGGCATCGGCATGTTCGACCACCTTCTCACGGCGTTTGCCCACCACTCCCTCATCGATGTTTCGATCACAACCGACGGTGACCTCGATGTTGACGACCACCACACCGTCGAAGACACGATGCTCGTCCTCGGTGCAACGATCGACGATGCGCTCGGTGACCGTGATGGCATCACACGGTACGGCAACGCTCTGATCCCGATGGACGAGGCACTGGCGACGGTTGCGATCGACTACGGGGGTCGACCCTACGCGACGATCGACGTTCCGTTCCGAGCGGATCGGATTGGCGAACTGTCGACACAGATGATCGAACACGCCATCGAGGCATTCACCCGCACCGCTCGTGCAACACTCCATGTGACCACGTCGGGCCGGAACGATCACCATGTCGCCGAAGCAACGTTCAAGGCGCTCGCTCGCGCTACGCGGATGGCGATCGACGTCGACCCGCGCCGTGCAGGTGTGCCCTCAACGAAGGGATCTCTGTGACCTCCGTTGCCGTCATCGACCACGGAGCCGGCAACCTGGTGTCCATGATGCGGGCCCTCGAAACTGTCGGAGCCAGTCCGACGCTTGTCCGATCCGGCGAGTTGGCCGGGTTCGACCGTGTTGTCCTGCCGGGTGTCGGTGCCACCGGACCGGCAATGCGAACACTCGATCAGACGGGCCTGAGCGACGAGCTTCGAAACTATCGGGGCTTGCTGCTCGGCGTATGTGTTGGTATGCAGGTGCTCTTCGACTACTCGACGGAGGACGACACGCAGTGCCTGGGGCTCATCGAAGGAGAGGTGCAACGGATCAACGCCACTCCCCTTCCGCACATCGGCTGGAACTCGGTTGAACAGACGAATGATGCGATCTTCACCGGTCTCGGCAGCAGCCCTCTCTTCTACTTCGTGCACAGTTTCGCGGCACGCCCATCGGATCCCCGCGTGGTCGTGGGTCGGACCTCCTATGGCAACGACGCGTTTGCGTCTGCCGTCGAATCCGGACCCGTGACGGGTCTCCAGTTCCATCCCGAACGATCCGGAACTGCCGGCCTACGCGTACTCGCCAACTTCATCGGCGACCCAGGGGAGGTGCGTAATGTTGCGTAGACGCGTCATCCCATGTCTCGATGTCAAGAACGGAAGGGTTGTCAAGGGAACCAGGTTCGTCGACCTCACCGATGAGGGTGACCCCGTCGAGCTTGCCATGCGATACGCCGCAGAAGGTGCCGACGAGATCTGCTTCCTCGACATCGGTGCAACACCTGAGGGCCGAACGACGATGCTCAAGACGATTCGAGAGACGGCAGAGAACGTCTTCGTTCCACTCACTGTGGGAGGCGGGGTTCGCTCCGTCGACGACATGCGGGCAGTGTTGAGAGCCGGCGCAGACAAAGTCGCGATCAACTCGGCGGCGGTGCAGCAACCACGCCTGATCCAGGAGTGTGCACACGCCTTCGGCACCCAGTGTGTTGTTGTTGCCATCGACGCAAAGAAGTCATCCGCAGGCTGGTCTGTGTACACGCACGGAGGACGAATCAACACTGAGCTCTCTGCCCTTGACTGGGCAGGGCGGGCCCAGAGACTTGGTGCAGGCGAACTGCTCGTCACGTCGATGGACCGCGACGGAACCAACGACGGATACGACGTTGAACTGCTCTCGGCGATTCGACGCCGTGTCTCGATTCCGATCATCGCCTCCGGAGGCGCAGGGAACCCGGCCGACCTCACCGCAGCAGTCGTTGAAGGAGGAGCCGATGCCGTGTTGGCCGCATCGATCTTCCACCGTTCGATCTACTCGATCGCCGAGGTGAAGGCGGACCTCGCCCTTGCAGGCGTGCCGGTGAGGGAGATCGCATGATCACGCCGCCTGCATTCGATTCCATCCGAACCGACCAGAGTGGTCTTGTTCCGTGCATCGTCCAGGACGCAACCTCCCACGAGGTCTTGATGGTCGGATACCAGGACGAAGAAGCCTGGGACAGGACCACCGAGACCGGGCTCGTGCACTTCCACAGTCGCTCACGTGACACCTTGTGGTTGAAGGGTGAAACAAGCGGAAACACACTGTCCGTGGACTCCATCCGGCTCGACTGTGACAACGACGCCGTACTCATCAACGCACGACCGGCCGGGCCCACCTGCCATACGGGTACGACTTCGTGTTTCGGATCCGGGCAACCGGTCAGTCTCGGATCGGTTCTCGACAACCTCGTGGCAACGATCGAGGATCGAGCCGGCGCCGATCCCTCGGAGTCCTACACAGCCAGGCTGCTCGCCGCCGATGATCTTGTGGCCCGCAAGACTCTCGAGGAGGCCGGTGAGCTCGCATTCGCCGCAAAGGACACTGCAAGCGGCACAACGGATCAGCGAGTCGTCGAGGAGGCGGCAGATCTGTTCTACCACGCGCTCGTGCTCCTCGCACAACAGGGAGTCGATCCGGATCGGGTAGCGAGCGAGTTGCTGAGCCGCGCCGAATGAGGAGACCTGCTACTACCCTCGGGGGTATACAGAAACGCATGCTCCCACTCATCGTCGGAATCGCACTCGTCGCCGCTGCATGCTCGAGTGCACCCAACGTTGTGCCGGCAGACGCACCGGAGCCGATCACCTACGACGAGCTCACGGCAGAGATCGCCGCAAGCGGTCGACCAACCATCGTCAACGTATGGGCGTCGTGGTGCCTGCCTTGCCGATCCGAGGCGCCACTCCTCGCCACGGCCGCCACCACGAGGACGAACGTCGATTTCATCGCTCTCAACGTACGCGACAATCCCGGGGACGCTGCAGCCTTCATTGCCGAGTACTACGAAGATGCACCGATGATCCACTATGCGAACCGTTCCGGCACCATACCCATCGAGATGGGTGGTGGCCGGGGCGTACCGATCACGTTCTTCTACGATCAGGACGCCACACTCGTGCAGATCCATCGCGGCATCATCGACGAGCCGACACTCGCCTTTTACCTCGATGAGATCCAGCGCTGATGGAATTCACCCTGCTCGGTGCAGCCGCGGTGGCTGTCGGGTCGTTCTGGCTCATGCTTCGCTGGGAAGCCAAACGAGGAAACGCCGCAGGGTGCGCACTCGACCTCTGGGACGTCGGCCTCACCGCCGGGGCCGTCGGCCTGCTCGCAGGTCGACTGATCTCCATGACACAGGCAGGAATCAACCCGTTCACCGACCCGAAGCAGATCATTCTCATCCGCAGTGGTGTCTCGACGGCAGGGGCGTCCGTCGCTGCACTCCTCGCGTTCGGGTTCCTGGCGCGAAAGTCGCTACTCGAGACCGCCGATGCGTTGGCTCCGTCCGTCCTTGCAGGACTCGCAGGCTGGCACGCTGGAACTCTGATCACGGGATCGTGGCTCGGGACGGTGTCTGATCTTCCCTGGGCACGGCCAGTTCCGGGAAGGGACTTCACCCGCCATCCCGTCGAACTCTATGCAGCAGGGCTCTACCTCATCGCTGCGATCGCCATCGGACTCTGGAAGCAGAAGGGACATCCACCACTCGGCGTACCCGCAGGCCTCGCTCTGGCAGGTGCAGCCGGGGTTCGACTGATCACCGAGCCGATGAGGATCTCCTTGTCCGGTGGTCCCCTATGGCTCTACGCAGGCGGCGTAGTGGCGGGCCTCGGCCTCATGGTGTGGGCAGCGGTAAGCAGCAAACGGTCGACCGTAAACCGTGAACCGTAAACACGAGCAAAGCTCGTCTACGAGCTGAGCGAGACGAGGTTGTCGAGACGCTCCCGCATCTCCGATGCGGGCATCTGTCCGAACCAGAGATCTACCACAACACCGTCGGAAACGAGAAGCGAAGTGGGCTGGCCTCGGACTCCGTACAGATCCCAGACACTGTTATCGAGACCCCACATCAGGTTGTCGGAGAACAGGCCATCAGCCACATCACGCGTGGCGTCGAGACTTCCCCTGCCTGCGATGGCGACAAAGTCGATGTCATCGAGATAATCGTTGGCCACCTGGTCGACGACGGGCAACTCCCGTCGGCACACACCTCACCACTCGGCCCAGAAGATCATGTAGACGGGCTTGACCGCTTGGCTGAGCACGAATTCACCGCTTGGCTGAAGTGCGAGCGTGAAGTCCGGGGCATCCGGACCCTCCGGTCTCGACTCATCGGTTGCGACCTCTTCAAAAGACTCTTCGACACTCGAGCTGCTACAGGCAGCCGCGATCAGTGCGAGCGCGACAAAAAGCAATGCGATACGTTTCATGGCGGACACGGTACTCGTTGATCTGATTTACGAGGACGTTCTTCCCAGATTCTGGCTCATGGTGAGTGCGCTGCTGAACACACTCGACGCAGATCCGCTGTCAACGGATTCCGCAACAATCTCCATTGCACTTTCAAACCCAGGTGCAAGATCAGCGAGGACGATCGCTGGGGCCGCGTTGATGAGCGCAATGTCTCTGTGAGGGCCCTTCACTCCTGCGAGCACGTTCGTCGTGATGACGAGGTTCTCGTGAGGATCACCACCGACCAGATCGTTGATCGTTGCCCGCTGAACCCCGAAATCCTCTGGTGTGAATTCGGCTTCGGTGACCTCACCATCGACCAGACGGAAGATACGAGTCGGACCCGTGGTTGTGAGCTCGTCAAGCCCATCCTCCCCATGAACAACGAAGGCCCGGTCGACCCCGCGTGCGGCGAGGACATCGATCATGAGCCGTGCCATTGCAAGATCCGACGTGCCAACCGACATCCGCGCCCCGGCGGGGTTGCAGAGGGGCCCAAGGAAGTTGAACACGGTCCGCACCCCAAGTTCCTTGCGTACCGGTCCTACGTGACGCATGGCAGGGTGGAATCTTGGAGCGAAGAAGAACCCAAAGCCGGTTTCTTCGATCATTTCGGCAACCTCGTCAGGTCCAAGTTCGAGATCGAATCCGAAGGCCTCGAGAAGGTCCGCAGACCCGGTCTTGGACGACGCTGACCTGTTGCCGTGTTTCGCGACCTTGACCCCTGCACCCGCAGCGACGAACGCAGCCGTGGTTGAGATGTTGAACGTCCCGAATCCGTCGCCTCCCGTGCCGACGATATCGACGATCGTGCCGTCGATGTCGACCGTAACTGCAGCCGCCATCATCGCGTCGACCATGCCTGCCATCTCGTCGGCAGATTCCGTCTTGGTACGCAGAGCCACCAAGAATGCGGCAGTCTGGGCGTCGGTTGCGCTCCCTGCCATGATCTCACCAACCGCTGCGGCCGCTTGGTCGCGAGAAATGTCCTCGCCGTTCGTGAGACGGCCGAGCACGGTTGGCCAGGAGAATGTGTCCATGGACGTTGACATTACCCGCTCACCGCGCCATGACCGGTCCGCCTGATCTGTCTGTCTCCCGCCCACATCTCCATACCTGAACATATGAACATATTTAAGGATATAGGGACCACTAGCCTGTGAACAGTGAGACCCGAGGAATCGAGGACGATGTGAACCGGCAAGT
>CAZWMX010000084.1:9429-11115 GCA_964635205.1 uncultured Acidimicrobiaceae bacterium | reverse complement strand
TGAGCCGCCGTGACAGCTTCTGCGTCGGCCGATCGGAACGTAACTGCGACGGAACTGCCGAGCTGGTCCCTCGCTGCGCTGGTGATCGCCTCGGTGATCCCCACATCGGATTTCAACTGTTCGAGGTGGAAGTGCATGTGGGGGGCAACCTCGAAGACAACTGTTCCGTTCTCGACGGCCGTCGGGCTTGCCTCCTTCAGGAGTGCGTGCCTGCGCGGTCCGACGTCCTGACGAATCTGGGCAACGATGGCCGGCCAGACTCGTTCAAAGTCGGAGAAGTCCAAATCCGCCGCCGGCGGACCGCCTTCCGCCTTCCGCCCTCCGCCCTCCGCGCCCGACTCGGTCGCCTTCGACTCATCGACCGACTCTGGTTCGGGCTCATCCGCCTTGGGCTCGTCGTCGGTCGTCCGTCGTCGGTCGTCCGTCGTGGTCTCGAATGGACGATCCGACGGAAGACGCGCAGTCTCTTCCTGTTCTTCGGCGGACGGCGGACGGCGGATGGCCGAAGGCGGCTCTCTCCGCTCCAGCTCTCGAAGCTGTCGTTCGACCCTGCCAAGGCGCACCGTGATGCCCTCGAGGTCGGGAGCAGTTTCGGGTCGTGTCAACCGAAGGATTGCGAGCTCCACGACGAGACGCTCCTCGCGGCCATCGCGCAGTTGCAGCAAAGCGGTGGAGAGCTCATCGATCGATCTGAGCACCTCACGACTCGAGATCGTGGTCGCACGTGTGCGCCAGTCGTCGATGGTCTCGTTTGGTGCGTCCACGATCTCGTCGATGTTCTCGGCATACTGGGCAAGGAAGACACCCCGAAGATACGCGATGGCATCAGCAACGAACCGGCGAAGGTCTGCGCCCTGGGACGCAAGTTCAGCAACAAGACCGATCCCTCGAGCTGCATCACCTGCGGCAACGAGGTCGAGCAGCCTCCCGTAGCTGTCGGCCTGGGCGATCCCAAGTGCTCGTGAGACGCCGGCGCTCGTGACCTCGCCGCCACCAAGGGCCGCGACCTGTTCGAGCAAACTCAAGGCATCGCGCACGGAACCACCGGCGTGGCTGGTAACCGCTCCGAGGGCCTCGTGGTTGTAGCTGAAGCCCTCTCGATCAGCGATCGTTGACAGGTGAGCGATCAACGTTTCCGACGCGACCGGATGAAAATCGAATCGTTGTGTGCGGGAACGAATCGTATCCAGAAGCTTGTAGGGCTCTGTTGTCGCGAGCACGAACACAACGTGCTCAGGCGGTTCCTCGAGTGTCTTGAGGAGGGCGTTGCTCGCGGCTCGGGACAGCATGTGTGCCTCATCCAGGACGTAGACACGGCGCGCCCCCTCGGCGGCTGCAACGGTGCCAACATTGACCCGGATCTCACGGATGTCCTCGACCTTGTTGTGTGACGCCGCATCGAGTTCGATGACGTCAATGGATGAGCCAGTCGCTATTCCCTCACAGGAATGGCATTCGTTGCAGGGTTCACCGTCATCGGCTCTGTTCGGGCAGTTGAGAGACTTTGCAAGCAGACGTGCCGACGTTGTCTTCCCGGTACCTCGTGGGCCGGTGAAGAGATAGGCATGAGCGACTTTGTCTTCGACGACTTCTCGAGCAAGTGTCTCAGTGACGTGGTCCTGACCGATAACCTCGTCGAACCGTTGGGGCCGATACTTGCGGTAAAGAGCTTGGTAGTGCATTGGA
>CAZWMX010000084.1:0-9329 GCA_964635205.1 uncultured Acidimicrobiaceae bacterium | reverse complement strand
CATGTCTCCAATGCCCAAGGATATGCAACAGATCATGCAGCAGGCCCAGCAGATGCAGCAGCAGATGATGGCCGCTCAGGAAGCGCTGCAACAGAAGACCTTCGAAGGAACGGCAGGCGGCGGAGTCGTAAGAGCAGTTGTCAAGGGAACAGGCGAACTCGTCTCCGTTGACTTCGATGCTGCGGTTCTCGATCCCGACGATCCTGAGATGGCCGGTGACCTCGTTGTCGCGGCGGTCAACCAGGCGCTCGCTGCGATGAACGCTGAGGCTGAGAGCTCCATGGGTGGTCTCACGGGAGGAATGGATCTTGGCGGTATGCTCGGCTGATGTTCGAGCCACCGGTCCAGCGATTGATAGACGAGCTCTCCAGACTCCCGGGAGTCGGACAGAAGAGTGCGCAGCGACTGGCGTTTCACATTCTCAACGCGGACGAGACTGACGCCATTCGTCTTGCCGACTCGATCACCGAGATGCGTTCATCTGTACGGTTGTGCAGCAGATGCTTCAACGTGACCGCGGAAGAAGAGTGCACGATCTGTCGCGATCTACGGCGTGACACCTCATCTATCTGTGTCGTCGAGCGTGCCCAGGACATCCCAGTCATCGAACGCACCCGGCTCTTCAATGGGCGATATCACGTGCTCGGTGGCGCAATGTCCCCGATCGCCGGCATCGGTCCTGACCAGCTCAGGATGCGCGAGCTTGAAGCTCGGATAGACACTGAGGGTGTCGCTGAGGTCATTGCCGCGACGAATCCAACTGTTGAGGGTGATACAACGGCCATGTACCTCGCCCAGCTCCTCAAGCCTCTTGGCGTGAAAGTTTCGAGGCTTGCAAGCGGTCTACCCGTCGGTGGAGACCTCGACTATGCGGACGAAGTCACTCTCGGCAGGGCTCTGGCAGGTCGCCAGGAACTCTGATGAGGGTCGCTCTCATCGAGTCCTACTACGGCGGTTCGCACCAGGCATGGGCCGACGGCTACGCAACCGCATCAGCCAATGACGTCACGTTGATCACCCATCCGGCGCGATTCTGGAAGTGGCGAATGCATGGCGCGTTCCTCACTCTCGCTGATGAGCTGGCCGACAGCATCGCGAGACATGGCCCACCAGACGTGATTCTCGGTTCCTCGATGATGAACGTTGCTGCGTTCGCGGGTGCGGTCCGGCATGTCTCTCGCGGTGTGCCTATCGCCGTCTATTTCCACGAGAGCCAGTTCACCTACCCACTCTCTCCCGCGGACAGGCCGGATGCCACGTATCAGATGAAGAACTGGGCGAGTGCAGCAACTGCCGACCTCGTGATCTTCAACTCCGAGTTCCACCGCTCGCTGTTCGGGGATGAGGCCGAGCGGTTCCTCAACACGTTCCCAGAGTACAAACACGTCGAGAAGGTGCGCGAGGTGATCGAGAGAGCGATTGTCCTGCCGGTCGGCATCGACCCGATCGGTCTTGACGGGTTCAATGATCGAGGCGACCGACCACCCCTGATCCTCTGGAACCAGCGGTGGGAGCACGACAAGGGCCCTGATGAGCTCAGATCGATCGTTGCCCGCTTGATCGACTCGGGTGTCGACTTTCAGATGGCGATGTGCGGTGAGGTCTTCGTATCGGTTCCCGCTGTCTACGCAGAGATCACCGGCATGCTCGGTGATCGTCTCGTGCAATCGGGATGGGCGGAGCGCGATCGCTACGTCGGGCTGCTCAATGAGGCCTCTGTGGTGCTGTCCACAGCAAACCAGGAGTTCTTCGGCATCGGTATCACCGAAGCAGTAGCCGCCGGCGCACATCCGGTGTTCCCCGACCGCCTTGTCTATCCCGAACGAATCGCCGACTTTCGTGCAGATCCTGCACGATGTCTGTACGACTCACCCGAGGAGGCCGTAGAGCTGATAATCAACGTCCTCGAGCGGCCACCCGACCATGATGTCGCGTCCGCAGCAAGGATGTTCTCATGGGAGAAGGTCGCTCCCCGCTATGACGAGCAACTCGCCACCCTCGCCAGTTCAGAGTCTTCAGTTGGTTACCAGCTCGGAAGCTCCGCCAACCGTGAACCGTGAACCGTGAACTTCTTCAGGCCTTGATTTCACCTTCGACCCACTCAACACGGTGGTCGGCCTCGACAAACCGGACTGTGCCTGACTCAGACCGCATGATGACCGAGTGTGTTGACGTGTGGATCCCTCCGAAGCGCACACCTCTGAGCAAGGCTCCCGTGGTGACTCCTGTCGCTGCGAAGAATGTGTTGCCGAACCGACGGTCACGTTGAAGTCGACCCGGTGGATAGCTCAGACTCTTGTGCCATGGCCGTCGACAGGTTCGGTGCCATCGGTTTACGCGTCTCCTGGCAGCATCTCGTCGGTGATCACCCACTCGGGGTCACCCTGACAGAAGGGGCCGGGGCGGCGCACCAGCTCCTTGCCCGCCATGCTCGTCACCACAAGATCCCCAAGGCATTCTTCGGGGGTGATGTAACCGGTGCCGGGCTCGAGCACCCCCCGGCTGAGGCGGTTTCCCCGGAACTCTTCGGCCAGGTGCACAGACTGGGACGAGGCGTTGAACACCTTGATCGTATCGCGGGGATACGCACACGCTGCCGCCGCTACCGCGACTATCAGCCCCACCACCAGCCACCGCGACACCGTCCCTGCCCTCTTCACGGAAGGCTGCCATTCTGATTGGGATTGGCGGCAAGGCCGTTCGATGGTGCCCCTCGAAGTCCGGGACCATCGACTGAGCCTCCGCAACCCGCGGAGACGGAAGCGGGACGATGGCGAGCAGCATCGCCAACGTCACCAACCAAAGCGTGCCATGCAGCCGAAAGAATCATTGAGTCGCCATCCGTGTCCCATTCTTCTCTTGTGATCCGAATTCCCCGGGGTGTGTCCCCTTGAGCGGGTCGGATCGCACTGACCTGAGCTACGCCCGGAGTTGATGGTCGAACCCGAGCCGTCTCATCACAAAGCTACCGATCTCCGCCGACCCGTCAAGGGTCACATTTCGCGAAATCTTCCCATGCGAGCTCCAGAGCCTTCTCATGGAGCGAGGTTGCGCCCCGCCAAGACAACGCCCTTGTATTGCTGGCTGCAAGGATGTTCTCGTGGGAGAAGGTCGCATCCCGCCATGACAAGCAGCTCGCTGCGCTCGCCAGTTCACAGTCTTCAGTTTTCAGTTGGTTACCAGCTCGGAAGCTCCGCCAACCGTGAACCGTGAACCGTGAACTTCTTCACGCCTTGATTTCACCTTCGACCCACTCAACACGGTGGTCGGCCTCGACAAAGCGCACGGTGCCGGATTCCGATCGCATGATGACCGAGTGTGTAGATGTGTGGATGCCGCCGAAGCGCACACCTCTGAGCAGAGCTCCTGTGGTGACTCCTGTGGCCGCGAAGAAGGTGTTGTCTGAGTCCACGAGGTCCCTCGTGGTGAGTACCCGATTGAGATCATGTCCGTTCTCCCTGGCGTACGCGCGCTCGGCGTCGTCGCGGGGCCACAGCTTGCATTGGATCTCACCTCGTAGGGCAGCCATTGCGCACGCTGCAGTGACTGCTTCGGGTGAACCGCCTATGCCGAACATGATGTCAATGCCATTGCCGTGGATCGCGGTGGTGATCGCGCCCTGGATGTCGCCATCACCGATGAGCGAGATGCGTGCGCCGGCCTCACGAACTTGCCTGATGTAGTCGTCGTTGCGGGGGCGCTCGAGGATCACTGCGGTGACTTCACTCACCTCCTTGCCATTCGCTTTTGCAACCTGGCGGAGGTTGAACTCCACGGGAGCATTGATGTCGACCGAACCCGCGGCATCTTCGCCGACAGCCAGCTTGTCCATGTAAACGAGGCTTCCTGGTGCGTACATCGATCCTCGTTCAGCAAGAGCGATCACCGCCAGAGCGCCGCCCCGGCCTTCGGCAGTCAGGCGGGTTCCATCAACTGGATCGACTGCGACATCGACAAGGGGAGGTCGGCCATTCCCAACAACTTCACCGTTGTAGAGCATCGGTGCCTCGTCCTTTTCTCCCTCGCCGATGACGACGATGCCGTCGAGATCTGTACGGGAAAGCACCTGACGCATCGCGTCCACTGCGGCTTGGTCCACCGCGTCTTTGTCCCCGCGTCCCTGCTCGCGTGCAGCCGAGATGGCTGCAGCCTCAGTGACACGCACAAGTTCGAGTGCAAGGTTCCGTTCGGGTAGGTAGCTGGCTACGGGCATGTCAAACCATCCTCACGATCAGGGCGTCTCCTTGGCCTCCGCCGCCGCACAGCGCCGCACCGCCGAGGGCTCCGCCTGTCTGTTTCAGAGCGTTGATCAGGGTCACAACGATACGAGCTCCTGTGGCTCCGAGTGGATGTCCCAGTGCGACGGCGCCTCCGTGCACGTTGACTCTTTCATGGTCGATCCCGAGTATCTGTGTCGACCACATCGCCACGGAAGCGAACGCCTCATTGATCTCGAAAAGATCGATGTCGTCGATGTCGAGTGCGGCCCGTTCGAGAGCGACTTTCAGCGCTTGCGCCGGACGTTCATGGAGCGTGGCGTCTGGACCAGCGATCTGACCGTAGGAGACGATCTCGGCAACCACCGGCAGTCCGGCTGCTTCCGCTGCGGCCCGGTCGGCAAGGACGACTGCAGCTGCACCGTCTGATATCTGACTTGCGTTTCCCGCGGTGATCGTGCCGCTGTTGGCGAAGGCGGGTTTCAGCTTCCCGAGCGATTCGGTGGTCGTTCCCGGCCTTATGCCCCCGTCCTCCGACACGACGATGGGATCACCCCTTCGCTGGGGCACGTCGACGGGTACGATTTCATCGGCGAACGCCCCTGACTCCGTTGCCGCGAGTGCTCGGGCATGGGATGTCGCGGACCAGTCATCCTGGCTCTCACGGTTGATTCCGAGCTGATCGTTCCGAATGTCGGACGACTCTCCCATCATGCATGAGTCGAACGCACAGAACAGACCATCGTGGGTCAGTGAGTCGACGACGTTCTTATCGCCCAATCTGAGGCCGGAGCGAGCGCCCGGGAGGAGATAGGGAGCGTTTGTCATGGATTCCATTCCACCCGCAACGACGAACTTCGATTCACCGAGCCTGATGTGGTTCGCAGCCTCCTGAATCGCGGTCATGCCCGATAGGCAGACCTTGTTGATGGTCATCGCAGGCACGGACATGGGGATTCCGGCCTTGACCGCTGCCTGGCGAGCTGTTATCTGCCCCTGACCGGCCTGGATCACGTGACCGAAGATGACTTCGTCGACCTGATCGGTCTGAAGCCTGGCCCTCTCGAGGGCTCCGGCGATAGCGACACCACCGAGGTCCATCGCCGTAAGTGGAGAGAAGACATCGCTGAAGCGGCCGATGGGGGTTCGCGCGATCGAACAGATCACAGGGTTCATGGCGTCCATATCTGTTGACGACACCCCGATGGTAATCGCCAGGCGTCATGTGTCAGGTGCTGGGCACTCGGCGGCTCAAGACTTGCGTGATGAAGGCGTGGCGTCGCGGTCGGGATCCTTGGGCCTCTTGGGTGCGAGTTGTCTGGCGTTCTGGCCTGCGCGGATCCATTGGCTCTGATGGATTGGTTTGGGTCGCACCGCAGCGGCGAGCCTCTCTTCATTCTCGATCGAAGCGACAACAGCGGCAATAGCGGCGGTTTCCTCGGGTCCCGCTCCGCCGGTGATCTTGATGTTCTCAGCCATGGTCCACCTCGACGAGTTCCACAAGCGTACCCGCAAGTTCCGTTGGGTGAACGAACGCGATCCTGTGCCCGCCGCCGCCGATGCGTGGTGTCTCGTCGATCAATCGTGCTCCCGTGTTCTTGAGATGTGCCAATGCTGCCTCGATGTCCTGGACGGCGAACGCAATGTGGTGCATACCTTCGCCGTTCCGACTCAGGAACCGGCCTACAGGTGTCTCAGGCGAAAGAGGTTCGAGTAGCTGGATGTGTGATCCGCCGATGGCGATCATCGCTTCCGATACACCTTGGTCCTCGATGACCTCGCGCGATATCGACGAGACCTTGAACCGGGATTCGAACCCTGCAATGGCCTCGTCGAGATCCTCGACGGCAATTGCGACGTGGTGGATGTTGTAGGCCAGCATTCGGGGTCAGACTACCCGTCACGCGTGGGCGTGCTCCGTCTCCGTGGAATCTTGTGGATCCAAGGCACCAGCGAGCGTCACGGATAAGCAGAACCGGGCGCCGACCGGGAATCTCTCCTCGTACCAGAGGTCGCCGCCCATCGCCCGTGACAGCATCTTCGCGATCGGAAGACCGAGCCCGACTCCCTGCTGAAGTCGAGCACTCCCTGTTGAGAGCTGTTCGAAGTGTTTGAAGATGCGTTCACGGTCGTCCTCGCCGATGCCGGACCCGTTGTCCGATACTTCGACCTTGTACATGCCCGGTGTGTGCAGCTCACCAGAGATGAGCACTTCGTCGCCGCCATACTTCTTGGCATTCTCGAGCAGGTTCCGCAAGATCTGTCTGAGCCTCGTTCGATCGGTTCGAACGGTTATGTTCGCTGGAATCGACACGGAGTATGCATTGTCGTTGAAGATCATCGAAGCAACTACGTGTGCCTCCGTTGCGAGATCGAATTCCTGCGGACTGAGGCGCAACTGCCCGGCCTCGAGACGCGGGATGACAAGAATGTCCTCCACCAAGTTCGAGAGATGTGTGTTTTCGTCACGCATGATGCTGAGGAATTCGTCGACCTCGTCGGGTGGTAGCGCCATCCACGACTCGGCGAGAGTATCCGTGAATCCTGCAATGCCCGTTAGGGGTGTTCTCAGTTCATGGCTGACCATGGACACGAATTCGTTCTTGAGTTGGACGGCACGACGCTCCTGTGCCAGTGCTTCGGCGTGTCTGTCTTGGGCATTCAACACAACCCTGATCACCTTCAATACCAGGTTTGCGAGCAGGATGACAAGGACCACAGTTGCAGTCATGTCAATTGCCATCTCGGCATTGGAGCCCTCGACGATGCCGATGAGGGCTATGTCTGTGTTGGCGTACAGTACGAAGGTCGCGACGGAAGCGGAAGCGGCGTAGAAGACGAGCACTATGGCGTGCCGAATCGGGAGAACGAGAGCGGTCGAGACAACTATCCAGCCAATAGCGAGGCCATGGAGGCCCGGGGCCGGCCCGCGCAGCAGAAGCGCGAGGGCGATCATCGTGGTCCCCATGAGTTCCCCTGGGAACGCCGATGTGCCGTGTGTGCGGCGGTACAGCGCGTCGATGAGTACGCCGAATGCCGGAATCGTGAACAAGAGAAGGTATGCCCCACCGTTGACGACGACCCAGCTGATGGTGATGGTGATGATCATCAACGCGCCGATGGCACGGCTCGTGTTGTACGGCCGTTGGATCTCAGAGTACGCGATCGGCGCCCTTGCGAACAGGTTGAACATCTAGCTCCTCTTGGCCTCTATCGGCTCGTACGCAAGGGTGGTTGATGAAAACGATAAAGGGCAAACGACCAAAGATCGGTGCCAGACGATACGTACGGGTTAGCGGTTCCGTTGCTCGTATAGCTGTTCGACGGCTGACTCGGGCACGCGTAGGTCACCCTTTCCGACGCCGACTCGGTACGCACGCTTCGTGGCACCGTGATAGTCAGACCCACCGGTTGCGGCGATACCCAGCGTCGCGGCGGTTTCTGCAAGATGTGAGCGTAGATCGAGGTCGTGCATTGGATGATGTGCCTCGATCCCGCCAAGACCGAGATCGGTCAGCTGGTGGAACGCCTTGGCATACCCCTCCCTCGAGAGACCCATCGTCACGGGATGGGCGATGACCGGGACGGCACCGCCTGCTCTCGCCAGTCGAATCGCTTCCGCCGCGGTCAGCCGCTTTCGTTCGACATAGGCGGCACCACCGTCGTGGAGAAGGTCGGTAAAGGCCTCGTCTCGCGATGTCATGTATCCCTTTTCGACCAGAGCATCGGCGATATGTGGTCGACCGACCGATGGACCCTCGGCGTGCCTCTGAACATCTTCGAGTGTGATCCCGTAGCCGAGGTTGTTGAGGTTCTCGATGATCTCGATGTTCCTGGAGTCTCGTCCCTCGAGGAGCTCGGCGAGGCGCGACTGAAGTGGACCATCACCAGGCTCGAGGAAGTACACGAGCATGTGGATCTTCGTTTTGTCGTGATCGACCGAGAGCTCAACGCCCGGTATGAAACCGAGACCGCGCCTCTCGGCGGCGATTCTGGCACGGTCGACCCCGGCGAGGGTGTCATGGTCGGTGAGCGAAACATGGGACAGCCTCGCGTCCGCGGCGAACTCCATCACCTGTTCCGGTGTGTCGACTCCATCTGATGTGTTCGAATGGAGGTGGAGGTCGACGGGCAACGGGTCAGCCGCTGAAGAACTTGAGTGCGACGATCGCTGCTCCAAAGATGAGCGCGTACGTCGCATATCGCTTGATGATGGCGACGCGTTGTTTACGACCGTCTGCCTTGTGCTCCTCGGCAAGTTTCTGGTCCCGGTTTGCCCGCTGTCGTTCTCGCTTCTCGGAGGCCATGATGCCAGCCTACCGCTGAACCGAAACCGACTCGATGTAAATCGATTCCAGAGGTGTTGACGGCTTCGGATCGGCGCTGTTGGGTCCCCGACCGAGCTGTACCTCAGCGATGCGATCGAGGGTGTCGAGACCTGACGTCACGTATCCAACGATCGTGTATTGGGCGCCGAGCCAGTCGGCGTCCCCCAACATGATGAAGAACTGGCTTCCCGTCGTGCCGGGGCCGGCGTTCGCCATGGCAACTACACCGCGAGCGTAGGTGGCTCCTTCGGCAGGAAGCTCGTCAGGGAGTGTGTACCCGGGGCCTCCGCGACCTGTAGCGGTTGGATCCCCGGCCTGCATCATGAAACCGGGGATCACTCGGTGGCTCACCGTTCCATCGAAGAATCCCGATTCGGCGAGAAACACGAACGAGTTTGCGGTCTCAGGAGCTGCGTCGGGATCAAGCTCTATCTCTATCGGGCCACAGGAGGTGTTCAGGGTGATGATGACTCGCCCGACGAGCCCGGCATCCCCCGGAGCGTCGAACTTCATGTCTGTTGCCGGATCGGGTTGATCCGCGCCGCAGGCGGTGGGCTGGTGAAGGTATCCGATGTAGTCTGCCGGAACCGCGCTCAAGGGAACCGTTGTGACGGTCGTAGAAGGGGCGCCGACATCCGAGTCGGCCGTGCCACACGCCGCAACGACCAGCACGAGTGCGACCGCGAGAACGATGGTCCTTTTGATTGGCATGCCGGGAACGTAGTACGTAGTACGTAGTACGACCGGCAGAACCTGACACCTGAAACCTGCATCTACACTCCGC
>CAZWMX010000083.1:8014-11177 GCA_964635205.1 uncultured Acidimicrobiaceae bacterium | reverse complement strand
CTCGTTGGTCGGCAGGTCGTCGTTGTCAGTGGGTTCGAACCGATACGCGTGGGTGGCTTCCGTTCAGATGTTCTTGTACTGGGAGCGCTGACGGATGACGGTGTCGTGCTCATGAGACTCGACGAACCAGTGCCACCGGGCGCGACGATCGCGTGAACCAGCAGGAGATCGGCTGGCACCCTCGAAGGTCAGGTCGGACCGAGGCCGGCGCCCTCGAGGTCCTTCTTCCACCGGTCGACGAACCGGACGTCCTGATACGGATTCGATGCGAGCCACTCGTAGACGTTCGCCTGCGGGAAGCGCTGGCGGATCAGATCGCCGGTTGCGCGGGCTCTTCGTTCGAGTCCGAGTTCGCTCTGTGATGCGGCCAGCACGAGCAATGCCTCGATGTTCTGGGGTTGATGCTCGAGCACTTCCTCCGCGACGGCGGCTGCTTGTTCGTATCGCTCCCCCACGTAGTAGGAGCTTGCGAGAACCGTCGGGTACCACGGCTTGTTGACGGGGCTGAGCCCCATGGCCTGATCGACCAACTCAACGGCTTCCTCCCACTGGCCGAGGTACCGCCGGACGCTCGCTTCGACCGCCCAAGTGAGGTCGCAGGTCGGTCGGGTGACTTTCGTGGCTGCGATCTGACTCAGGGCGCTGTCGGCGTCGCCTTCGGCAAGCGTTATCGCCGCAAGAACCATCGATGCCAAGCCGGTCTCATCGCCGATCTCAACGGTGCGTTTGGCGTCAGCGCGGGCCTCCATGAGAGCCTGCTCGGGGTCTTCGGCGAATCCCTGGGCCGCCCCGAGCCAATTGGTGAAGCTGAGCATCGCAATGCCAAGCATGCTCTCGGGGTATTCGGCCTTGAGGCTCCTGGCTATCTCCCGTGCCCGCTTCCATCCGTTCGCGGTCCCTGACGTGAGGTAGTAGTACGTCTCGTACACCTTGGCGACGGCTCTCGGCTCTCCGAGTTCGTGGTAGATGCGTGCAGGTTCGCCGATGATGAGCTCGATCTCGAATGCCCTCACGACCTCCTCGGCGAACTGGTCTGCCGTATCGACCAGCGAATCGACATCTGTGTCCCACTTCTGAGCCCAAAGAACATTCTGAGTGGCAACCTCCATAGCGGATGCCCACAACCGAACACGGGTACCGATCTGGGCGACACCGGAGGACAAGACGTAGCGGACGTTCGGTGCGATCTCCTCCTCGCCTTGAGGCTTGCCCATTGTCTTCGTTACGTCGACGACGTCGAGGTTGCGAAGACCGACCAGCCCCGACATGACGTCGGCCAGCAGGAACGAACCCGTGGATTGCAGTTCCGCAGAGGCTTCCTCGGTGTGCATTGGCAGAATCGCGACCTTGGGCGTCTCAAGCGCGAGCGGCCGCCTGGGACTCACGGCAGTGTCATCCGCCGCAGGGAGATCGAGAAACTCGAATACCTCGATGCGCTCGGGAATGTTCTTCAGGTGCTGTCTGCCCTTCGAATGGAATCTGAGCGCTGGCTCATCGAGGGCTCGGTAGACCTCGCCCGACACGCTGAGGCCGCCCGGCTTGGCCATCGACTGGATCCTGGCGGCGATGTTCAAAGCATCGCCCAGGTAGCTGCCGTCGCCGTCGATGTGAACCGGCCCCCTATCGACACCCATTCGGAATCGCAGCCTTTGGAACTCAGGTACGAGGGCGTTCTTGGTCGCAAGGGCGTTGGTGACCCCGATGGCAGTCTGCACCGCGGCTTCGCACTCATCGAAGACAGCCATGAAATTGTCTCCGACGAAGTTCACGAGCGTGCCACCCGCATCGGAAACCTCTTGGGTCACGATTGCTCTCGCTGCGCTCATTGCGTCCGCAGTGTGTTCCGGGTCGTCGGCGAGCAATCGGCTGTAGCTGACAACGTCAGCGTTCAATGCGACGAGAACGTCGTTCGAGATGGTGCCTCCCTTGGTACCTCGCACCATTATGGGCACTGTCTGAGGGTTTCGCAGACGATTCTGATGACACCCCCGGTCGTCACCGTCGAAGCATGTGGATTCGGGACGTAGCATTGGCCGATGCGCCGCTTCTTGGTTGTCCTTGTTGTTCTCGGAGTTCTGGCTGCTGCCTGCCAGCCGTCGACCACCTCCGATCCGACCTCAACAGCCAACGGGAGCACATCAACAACACTTCCGGAACCCGAGGTCGGTCTCGATCGGATCGTGGTCTCGACGGTCACCGGTGGAGTAGCGGTCTATGACGCGACCGGAGACGAGATCTCACGCATCGACCCACCAGAGGGGTACACCTACCGCCAGCCGACATGGCTCGACAACGCAACGATTGTGTTCTCGGAGGTATCCGACTCCGGCGACCACTCCCTTACCGCCACAGACGCCGAAACGGGGGACGTCGTGTGGCGCGCAGCAATGGAAACCCCGCCGTTCTACTTCTCACCGGCTCCGCCAGGTAGCCCCTTCGCGACGACGTCGCTGCGAAACGATCCTTCAGGCGCGGGGCTCGTCTCAGAGCTCATCAGCCGCACTGGCGATGTGACCCCGCTGTCGGACGAGTCGCCGTTCTACACCAGTTGGTCGCCGGATGGTGCTTTGCTGGCGATCCACATCGCTGGTCGACGCCTTGATGTCAGACGAAGCGGACGAACCGAGACGATCCTGTCCGACACCGGGCTCTTCCAGACGCCCGTGTGGCTGGACAGAGGCCTTGTGACACTACGTTCTGTGGAAGGTACCCAACGTCTCGCGTATTGGAGAGATGGCTCCTTCACAGACATAGCGGAGGTCGATGGCCCGGTCGGGTTCGTTGCTTCCGGTGACATGATCGCGATTCAGGCGACAGAGCGGCCCGACGCGGGATCGATCGCGGCAGGCCTTCGTGCGCAACTCCTTCCGACGGTGCCGGGCGGAAGGCTCGTTGTGATCGACCTGGCTACGGGGTCGCTGCAGACCGTTTCGAGCGAGCTTGCGCTCGTGTATCAGTGGGATCAGCGCGGGGAGGCGCTTCTCTACGCCACGCTCGGTGATGAGCCGCTGTCACTGGCATGGAATGTGTGGTCGGATGGCCAGAGTGCCGAGATAGCGTCGTTCACGCTCCAGCCGCCGTGGTTTCGGAACGTGGTCCCGTTCTTCGACCAGTACGCCCAGTCCGTCCAGTTCTGGTCGTCGTCGGGCGAGTACATCGGCTA
>CAZWMX010000083.1:0-7914 GCA_964635205.1 uncultured Acidimicrobiaceae bacterium | reverse complement strand
ACCAGTACGCCCAGTCCGTCCAGTTCTGGTCGTCGTCGGGCGAGTACATCGGCTATCCGGCAGTTCTCGACGCAGATCCCGTAGTCGTGATCGAACCGGTTGATGGGACAGAGCCCATCGTCATTCCCGAGGCAACCTGGGTTGCATGGGCACCATCAGGTTGATCGGCTCCTGGTTACGATCTGAACTGCACCCGGGCGATCTCATCCACCACGGGCGCGATTCGTTCCTTGAACACCGCAACGTGGGCGGGATGGCTGCTGTATTCGGGATAGTGCGTCTCGTCGGCGAAGTCGGCAGCGACGCCGTAGTCCCACGATCCATCGGTGATCCCAGCGTCGGGTCCGAACCGGTATGCCGACAACACATCGATCTGGTCCGGTAGGGACGCCAGTCCATCGGTGATCGCATCTATCTGATCTTCGGTGGTTCCGGCCCTGAATCGGACCATCACCATGTGGTGGAACATCATGTGTCTCCTCTCATACGGCGCATCTGGGATGAACAGCATCTCACACTGCCGACGTTGACATGGCATCCGGTCGGCACACGCTCGAGTTCAGGATCCCGGTTCAACCGTGAGTTCGAAGACGCCGGCTTCGTTGGAGTTGGAATCCGATCGAAAGAACATCGCGAGATCTTGTTGTCCATCACCGTCCGCGAATTGCGTGAACCTGATTCGGAACTGAGCTGTCTCGTCGCCGCGGTCGATGGCACCTTGGACGGCCGATGTGACGTCGCACTCGATGGAAGTGCTATTCGTGACGATGCACTCGGCCTGTGGTCCGATACTCGGAAGATCGAACAGCTCAGGTCCAAAGGACTCATAGCTGACCGGTTCAACGAGCAGGGGTCCAAGATCCTCGAACGGAGTACCGGCAACCTGGAGTGCATTGGACGCGATCCGAGCGATACCGGCGCTGAGGCCAGAGGGGAGAACGAAGGTGAGGTACAACTGGACGCCGACACCTTCGGGAAACGATGGGTTGAGGTTGTCGCCGACGAAAAGGCCCGTACCGGTACCGGCGAAGGCAGTGGGTGTGTGTCCCTCCAATGACCCGCCCTCGTTCGGAATCGAGATCGGATCCGCTTGCGGTGCACTCGTCGTTGAAGAGGTTCCCGAACTTGAGCAGGCTGCGGCGACAAGAACGACGGAGATGAAGAGCGTAAACCTAGCGGTTGCCATCGACGATTCCCTCAGCCGTGTAGTGAGCAGTTGCGATCTCTTCTTCTGAGAACTCCACGCCGTTGGTGCCTGAGAACATGAGACGACCGGAGTCATCAGTGGTGTGGTGCAAACCGAGAATGTGCCCGATCTCGTGGCTGGACACCCTCTCGTCGTGGACGGAGGGCTCATCGGTGACGAAGAACGTACGAGTGCCCAGCGGCGCCATTCCGTTGATTCTCCCGAGGCTTCTCACATAGAAACCGTTGATCGTACCGGCGCCGGGAACGTTGATGGCGCCGCGATACACGCCGTCGAGAAACGTAGCCGTCTCACCACGGCCGAGATCGGAGAGCGCCTCGGTTGGGGCCTCGATGCGTGTGATGGTGCTGATAACGAACACGATCCCCGCCTGGTCCCATATGGTCTGCATCCGTTCGACGATCTGTTCGACTGTGGCCACATCCCTCTGTGATGAGAGTGCCGAACCGGTTCCGCCGCCCGCCTCGTCGACGATGTACAGCGACAAGGAGAGCTCGACCTGGTCGGCGACGGCCGAGTCACCGTCGCCGTCAACCACAGCGTTGGCAGAGCCGCACGCCGCGACGAGGAGAAGAAGAGGTATCAGAAACCGCACGAAGATGGAACGCGCTGCACCCACCGGCGATTCCCCTTGAACCGACTGATCCTGGTGTGGCAGGACCCCGATAGTGTCCCCGCTAGGAACAAGGGAAGGCTCATGGCAGCACCCCTCACAAACGTCGGCTCGCACACCGATGCATACGGCTCCCGCGAATGGGGACTCACCCTCACCATCGGCATCATCTGGGGGTCGGCTTTCCTTTGGATCGCGTTGGGAGTTGACCATCTCTCTCCCGGCGTTGTTGCCTTCGGGCGGGTCGCGCTCGGCGCCGGCGCCCTGGCCACGTTCTCACGGGCGCGAAGAAATATCGACAGAGCCGATTGGTCGCGGATAGCGGCGGTCGCCCTCCTGGGTAATGCGGCACCTGCGCTCCTGTATGCCATGGCGGAGACGACCCTCGACTCCGCGGTTGCCGGAATGGTCACCGCAGGAGTCCCGATTCTCAGCCTTGTGATCGCAGCGCTGCTCCTGAGACGGCTGCCGGCGCGAGCACAGGTGATCGGAATCACGCTTGGATTCGTTGGGATATTCTTGATGACCCTTCCGTCGCTGAGAGGTGCACAAGCTGAGCCCGGCGCTGTCGGCCTCGTGTTTCTCGCAACGATCGGCTACGGGATCAGTGGCAATCTCCTCGTCCCGCTCCAACAGAGGTACGGGGGTGCCGCCGTGACGATGTGGGCCCTGATCCTGTCGAGTTTCATGCTCCTTCCTTTCGCAGCGACGACGTTGGACGAGTCCGAATTCACGCTGAGCGCATTGATCGCTGTTGTGATCCTGGGTGTCATCGGCACAGGAATCGTTCGTGCGTTGGCCACCACACTTGCCGGGCGCGTGGGCGCACCCCGCATGTCGACAACCACGTACCTGATCCCGATCGTCGCGATCGTTCTCGGCGTCGTGTTCAGGGATGAGGTCGTTGCACCCATCGCCCTTGGTGGCGTTGCCGTGGTCCTGGTCGGCGCTTACATCGCTACAAGAGCGGTCCGGTCCGACTAACCAACCCGAAAACTAGGCGTCGAGCGGGCGTGGACGGTACGTCTCAGGAAACTCCGCGATCGTGCCGTTCTCGGTTGCCGACCCCAACAGATCGAAGGCGGCGTTGAGAACCTCGTGCTGACGTGTGGTGTCGCCTGCTGCGCCGAGTGGGCGCCCCATCGGATGTTCGACGACCAGGGTCCGCGGGCTCTTCAACTCCCGTGCCCTGTGTTCGAACGCCTTGACCATCACCGTCACCGTTGGGATGCCCGATTCCTCGATCGCCCTTCCGACGTGCCCGACCGACACGTGACACACGGGTCAGACGGGCACGAGGAGCATCACATCGATGTCTTCCTCGTGGATCCGCTCGACCCAGCCGGGTAGTTCCTTGCGTAACCGACCGTGTGCTGTTGCCCCGGGGAACGAGAAGAACGTCTTCGCGAGCTCGCCGACCCTGCCCTCGTCCTTGGCTTCACGGAGCCGGTCGATAGGGAAGGTGACGTTTGGGTCCTTCAAAGCTGAGCGGATGTCGTATCCACCATGGCGAACCCGTAACTGTGAACTCGGTGTGTCTGACGGGATCTCGGACAGGACGGGGGTATCGACCAGGAATTCACCGATCCGAGCAACGGCTTCTTCCTGGGTCATGTCGGATACGCCGAACGGCATTGGATCGTCACCGGCGATGAAGTGCCCCGATGTTGTCAGGAGACCGACTCGGGCGTTCGTCACCGGTGAGTCGAGCGGTGTGAACGGACCGTCCTCGAACAGGAACTTCGGCGGTGGAGCATCCGGACCGGGGGTGTAACCAGCGACCTGCGCTTCGTATGCAGCGTCGATCAGCGGTTGGATGTCACCCGAGTCGTAGGCCTCGCCGAGCCGATCCAGCAGCACCTGGAGAAACGAGGCGACGTCGTCGTCAGACAGTGTCTTGAAGAACTTGAAGTTCAGGTCGTTGCGCTTCCCGTAGGAGAACGATCCACGAAACGCCTCGAATGACTCGTCTGAGCTTGAGATCTTCATGGCGACACGCTAGCCGTTCGTCGTCACGACGCATTCGGCTCGAAATGGGCGGGGACGCACGCTCCACCCACCGGGACCGACGGAGTAGCATCGATCGCCGTGGTGTTATCGAGAGACATATCGCAGTTCAGGAGCGTTGTCGCGAGCGTTCCCGAGCTCGCTCGATCGTCCGATCTCTCCGTCCGCGTTCTGTCCGGTGGTCTTACGAACACGAGCTACCTCGTTGACACGGACGAGGGACAGTTCGTCGTTCGGATCGGTTGTGACAACGGCCCTGTCCTCGGCATCGACCGTGTCAGGGAAGAATCGGCTTTCCGCCGGGCAGAGCAAGCAGGCATCGCGCCTGAGCTCCTGCTGTTCACGCAGCCGGAAGGGCACCTCGTGACGCGCTACCTCATCGGCGCCCGCAATCTGTCCATCGACGAATTCGCGACACCGGCGACGGTTGCACGTCTCGCAGCAAGGTTGCGCGATGTGCACTCGCTTGCACCGGTCGATGGGAGATTCGATCCGTACGAGAACATTCGACGCTGGATCGACCTCGTCGAAGCCAGGGGAACCACACTGCCAACTCGCCTCGCTCCACTTCTTGTGCGTGTCAAGGAAACGGAACACGAGCGGACCGCGGTGTCTGAGTCCGAACTGGTGCTGTGTCACAACGATCCGTACCACCTCAACTTCCTCGATGACGGGGGCCTCTGGCTGATCGACTGGGAATACGCCGGCATGGGCGAAGCCATGTACGACCTGGCAGGCATCGCCTACATGCTTGACGACGACGGTCGAGATCTCCTGCTCGAGTCGTACTTCGGCTCCGTCAATCCCGAGATGCGGCAGGATCTCGAATCCCTCATCCCGGTATTCGTGTGCTGGAACGTTGTGTGGTCTCTTGTCGAGATGGACGGCGGTGTGGCCGGGTTCGACTACCTCACCATGGCAGAGGAGTTCCTCGACCGGCTGCCGGATCTGGACTGCGGGTGAGGTACCGCCGGATCTCGAGGATGCCGTCATTCTCATCCGCTTCTCACCCGATACATGTGAGCTATTCGGGTTCGTCCGATAGCGTTCGAGGTACATCACATAGGAGCTGGAATGAACCGGGTACTGATATCGATAGTGGCATTCGCTCTGCTGGTCGCTGCTTGCAGCAGTGCCGACAGCGACGGCGACGGTGTCGCGTCGCTGAGCGACACGGAGACCACGATCGCCCAGGAGGCAACGGCCGATTCTTCTGCAGGTGATGAGGAGATCCTCCTCGAGTTCGCAGCCTGCATGCGGGACAACGGTGTCGATGACTTCGAGGATCCAACGTTCAATGCCGACGGCGTGCCCGAGTTCAACATCCGTCGTTCGAATGTCGACCGTGAAACCTCCCAAGCCGCGTTCGAGGCATGCCAGGGGATTCTCGAAGGACTCGCCTTTGGACCGGGAAACATCGACCTCACCGAGGTTGGGGACACCCTTGTCGAGTTCGCTGCGTGCATGCGTGAGAACGGATACGACATGCCGGACCCTGATCTTTCGAACTTCGGGAGCCGCGGCTCTGGAGGTGGAGGTCCGTTCGGTGGTCAGATCGATCCGGAGGATCCTGACTTCGTCTCCGCCATGGAGAAGTGCGAGGACATCTTCGCGAATCTCCCCTTCGTCGGTCGAGGCGGCGGCTCCGGTGGGAACGGATAATGACCGCCACCGAACCCCCGGATGGCAATACCGGCAAGACGAGTGCACAGCCCAGCGGCCGGCACTGGTGGCCCTGGTTCGTCGGTGCCCTCGCGATCGCGGCTGTGGTCGCTGTCGCGGTTTCGGTGACGAGCTCTTCGAATCCCGATGCCGAAGTTGATGGCCAGGAACTATCGACCGCGACGGTGCAGCAACGTGATCTCGTCGTCACCGAAACCGTCTCGGGCACGCTCGGCTACGGAGACGCAGAGGCCATCTCATTCAGAACGTCGCCGGACGGTGTCGAGACGGTGTTCGGCGGACTTGCGGGAGTTGTCACCAGCGCTCCCAACGAAGGTGTCGTGGTCACAGCGGGTGAGGTTCTGTACGAGGTCAACGCTGCACCGGTTGTCGTCCTGTATGGCGACACCCCCGTGTACCGGACGATCGATCGCAGGACGCCAGACGGCGAGGACATCATGTTCGTCGAGCAGTCGCTCGTCGACCTCGGCTACGACCCCGACGGGGACATCGAGATCGACGAGGAGTTCACCTCCGCGACTCGCGCTGCTATCGAGCTGCTCCAGGAAGACATCGGAGCCGAGGTTGACGGCGGGTTCTCGCTCGGCGAGATGCTGTTCGCTGCCGGTCCCACTTACGTTGCCGAAGCACTGGTGAGCGCCGGTGACCAGGTTCAGTTCGGTCAGCCCGTGATCGCTTTGTCGGCCGCACCGGCCGGCACATTCACCTGGGTAGCGGAGGAGGGAGAGATCATCGAGCAGGGTGATGTGCTCTATCGCGTCGACAACCGGCCGACGGTGCTGCTCTACGGCGAGACGCCGACGTATCGAGCCATGGGCCCCGGAGACGAAGGTGCCGATGTTGCCCAGCTCCAGGCTGCCCTGATCGACCTCGGACTCGCGCCTGGTGATCTCCCGATTGGAACGTTTGATGATGCGACGCTTGAAGCTGTCGTTCCTTGGCAGCTCTCGACGGGTGCTCACCCGGACGGAGTTGTCAACATGGGGGAGGTCGTGTTCCTCCCGGACAGCCTTCGTGTTGGCGAAGTGGTTGCGTCAACAGGCGATACTGCGATTCATGGCTCACCTGTGATCATGACGTCTGCCAGTTCCACGTTCGTGACCGTCGAGTTGGCCACGTCCGACCAGTCACTCGTCGAGGTAGGAGACACTGTCGAGGTCGAGCTGCCGGATGAGGTCGTCGTCGCCGGAACTGTCACGTCGATAGGAACTGTTGCCCAAACGAACCAGGCAGGTGAGAGCTTCTTCGAGATGATCGTGACGATCAAAGATCCCGAAGCGACTCTCGGCTTGGACGAAGCACCGGTCGACGTTGACATCGTGTCCGACTCTGCAAGCGATGTCCTCGCGGTACCGGTGACGGCCCTTCTTGCACTTGCAGAAGGCGGTTACGCGGTTGAGGTGGTGGACAACGGCTCGACCTATCTCGTTGGTGTCGAAACCGGGCTGTTCGCCGATGGGCTCGTTGAGGTCACGGGGAGCGGTCTGTCTGCCGGTGTCCTTGTCGTGGTGCCATGAGCCATGCGCTCCGTCTCGAGGGAGTGGTCAAGACGTACGAGGGTACGCCCCCGGTGAACGCCCTCGCCGGTGTCGACATCTCGATCGATGACGGTGAACTTGTCGCTGTAGTTGGCCCGTCGGGGTCCGGCAAGTCGACGCTGCTGCACATCATGGGCACGCTCGACCGTGCGACGTCTGGTCGCGTTGAGGTTGCCGGGGTTGATGTCGCTGAGCTCTCGGATCCTGCCCTCTCGGCGCTTCGAGCACACCACATCGGATTCGTGTTCCAGCAGTTCTTCCTTCTCGCCGGCGAAACAGCGCTCGACAACGTCGCCGACGGTCTTCTCTACACAGGGATGAAGCTCAGGGAACGGCGCGAGCTCGCCACCGAGGCACTGTCGCGTGTCGGCCTCACCGGGCGGGCAAGCCATATGGCGACGAAGCTCTCTGGTGGTGAGCGACAACGAGTCGCCATAGCCCGAGCCCTTGTTGGCAGCCCACGCCTCGTGCTTGCGGACGAGCCAACAGGAAACCTCGACAGCAAGACAGGCGTGGACATTCTCAGACTCATGGAGGATCTCAATGCCGAAGGCACGACCATTGTTGTGATCACGCACGATCGGGCGCTCGCTGATCGCCTTCCACGCCAAATCTCCATGCTCGACGGAGCGATTGTCGAAGACCGGCTTGGTGTGTCGGCATGACGATCGTGAAGGACCTGGCACCATCGCGTCTCACACCGCAGGACATGGCTCGTGCCGCGGGCATCGGTCTGCGCACACGAACGTTGCGTTCCGTCCTCTCCGCCCTCGGGATCATGATCGGCATTGGTGCAATGGTTGCGGTCCTTGGCCTCTCCGAGAGCTCGAAATCCGATCTGTTGTCCCAGTTGGACGCACTTGGCA
>CAZWMX010000082.1:0-11191 GCA_964635205.1 uncultured Acidimicrobiaceae bacterium | reverse complement strand
CCACATGTACGGCGACCCCTTCAAAGAACAACGCTACTGGAACGACTAAACCCGTGGTGAACCCAGGGTTCTAGACCGGAGTGAGTCCGGTGGTGAGCCCAGAGAACGCAACCCGTGGTGAACCCAGGGTTCTAGACCGGAGTGAGTCCGGTGGTGAGCCCAGAGAACGCAACCCGTCGTGAACCCAGGGTTCTAGACCGGAGTGAGTCCGGTCGTGAGCCCAGAGAACGCAACCCGTCGTGAGCCCAGAGAACGGATTCCGGGTCATTCGTTGCTCTTCGACGCACGGCAGAAGGAATCGCCGTTCTTTCGCTCGGCGCAGCGCCTTCGACATCGGAACCGCAAGAACCACGCTTCCTTCGACCCGACACAACTCCGACATGTCTTCCGAGGCGGTTTCGTCCTCAGAGCGGTCCTAATCTTGGATGCTTAGACCGTACGAACCACCCAACCGGGAGAGGCAACAGTGAACCACGATCCCTTCTCCGCCCGCCAGGTCATCGACACGCCTCTCGGCGAACGCGTCGTGTACCGCCTCGACTCGCTGGCACACATGGGCGACATCGACTCACTTCCGTATTCGATCAAGGTGCTCCTCGAATCGGTCCTGCGGAACCACGACGGCAGGGTCGTGCGTGACGATGACGTGATTGCTGTTGCGCAGTACGACGCTTCGAAGGTCGAAGACACCGAGATCGCCTACAAGCCGGCCCGAGTTGTTCTCCAAGACTTCACGGGTGTTCCAGCGGTTGTCGACCTTGCCGCGATGCGTTCGGCGATCGTTCGGATGACCGGCGATGAGAGCGCAGCACAGAAGGTGAACCCACAGGTCCAGTCGGACCTCGTCATCGACCACTCGGTTCAGGTCGACGCCTTCAACACGCCTGATGCGCTCGGTATCAACGCAGGCTTCGAGTTCGAGCGCAACAACGAGCGGTACGAGTTCCTCAAATGGGGTCAGTCTGCGTTCGACAACTTCTCCGTGGTGCCTCCAGCAACAGGGATCGTTCACCAGGTCAACCTGGAGTACCTCGCCAAAGTCGTATGGGACGAGAACGGTGCGTTGTATCCGGATTCTCTCGTCGGTACGGACAGCCACACCACGATGATCAACGGACTCGGCGTTGTTGGTTGGGGTGTCGGTGGAATCGAGGCCGAGGCAGTGATGGTCGGCCAGCCGATCTACATGCTTCTGCCTGAGGTCGTTGGCTTCAAACTCACCGGTGCGCTGCTCAATGGTGCGACGGCTACCGACCTCGTGTTGCGTGTAACCGAGATGCTCAGGGAACACGGAGTAGTCGGCAAGTTCGTTGAGTACTACGGGCCGGGCCTTGCTGAGATGCCTGTTGCGAATCGGGCAACGCTTGCCAACATGGCTCCCGAATACGGTGCCACGGTTGGTTTCTTCCCCGTTGACGACCTCACGCTCGATTACATGAGGCTCTCCGGTCGTTCCGAGGAGCTGATCGCGACCGTCGAGCAGTACTACAGGATGCAGGGCATGTGGCGCGACGACGGCCGCGACATCATCTACAGCTCGACCCTCGGACTTGACATGTCGTCTGTGGTGCCTTCGCTCGCTGGTCCGAAGCGCCCACAGGACCGCATTGCGCTTGCGGATATGAAACGGCAATGGCACGTTGACATCAACGGTCAACTCCGCCCGGATGGCGGTGGTCCCGGTGCAGCGACCGGCGTCGAGTACGACGGTGCAACATTCGACCTCTCGGATGGTGACGTCGTCATCGCCGCCATCACGAGCTGCACCAACACATCCAACCCTGAGGTGATGGTCGCCGCGGGCCTGGTCGCCCGCAAGGCGCGAGAGAAGGGTCTCAATCGCAAGCCATGGGTCAAGACGTCTCTGGCCCCCGGTTCCAAGGTTGTCACCGACTATCTCGTGAAGTCACAGCTCCTGGAGGATCTTGAATCCGTCGGGTTCTTCAACGTCGGTTACGGCTGTACGACCTGCATCGGAAACTCGGGACCGATCCCCGGACCGATCAGCGCGGCCATCAAAGAGAACGATCTCGTCGCGACATCCGTGCTCTCGGGTAACAGGAACTTCGAGGGTCGGATCAGCCCTGACGTTCGTGCCAACTACCTCGCCAGCCCACCGCTGGTGGTCGCCTATGCACTCGCAGGAACCGTTGACATCGACCTCGTCACCGAACCACTCGGCACCGACCAAGAGGGAAGCGACGTGTACCTCTCCGATCTGTGGCCTACTCAGGCTGAGATCCTCGAGACGGTCGCGTCGTCTGTGACGCGGGAACAGTTCATCAAGGAGTACGGCGCTGTCTACGACGGCTCCGCCATGTGGAAGAGCATCGAGACGTCTGGTGGCGCACTGTACGGATGGAACGAATCCTCTACGTATGTTCAGGAGCCCCCGTTCTTCAAGGATCTCGCCGAGGATCCGACACCCATCACACCCATCAACGGTGCACGGGTCCTCCTCAAACTCGGTGACTCCGTAACGACTGACCACATCAGTCCTGCGGGAGCTATCGGTTCTGACACTCCCGCAGGCATGTTCCTCACCGACAGCGGTGTGGAGACACGGATGTTCAACTCCTACGGCTCTCGTCGTGGCAACGACCGGGTCATGACGCGTGGCACGTTCGCCAATATCCGCGTCCGGAACCAGCTTGTGCCGGGGACCGAGGGTGGCTGGACGAAGGATTTCACCGACGGTGAGGTGCGAAGCGTCTATGAGGCAAGCCTCAACTACAAGGAGGCCGGTATACCTCTGGTAGTTCTCGGCGGCAGCGACTACGGCATGGGCTCCTCCCGGGACTGGGCTGCCAAGGGGACCTTCCTGCTGGGGGTCAGGGCGGTCATCACAACGAGCTACGAGCGGATCCACCGGTCCAATCTCGTGATGATGGGTGTGCTGCCCCTCGAGTTCCCGAAAGGACAGGACGCTGACAGCCTCGGCCTCGACGGGACCGAAGTCTTCGACATCGCGGTCGACGACTCACTGACCCCTGGTCAGGGCATCGGGGTCACAGCCACGAAGGCCGACGGTACGATCGTCACGTTCACCGCAACTGCCAGGGTCGACACTCCGATCGAGGTCGACTACCTCCGTCACGGCGGAATCCTGCACATGGTGCTCAGAGAGATGGCCGCCGACTGACGTCGTCGGCCATCGTTCACAGTTCACGGTTTACAGTTCACGGTCGGAACCGTGCTGACCGTAAGCCGTGAACCGTAAACCGTGAACCGTGAACCTCTTGAGCGTTTACGCTGTTGACCATGCGAAGTGAGGCCACCACGGTTGAGCAGTACCTTGCGGAGCTTCCCGACGATCGTCGGGGGGCGATCGAGACGGTGCGCGATGTCATCGTCGAGAACCTCCCCACGGGGTATGAGGAGGAAATGAACTGGGGCATGATCACCTATGCCGTGCCCCTCGAAACCTATCCCGATACCTACAACGGGCAGCCTCTCATGTATGCCGCTCTTGCCAGTCAGAAGAATCACATGGCCGTGTACCTGAGCGGTGTGTACGCCGATGAGGGCCATCGCGAGGAATTCCTCGACAAGTACCGCGAGACGGGGAAGCGCCTCGATATGGGTAAGTCCTGCGTGCGATTCCGTCGCATTGACGATCTCCCCGTCGAACTCATCGGAGAGACGATCGCTGCAGTCGATGTTGGTTCGTTCATTGAGATGGCCTCCGGCTGAAGCCGTAGTCCATCGTTCACAGTTTTCAGTTCACAGTCAGCATCGGTTCCGACTGTGAACTGCTTATTGTCCTCGCGATGCAACGCATCTCCGTGGTCGGCAGCTCAGGTTCGGGCAAGACGACTGCCGCGCGCGCTATCGCGGACAAACTCGGCCATCCGCGGCTCGAACTCGACAGTGTGTATCACCAGCCTGACTGGACACCGCTTCCCGACGATGAGTTTCGGGAGGTTGCGATGGATTTTGCGTCGAAGGATCGTTGGGTCATCGACGGCAATTACTCGTCCCACGGTGTTCTCGACCTCGTATGGCATCACGCGGACACCGTTGTGTGGGTCGATCCTGCGAAGCGCACAGCAATGCGTCAGGTCACCTGGCGTGCTGTGAGCAGAGCCACGACGGGCAAGGAGCTCTGGAACGGCAACCGGGAGCGGTGGCCGAACCTGTTCAAATGGGCTCCGGAGGACAACATCATCCGATGGACCTGGACTCGATTCGATCACACCCGTGTGAAATACGAGAGCCGGATGAACGACCCTGCATGGGCACATCTCGAATTCGTTCGACTGCGCTCGCGTTCAGAGTTGAGTGAGTTCGTCGACAGCCTCCAATAGCGTCGTCCGTCACCTGGAACCTGTCCCTCAACTGCCCGCACGCGCACGCTCGGTGCATGTCTCCGCGTCCGTGGCCGATTCCGTGGTCGATCTACGTGTCCGCCCCGTCCCTGCGAGGACGCGGTACACCACCACGAACACTGAGAGGGCGACCAACACCAACGCGGAGATGAGGTACAGCCTGTTCCCGACGTCTGTGCCGGCAGCACCGGAATGCATCGCGACGACCCACAGGAGAGGGAAGCTCAGGAGGTGAATTGCGAGCCAAACAGGGCGCGAGAGGCGAGAGCGAATGCGCTGCCACGATGTTATCTGGACGGCTGCAAGCAGGTACAGCCCTGCAACACCCCACGTCACGGCCACAGGTCGCCACTCCGACGCGAACGGAACGAAGATGCTGGCCAGATCGAACTCGACGTATGAGTCTGCGACCAGACCAACGAGGTGCAGCACCACGAAAAGGACCGTGAGCTCGCCCAGCCATCGGTGGAGATCGAGCAGCCACGCTGCACGCTTCACCGGCTTCACGAGCTGTGTCGAGAGCAGGATGCCCCACACGAACGCCATCACGAGCAGGACTCCTGCCACGAGTCCTGTTGAACGGGCGAGGAACCACCAGGTGCTTGCGGCGATCATGCCGCGTACCTCTCGAGACCTGGCGTACGCCAAACGACGCGGTCCATGTCCACGAGCAGGCCTTCGACCCCTGCGGATTCGAGGAATCCGAGTGCGCCGACCGGATCACCGGTGATGGCGGCTTTGGTCAGAGCCTCTGCCATCCACGCCTCGCCGGCGATCACGGTCGCGGAGACGATCGAGGAGGTTATCGGATCTCCTGTGCGCGGATCGATCAGATGGTGCATGGGTTCGTCGCCCATACACCAGGTCTTGGCGAGCACAGACGACGTGCACACTGCACCATCGACGAGGCTCAACTCGGCGACAGTCCGTTCACGGTCGGTGGGATCCTCTATGGCAACGACCCATCCGGCGTCGGCAACGCCGGCCACCCGGACGTCACCTCCGATCGACAGCATGACCGCGGTTGCACCAGATGTGATCAGCTTGTTTGCCACGAGATCCGCGGCAAGGCCCTTGCCCATGCCGCCGGGGTCGAAACCAACACCTTCCGGCAGTCGCACGCGCGATGCCGCCCGATCGACCTCGATGCGGTCTGGGCCCGGTGCCGGGCCCCGATGGGCGGGACCGAACAGGATCGTGCGACCCGGCGACTCGCTCCTGCTCTCTGCGTAGCCGTTGGCGACGAGCGATGACAGGATCGTTGGATCGAATGCTCCGCCGGTGAGCCGCCACGCGGACAGCGCGTGGTCGACGAGCGTCAACGTGTCGGTCGACACGTCGACCCAGCCGTCTGATCGATTCATGTTTGAGATCTCGCTATCCGGGCGAAAGCGGCTCCAGGCCTGTTCGAGCTCTTCGATCCTTCGCCGAGCTATGTCCAAGAGATGGTCCGGACCGTCGGTCACGACGACGATGTCACTCCCCATGGCCCGGAAGCTCGCGGTCACCGGCGGTGATTCAACGACTGCCATTGCTCTTCACCACGACCCGGCGCTGCGGTTGCAGCATGATGGGCTGGGGTTTCGCCGCCGACACGGTCGCCGTTTGTGCGGTTGCCAGGGCACCATCGGACGCCGGGACGGGGAGAAGGATGTTTGGTCCGGTCACCGTGGCAACCGTCGGCTCGGGGGGTGCGGGGAGCACCTCCGATCCGACGGTGACGGATGACAGTGCTTCGCCGGAGCCCATGGCGATCATCAATCCGGCGGTGGCGGTGATGCTGAGGGCCAGCGTCACGGTGCGGGAACGAGCAGCGGGGTGTGACCGTCGGGACGGTGTGGTCCTGCTCTTGGCCGCGATCAGTGGTTCGGCGACGGCTTCAGTCGTCATCGTCGTGGTCGTCGTCGTAGCGGTGGTCGTCGTCGTCGTCGTAGTCGTCGTCGTGGTCGTGGTCGTCGTCGTACCGGCTCGCTCCAGGGGTGAGGTCCTCGACGAGTGTCTGGATCGTTCCTGTTTCGTCCAGCTCGGCCACGAACCGTAGAACCTGTCCATCGGCGGTCGCGAATCCGACATCGACGGAGGTGCCGTCAAGAATCTGTGCAGTCCTCCATCCGGCGTTGGTGGTGACATTGTCGATGGTCAGCATCGAGCCGTCGTTGTTCAACGTGACAACACCTGCGTCTCCGACTGCGTACGCCGTGATCTCTCCGGCGGGTGCGGGATCCGTGTCCGAGGCGGCTTCCGTCGCCTCCTCATCCACGATCGAGACGAGATTTGCCGGTGGAACCTCCGACTGCTCCGTCGATGCGACCGTGAGTGCGCCGACCTCTCCAGTGTCGGTCCCGCTGCTGAGTATCCCCAGGTTGGTGGCGATGGCCGCGGTTGCTGCGAGAATCACGACTGCCACGGATGCTGCCGTGACGAGTGCGGTGCGATGTTTCATACTTCCTCCCTCAGAAGCTCTCTTGTACTCGAAACCAAGGTATCGAATCGCTGGTGAGCAGAAGGGAAGGCGAAGGTAAGGGTCGGGTAAAGATGCAGAGGAGTGTCTTGACGATGTGCGACCATGTGTGGATGCGCATTCTTCTCGTCGAGGACGACGTCGGCATAGCTCAACCGATGACCGAAGGCCTGCAACGGCAAGGGTACGACGTCACCTGGGTCAGGACCGGGCGTGAGGCTATTGCCGAGGGTCCTCACGATCTCGTGCTCCTCGACCTCGGTCTACCGGACGTCGACGGCGAGCTCGTGACCGCAAGGATCAGGGAAGTGTCACAGGTCCCGATCATCATCGTTACCGCGCGTTCTGATGAGATAGATCGTGTGGCCCTTCTCGATCTCGGCGCCGACGACTACATCGTCAAGCCCTTCGGATTCAGGGAGCTCACGGCACGGATCCGTGCCGTGATGCGCCGCGTCGACGATCGGTCGGGTGCGACCGATCAGGAGATCGAATTGGGTCGATTGTCCATCGATCATCGAACACGTACGGTGATATTCGATGGTCGCGACATCTCGCTCACACCAAAGGAGTATGACCTTCTCGTATTCCTCGCGAGCGATCCCGGCGCGGTCCTGTCCCGCGACGAGATCCTCCGCTCGGTCTGGGACGAGCACTGGTGGGGATCAACCAAGACTCTCGACGTGCACATCGCGTCGTTGCGACGAAAACTCGACGATTCCGGGCTCATCCTCACCGTGCGCGGTGTCGGATACCAACTGACAGAGTTGCCTGAGTGATCCGCAGGCTGCTCCTCGGTTACGTGGCGATCGTGCTGGTGCTGGCCGGCTCCCTGGCGGTGCCATTCGGTTTGGTGTTTGCCGAGCGTCAACGTGAGCAGTTCGCCATTGCGCTCGAACGCGATGCCGTCGTGCTCACAACCGTCTACGAAGACTCGTTGCAGCACGGTTCGTCCCTCTATCCGCAGTCAGCCATCTCCTACGCCGAGCGGACAGGAGCGAGGGTCGTTGTGGTCGATCAGGCCGGTATGTCGGTCGTGGATACCGCGGGTGGTGACCCGCGGTCGTTCACGAATCGACCCGAGATCGTCACCGCGCTGGCCGGTAACCGATTCTCCGGCACTCGGTATTCCCAGACGCTTGGCGCCGACCTGTTCGTTGTGGCGGTCCCCGTCGCGTCCGGAGCCCACGTATACGGCGCCGTGCGGTTGACGGTCCTCAATGGAGAGGTCGAGGATCGTGTACGTCGTATGTGGCTGAGCCTTGGTGCTGTCGTCCTCGTGGCGGTCGGAGCGACGGCCGTCGTCGCCTTCGCCGTCGCTCGGTCGATCACCCGCCCCGTTGCCGATCTTCGGAACGCGGCGACCCGGATCGCGGAGGGCGACCTGTCTGCCCGGTCCTCGATCGGTGACGCACCTCCCGAGTTGTCCGAACTGGCTCACGCGTTCGATGACATGGCTGCTCGCCTCGAGGAACTCGTGGAGTCGCAACGAGCATTCGTTGCAGATGCCTCACACCAGCTCCGCACCCCTCTGACCGCACTGCGGCTCCGACTCGAGAACCTGGAGGCAACGGCGGCCGCCAGCGAGGTGGAGGACATCGGAGAGATCGTTCTCGAGGCAGAACGACTCTCGGGGATGGTCGACCAACTGCTGGAGCTCTCTCGAGCGGGCGGTGCCGAAGTAGTCGTTGTCGACGTTGTCGACGTCGTCGAGCAACGTGTCCGGCTCTGGGAAGCGGTGGCAGATGACCGAGACATCTCTCTCGAGACGAGTATGAGCCCAATCACACGATGTTCGGCAGCTGTTGTACCGGGCGGCCTGGAACACGTACTCGACAATCTCATTGACAACGCGATCCGCTACTCGCCACAGGGCGGCACCGTGACGGTGACGGTGCGAAACGAGTCGGAGGGAATCTGTGTTGTCGAGGTCGCGGACACGGGCCCCGGTGTCACGGACGAGGAGTTACCGAGGATCTTCGACCGATTCTGGCGCGGGAAATCGAATGAACCCGGGACGGGACTCGGTCTTGCCATCGTTTCACACGTGACGGCTCGTTCCGGGGGAACTGTTTCAGTGTCCAGCGCGCCAGACGGCGGCTTGACCGTGCAGGTTCGACTGCTCCCTGCTCACTCGCCCGGTGAAACATCGGGGGAGTAGCGCCTCGGTGCGGATCCTGGAAATCGAGCCGCCCTCACGGATCGAGGATCCGTCAGCGGAGGCGATTCTCGCTTCGCTCCCGGTCGCGCCGCTCGCGATCCTCCTTGCGCTTCCGGTCGGCCCGCTCGCGTTCCTCCTTGCGCTTCCGGTCGGCCCGCTCGCGTTCCTCCTTACGCTCCACCTCGTAACGGTCGTGTTCTTCTTTGCGCTCCCGCTCGTGGCGCTCTGCTCTTTCTCGATCAGTCTCCACGCCACGCTCCGGTGCTCGAATCCCTGTGTCTCTGTCGCCCGCGAGGGTATCGCCTTGCGGCCGCCTTTGCCGCGTGCATCGGTCGCGATCAGCGGCGCCGTCGAAGCAGCAAGTTGCTCGAGGCTCCGCACACAGCAGCACATACGGCGCTCGCGGCGTCCGGTGTTCGGGCTCGTTGACGCTCCGAGAGCGAACGCCACAGCAATGGCTTGTGTTGCCCGTCCGGCGTCAGCCGGGACCTCGGACGGTCCGAGTCGGCGGATTGGTACCGGGACTTTGGGTGTTTGTCACTGTCCCTTCGCTCCGCGTCGGACGCCGGAGGCCCGGATACGATCACTCGCCTACTTCGTGCCGTGGGTGATGGCGTGGACGGGCGTGAGCTCTACGACACCTATGTCGCGGAACCCGTGTCGGGTGAGGAGTTCGATGTAGTAGTTGATCGGCAGCAACTGGTCGTCGATCAGTGCCTCGAAGTACTGGACTCCACTCATGATCCTGCCTGGCACTGTGCGTAGTCCCGAGGGATCGTCCGGGAAGGGGAAGTCCGAGTTGAGGAAGAACCCGCCGGGTTTGAGCGCCCGATGGATCGACGCCGTGACGGCCTCGATGTCGCGACATTCGTGCATCGAGACGTTGATTGTGACCGCGTCGCACTCATCTTCTGAGTCGAAGTTCTCCATGGTCGAGTGGACGAGTTCGATGCGATCGCTGAATCCGGCCTCTGCGATCTGGGCCTCTGCCAGCTCGAGGGAGTAGGCGTCACCGTCGAGACCCACGATACGGGAGTTGGGGAAATGTCTCGCCAGTCGGACGAGTCCGTAGCCGGTGCCGCAGCTGAGCTCGAGCACGGTACCTCCGCCGGCGAGGCGGTCCTCGACGCCGGGGACGAGGGACATGCCGTCCGGGATGAAGCGGTTGTTGAACGCCCCACCGGTTTGGGCCACACCCTGGATGAAACCTCTGCCGACTTGGTCCCACCAGATGTGGTCGCCAGACGGCAGGTTGGTGGAGAATCGTTCGAACACCTCTGGCTGGGTCAGCACATTGAACAATCCCCCGACATATCCGGGTGATTCCGTGTCGAGCAAGAGTGTCGCCATGTGGGGTGCCAGGGAGTAGGTGTCTGGGGTAGCGTCGTTGTCGAGTACGCCCGCACCGAATGCAGCGCGGCACCACACCTCGACATAGAAGGTGTCGAGGCCGGTCATTGCTGCAAGGTCCTTCGCCGCGATCGGGCCGTGCTCGGCTGTTGCCTCGATAAGACCGTGATGCAGACCCATGGCAATCGTTTGTGCTCCGACGAGGCCAGCGGCCTGTGTGAGGAGCGCGCCGGCTTGTTCTTTCATGTCCATACGTTGTCTGTCTCCTCGTTTGACGGTTGACAACATCGAAGGGGTGGCGGGCTCAGCCGTGCCTCCCCTCGGTCAGCCCTTGGTTCTAGTGGTACTCGGAAACCGGGTAGATCTCGTCGGCCACAAGACCGTGGGCCTCTCTGTGGACGGTGCTGGCATCCTCGGCGCTGTCGGCCTCGACGAGGCAGAAGATCTTCCCCGCGTCCTCGTCCACCCAGTACCTCAGATAGTTGACGCCGTACTTGCCCTGGGTCTCGAGATCGGCCTTGTGGGCTCCTGCTACATCGCCTGCGGAAACGCCGCCCTCGATGTTGTGGACATCCATGAACAGTCCCATGTTGCTCCCTTCCTGTTTGTGAACACCGGACGTGGGCAACGTTCGCGCAGCAACGTCAAGAGGAGTTCAAGGAACGGTCAAGGCTCCATCCGAGGACCGATCGGTCGCTGCGCTCCTTGCACCCGACCGACGACAGGCTCCGTCTGGGTTGTCGGTTCGGAGTCTCGAACCACTTGGAGGGTTTGGACCCGTCGTCGGTCGTCGGTCGTCATTCGTCCGGCAGCCAGGTCTCGAGTTGCACGCCCAAGCCGTCGGCGATGCGGTTCGCGTAGGCGTAGTAGGCCGTAACGGTGCAGATGTCG
>CAZWMX010000081.1:0-11321 GCA_964635205.1 uncultured Acidimicrobiaceae bacterium | reverse complement strand
CTCGTCACGGCGACAGGTGGCGAGGCGGGCGACATTCTCAATCCGGAGATGGACACGCCCGAGGTCTTGTCGAACCTGGCAGAGGTCCGCGCTGCCGAGCTCGCCGTGGCTGCGGGGATCATCGGTTACGACGACGTTGTGATGCTCGGCTATCGCGATTCCGGCATGCAGTACTCTGACGCGAACGCTCATCCAGATGCCTTCTGCCATCAGCCATTCGATGACGTGCTTGAACGATTGGTTGGTGTCGTCAGACAACAGCAACCCGACGTGGTACTCGGTTACGACGATCACGAGTTCTATCCACACCCCGACCATTTGCGGGTGCACGAGCTCTCGATGGCGCTGGTCGATGCCGCAGCCGACGGTTCGAGGTTTCCCGATCTCGGAGCTCCATGGCAGATCACGAAGCTCTACGCACCGGTATTTTCCGTAGACCGCATCACAGCCCTCCACGTGGCGATGCTTGACACGGTCGGTGAGTCACCCTTCGCGATGTGGATCGACCGACTGGACACTTTCGACAATCCGAAGCGCCGAATGACCAAGGTGGACGTCACCGGGTTCGTCGACCAGGGTCGGGCGGCGCTTCGAGCCCATCGCACCCAGGTGGATCCCGATGGGTTCTGGTTCGCGGTCCCAACCGATCTCGTGGAAACTGTGTATCCGTGGGAGGACTTTGAGCTTCTCTACTCGGCCGTGGCCTGGAGCGAAGGAGAGAACGACCTCTTCTTTGGCATGTGATGATCGCTCGACTACCGGTGTCTGACCACGGTCTGCTGGAATAGGCACGTGGTTGATCCAGTAGCCGAATTCAGAGATGCACTCGATCGTGTGCCTCGTTTGCTCCTCGACGCTGAGGACGGACGGATACTCACTGATGCAATCACGTCTGCCGAGGTGCTCGAGAACCTCGTCTCCGTCCCGCGATCGGTCGTTCTCGTTGGTTGCACCGGTGTTGGAAAGTCCCATCTCACGAATGCCCTTGTCGGCGCCGAGGTCACGGCTGTGGGTGTCCTGAGGCCGACAACACGGTCCATAGTGATGGCCGGCTCGGTTGGACCCGCTCCAATTGCCCACGAATACGAATACGCGGTTGCTCCCGGCGCCCCGGCCGGGCTCGTGTTCGTTGACACACCTGCGTGGGAACTCGATCCGGCTGCCGTAGGCGCCGCCCTCGCGGCCGCAGACGTCGGAATCCTGGTCGTATCACCAACCCGATACGGCGACGCCACAACCGAGCAACTCTGGCACTCGATGGCCACTGTGTCGAAGAGGCTCGTTGTGTTGAACCGTCTGAGTGGATCTGAAGTGGAGCGTTCCGAGACGATCGCGTTCGTGAAGGATCGTTTCTCCCTGTCCGACATCTCAGTCGTCGACGAGGACGGGGTCGGTGACAGCTTCGTGCGTACCGTCATCGAGAGTGTTCCACGAGCCGATCTTCTCTATGACAAGGCAGCGATTGCCCGTGCGTCGGCGGTGAGCGCTGGTCGTCACATCGCGAGTGTCGTGACGGCGGCGGCAACCGATCTTGGTCGTCTTGGTCAGATCGTCGATACCTTGGATCCGCCACCGATCCGCGACCAAGGAATGGCCGTGCGTGAGAGCTGGCTTGCAACCGAACAGGAGATCATGAGCCAGATCCATGGGTCCGTTGACATGCTCGATAGGACGATCGTCGAAGCCGGCGGTGGGGGGATCGCCGAGCGAATCGCTGACGATTTCGGAGCATGGAACCCGTCTGAGACCAGACGCGACCTTGTCCTGTGGCGGGACGAAGCGGCAGCACGCTTCAGGCGGGACGCGACGATCCGTTGGCGGCGATCATCAACCGAGCGGCTCCTCGACCAGAATTCGTGGAAGGTCGGTGTGAATCCGACGGTGCAGGTTTCCAAACGGGTACGGAGGGTGATGAGGTCGTACCTCGATGAAGCGGTCAGCGACCTCCACAGGCAGCTGGTAACCGTTGCCGATGCTGCCCTGGAGGGGCGCAGGGCTGCATGGAGGTCGCGTATCGAACAGGCCGGATCGTTCAAGCCTGGTGAACTTCTCGCTGCCTCTGACGTGTTGAGCAGCCGATGAGTGATATCGAGTCGCTTCTCGATCTTGCCGATCTTGCAGTCGAGCGCTGTGAAGGTGTCGTGCCGGAACAGTCGAGAATCGAGTTCGCAACGGTGGTGCGGCGTGCTCGACGGAAGCTCGGTTATCTGGGAGAGGTCCTGGTCGTTGCGTTCGCCGGGGGAACGGGATCTGGGAAGTCGTCCCTGCTGAACGCTGTTCTGGGACAAGAGGTCTCGCACGTGGGTGTTGCCCGTCCCACAACTGATGATGCCCTCGCCGTGATCCCCGAGGACTCGTCGATGAGCTTCAGCCGGTTGCTGTCGGATCTCGGTGTGACGGAGCGCATCGGTGCATCGAAACTCAAATCATCGATTCTCGTCGACCTGCCCGATTTCGACAGCACTGAAGAGGCGCACCGTCACATCGTTGAGGACGTTCTACCGCGCGTCGACGCAGTCGTGTGGGTATTCGATCCTGAGAAGTATGCGGACCATATCGTTCACGCCGAGTTCCTTGCAGGACTGGTTGCATATCAGGATCAATTCATCTTCGTCCTGAACCAGATCGATCGCCTCGGAGACGACGCGGGCTTGGTCGCGGAGGATCTGGCACGGATGCTCGAAGAAGACGGATTCGGTGGCCCCCGGGTGGTTTCAGCGGTGGCATCGGGATGCGAGACGGAAGTCACGCAGCTTGTATCGGCTCTCGCGGGACGTCTCACCCTCAAGCGGACGGCCATCACGAAGCTTGCGACCGATCTGACGATTGCGGCGAACGATGGTTGGAAAGAGGTGATGGCGGCGTCTCCTGCCGACCGCGCTGACGGCCGCGACGCCGACCTGATGGGACTTGCCGCAGCGACCTTCGTATCGTTGGGAGTCGAAGCCATCGAAGTGCTCTACCAGATCGAGAAGGGATGACGGGTGTTGGATACTCTTGAGGAATGGGCGGGGTCACTCAGAACGAACGTCGGGTCGGAGATTCTGGCAACGATCGCAGTTGTCATTGTCGCACTGGTGATTCTGTGGACCGTCAATCGTTCGATAGAACGCTGGTCGAACAGAGTGGAGAAGCGGTACGCAGATTCTCACGATCATTCTGACCGCGAGCGCGGTCAACGCCTCGTAACCCTGACCAGCGTGATGCAGATGCTGCTGAAGTTGGCCGTTTGGGTAGTCGTGATTCTCACCGTGATGGGTATTTGGGGAATCCCGATGTCACCGTTCATCGCCGTCGCAGCCACGATCGGGATCGCGGTCGGATTCGGTGCCCAGGATCTCGTCAGGGATGTCATTGCAGGCTTCTTCATTCTCGTCGAGGATCAATTCGGAATCGGAGACGTCGTGACCATCGCCGGGGTCTCGGGAACCGTCGAGGCCATCAAGCTGCGGACGACCGTTCTTCGGGACCTCAACGGCAACGCTCACCACGTTCCGAACGGCCAGATAACCGTTGCCTCCAACCTGACGCCCGACTATGCGCGGGTTGTGGCCGACATCGGTGTCTCCTATGACACCGATGTGGACCGAGCGATCGAGGTCATCGCTGACGAGATGTCTCTGCTGGCGAACGACCCTGAGTGGTCGGCCAGCTTCCTCAAGCAGCCCGAGATGCTCGGCGTGAACAAGCTCGATGAGTCCGCTGTTGTCATCAGGGCGCTCGCGACGGTCATCACGGAGCAGCGCTGGGCGGTCAAGCGCGAGTTCCTGCGACGTATCAAGAACCGACTCGACGCGGAGAGTATCGAGATCCCATACAACTACGTCAGTGTCGTGATTCAGGGCGATGACGGCTGATCGTCGGGTCGCAGAACGAGGATCGCGTCTTCTGCCGGCGTGATCTCGAGATACTCGGCAGTTCCGAGCAGCTCGCCGTCTGCGTGAAACGGTGTAGCGGGCTCGGCCTCGATGACAAGTGATTCGTATGCGGCCCACAGTCGTGTTCCTGTTGCGTCCCTGTGTTTTCGGCCGAGGGCAGCTCGCGCGAAGATCTCTGATGACCGCATGAGTCCGAGGCTGCTTGCAGCGAGCGTGGCCACACCGTCGATCTTCTCGTTCGTGAGATGCAGCGGGACCTTCCCGAAGTATGTGTAGGGGTGGTGTACCTGTGTAAGGGCCACGACACCGTCGAACCGGTCTCCATCACACGTCAACCGGAGATGAGGCTTGTGGGTCCGCCAGGTCGACAGGAGCCGCCCGACCGCGGTTCTCGCGTAGTGGATCCCGCCGAAGTGGAGCTTTGCGTACGGCCTTGACTCCGCGATCGACACTACGTCTGCATCGAACCCAACACCGAGGGAGAACGTCGCGTACCTCGTCATGGAACCCAGATCGGTTTCTGCCTCGACGCGAACCATCCGTGTCGGAATTGCGCTGAGACTTGCGGCGACCTTCGCCGCAGCGAGTGGCTTGAGCGGTATGTCAAGGATCCGTGCCAGCACGTTTGTTGTCCCGGCAGGGATGAGGGCGAGTGCCGTGTCGGTTCCCACGAGGGAGTTCGCAACATGGTGAGCAACCCCGTCGCCACCCATCGCCAGTACGACGTCGACACCCCTCTCTGCTGCCTCTGCGGCTTTTCGGGCTGTGTCGGGGGCACTGATCGGCCACTCCGTTGTCAGGTCGAAAGAGGCCGAAAGAGAAGTTACGACATCTCGAAACAACCCACCGGTGAATTGGGACGCAGACGGATTGGAGATCAGTACTGCGGAAGGCATGTGCTAAACGTAGTACGCAGTACGAATGAGGAACTACGAAAAACTGTGGACGGTGAACTGTCAGTCAGCTCGCCAGTAACTTCTCAACCTGTATCCGCAGATCGATCGGTCTGAAGGGTTTGGTCATGAACGCGTCGGCTCCGCCCTGGGCGGCACGATCGGCCATCTCGGGCTGAGCGTGGGCGGTGAGCACGAGGACCTTGACCTCTGCGGAGTCCGGGTTCGCTCGAAGTCGGCTGAGGACCTCCCAACCATCGAGCCCCGGAAGCCCGATATCAAGCACTACAACGGTTGGCTGTGTTTCGTTGATCTGTTCGAGTCCGGTGATACCGTCCACCGCACTCGCGACGTCAACATCGAGTACCCGCAAGCACACTTCGATCAACCTTCTGACCGACGGTGAATCTTCGATGACTAGTACGTTTTGGTCCACGTGTTCTCATCGGCGTCCCGAATCGGTCCCTTCAGCAATTCCTTTTTGCGGTACATGTGGCTTGAGAACAGCAGGATGCGTACCCTTTCCTCGTTGGACCCGACCCGTTTGGAGGCCACGTGCTGACTCCGTACCGCTCCGAGCCGTATTCCGATTTCACCGATCACGCAACCGTGGATGCCTACAAAGCCGCCCTTGCAGAGGTGTCCGCTTCTGCGGGCGAGCGATCCATGCTTGTGATCGGTGGCGAGCGCATCGACACCAAGGCTTCGATCGATTCTGTGAACCCGGCGGATCCCTCTCAGATCGTTGGTACATCGGCGTTGGCGGGCGTTGACCATGTCGATGCCGCGATGGATGCCGCTTGGGACGCATACCCGCGATGGGCGTCGCGCACGGCCGAGGAACGGGCGGGCATGATCCATCGGATCGGCGACATCATTCTCGAGCGCAAATTCGAATTCGCGGCGTGGCAGACATTCGAAGCGGGGAAGAACTGGGCTGAGGCCGAGGCAGACGTCGCCGAAGCGATCGATTTCTGCAGGTACTACGCACATCAGGCGTTGCGGATGTCCGAACCGGTGGTCGTGGATCAATACCCGGGTGAAACGAACGAGTCATGGCTCCAGCCGATCGGGGTCGGGGTGGTGATCCCCCCGTGGAATTTCCCCTTGGCGATCCTCGTCGGAATGACGATTGGCCCGGTTGCGGTCGGGAATACGGCGATCGTGAAACCAGCATCCAACACACCTCTCGTCGGGTGGGGTTTTATCAAGGTCCTCGAAGAGGCAGGGCTTCCTCGAGGTGTTGTCAACTACCTCCCCGGATCCGGAGCGACCATCGGTGATGCACTCGTTGATCATCCGCGAGCCAGATTCATCAATTTCACCGGATCCAAGGAGGTCGGACTTCGCATCGCGGAACGCTCTTCCAAGATCGCGGAGGGTCAGAAGTGGCTCAAGCGGTCCTACATGGAGATGGGCGGCAAGGATGCGCTCATAGTCGATGACACTGCAGACCTCGATGCAGCTGCCGTTGACGTGGTCCGGTCGGCATTTGGATTCCAGGGCCAGAAGTGCTCGGCGTGTTCGAGGCTGATCGTTTTCGAGTCCGTACATGATGAACTGGTGGACAAGGTCATCGATCAGGCATCTCAACTGAGTGTTGGCCCCCCAGCGGAGAATCACCCGGTCGGTCCGGTGATTTCAAGATCTCAGCACACGGCGATCATGGCGGAGATCGAGGCGGGAAGGAGCGAGGGTCAACTTGTCATGGGCGGTGCCGCAATCGAGCGGGACGGTGGCTACTACATCGAGCCGACGATCTTCGACGCCGTTTCTCCGGATGCCCGACTTGCCCAGCATGAGATCTTCGGTCCTGTGCTTTCGGTGATTTCTGTCACCGACTTCGACGAGGCTCTCGATGTGGCGAACGGAACCGAATTCGGGCTGACCGGGGGTGTGCATTCGCTCGATGACACACGGCTCGAGCGGGCGAAACGTGAGTTCCACGCGGGGAACCTGTATCTGAATCGCAAGATCACGGGAGCGCTCGTCGGCATCCAGCCATTCGGCGGCTTCAACATGTCCGGTAGCAACGCAAAGGCCGGCGGCCCCGACTATCTGCGCCTCTTCATGGAGATGAAAAGCGTCAGCCGAAAGATCGGCTGACGCTCGTATTACGTAATACGTATTACGTAATACGTACTACGAACCGGCGTCGTCTCCGGTGTATGCATACCGGATCACTGCGTTGCCCATCGTGTCGGAGACGATCACGGTGTCGCCCTGGTTCGACCAGACGGCCCCATCGTTGCACCAGTACACGGCGTCGGCTGGGCCGCCGGAACAACCGGTAACCACCGTCACCGTATCCCCCGGCGCAAGCAGTGTGCCTCGGGGGAAGGTCATGCGATTGCTCGAGCTTTCATCACGAAGTACCCAGCCGGCCAGCGAGACGCGACCGTAGCCCTCGTTGACGATCGTTACGGTCTCCTCGCCGAGTTTCTCGTTGTCCGGACCCTCGGGGTTGAACTGGACCTCGGATACTCGAACCACCGGACGGTCAGCGGCTATTCCCTCAGCATCACCACACACGAAGGTGCCCCACATGCCCAGACCGGACTGGTAGGCAGAGCCTTCGAGTGACTTGAAACTCCGCTCATACTCGTGGCCGTTCGAGAGGCCGATGGCGTTCCCGGATTCCACCGCAATCGAGTTGACGAAGACCGGCCCCTGGGGTTCGTCGAGGTAGATGTATCGAAGCAGTCGGCCGAATTGATCGGTGTCCTCCTCGCCCGATACGAGAAGAATGTCGCGGCCGTCGATCAATCCTGCAAGGAGGACGGTTGATTCCGGTCCCCAACACTCGTCGCTCTCCGGCGCGTTGATGCCGAGCATTCGAACGTCGAATTCGACACCATCGATGCGCACCTTGAACGTGTCTCCGTCTGTGACCGAAATCACTGTGGCGATCTCTTGTTCTTCGAGTGGCGGAAGAGTCAGCGGGGTCGTGGTGACCACTGTTTCACCACCGGGCACGGTTGTGGTGGTTGTCGACGGAGCGAACGCGTCGGGCGTCGGCCGTGCGCTGCTGCACGCTGTCGCCACCAGGGCAATCGCCACGAAGGCAACGCCGATCCCCCGATGTGCAACGAGTCGTCCCATGAAACAAACTTACCGCGGTTCCCAAAGAAACGGTTGCAGCCGCAACCCTGGGCAGCTCTGACATCGCTCAACAACGTCGCAGCGCAACACCGATAAAGTGCACAAACCAAGGAGCTGTTCACCGACCATGCAAGGAGCGGAGCATGACAGACCTGTTCGACCTGACCGGAAAGACGGCGTTGGTCACCGGCGGCAACAACGGCATAGGCCGGGGCATGGCCGAGGCGCTGGCAGCTGCAGGCGCGTCCGTTGCGATATGGGGGCGGAACTCGAAGCGCAACGCGGAGGCCGCTGAGTCCATCGGCATGTACGGTGGTGACGTCTGCTCGTTCGATGTCGACGTCTCATCCGAGGACTCCGTCGTAGATGCCTTCGCCGGAACGGTTGAAACTCTCGGACACGTCGACTCCGTGTTTGCAAACGCCGGAGTCGGCGCGTTGGCGACGCCGTTCGGGGATATGACAACCGAGGAGTGGCGCCATGTCTTCGCCGTCAACATGGAAGGTGTGTTTTGGACCTTCAGAGAGGCGGTGAACCACATGAAACCGAGGGGAGGCGGTTCGCTCGTGGTCACGTCATCGGTCTCGGCAGACATGGGGTTTCCGAGGGGAGAGCATTACGCGGCTACCAAAGCCGGCGTTCGAGCGATCATCCAGGGACTTGCGGTCGAGTACGGCCGGTACGGTATCCGTGCCAATGCGATCTCGCCCGGTTGGGTGGTTACGGGTATGACCGACGGCTTCATCGAGGGCGACCGCTTCGAAACGAACGTCAAGCCGAGGATTCCCGCCGGTCGATGGGGAGCACCGGAGGACTTCGCCGGAATCGCGGTCTACCTCGCTTCCGACGCCTCGACATGGCACACCGGTGACACCATCACCATCGATGGCGGCTACCTCAAGTTCTGACCCGCATTCGCGAACCCAGGGTTCGAGTGCATCGTTTCCGTGAACTGCAGCCCACAGAAGTGAGCCGTGGCCCGATTCAGGACGCGGTGTCGGAAGTAGCATGCATGTCGGCGCTCAAAGGGAGAGAGACTCATGATCACGTTCGACGAACAGGTAGCCATTGTCACCGGCGCAGGACACGGACTTGGGAGGTCCCACGCTCTCGGCTTGGCCGAACGCGGCGCGAGGGTTGTCGTCAATGATCTGGGAGGTGCTCGCGACGGAACCGGTGCTTCATCGGACGCTGCTCGAGCCGTTGTTGCCGAGATCGAGGATGCAGGCGGCGAGGCAATGGCCAACGGCGCAGACGTCACCGACGAAGAAGCCGTGGATTCGATGGTCGATGCCGCCCTTGAGCGGTGGGGACGCGTCGACATCCTCATCAACAATGCGGGCATCCTGCGTGACAGGTCATTCGCCAAGATGAACCTTGCCGACTTTGCGGCCGTGGTCAACGTGCATCTGAGGGGGACGGCGATCTGTACGAAGGCGGTCTGGGATCAGATGCGTGAACAGGAGTACGGGCGGATCGTCGTCACTACGTCGTCTTCGGGTCTCTACGGGAACTTCGGACAGGCGAACTACGGCGCCGCGAAGCTCGGGGTGGTCGGGTTCATGAACACGCTGCGCGCCGAAGGAGCGAAGTACAACATTCGTGTCAACGCGCTCTCGCCTGTTGCACACACTCGGATGACAGACGAGTTCCTTCCCGACGAGGCAAAAGAATTGCTGAAACCGGAAGAAGTGACCCCCGGTGTGCTGTTCCTCGTATCAGAGGATGCTCCCAACGGCATCGTGCTCGCAGCTGGTGCAGGCGGATTCGCGTCGGCACGAATCTACGAGACCGACGGTATCTGGCTACCACCGGGGGAGCGGACGCCGGAGAACATCGCCGCCCGGTTCGACGAGATCAGAGACCCCGAGGGTCAGCAGGAATTCACGGGCGGTGGAGAACAGACGATGAAGTTCCTGCACAAGGCCATGGCCGGCATGCAGGGTGAGAACAAGGGAACCCAATGAAAGAAGCAGTGATCGTCTCGGCGGCTCGCACGCCGATCGGGAAGGCATACAGAGGGGCGTTCAACAACCTCGAGGCTCCGAGCCTCGCCGCGGTACCGATCGCGGCGGCTGTGGAGCGTGCCGGCATCGACCCGGCTGAGGTCGACGACGTGATCATGGGGTGTGGAATGGCCCAGGGCACGCAGTTCCTCAACATCGGGAGGTTGGCTGCGCTCACGGCCGGACTCCCTACCTCGGTAAGCGGCATGACCATTGATCGGCAATGCTCGTCGGGCATGATGGCAATCGCCACCGCGGCGAAACAGATCATCGTCGATGGCATGCAGGTCGTTGTTGCCGGCGGCGTCGAGTCGATCTCGCTCGCGCAGAACGAGCACACGAATACGTTCCGCATGATCGACCCGGCTCTCATCGCATTACATCCGGCTGCGTACATGCCCATGCTCGGTACAGCCGAGGTCGTGGCCGAACGGTTCGGGATATCGCGTGAGGCCCAGGATGCCTACGGCTACCAGTCCCAGATGCGAACGGCCGCGGCACAGGAAGCCGGTGCTCTCGATGATGAGATCGTTCCCGTGACCGCGACCAAACAGGTAACGGATCGCGAAACCGGTGAGACGAGTTTCGAGGAAGTGACCCTGGCCAAAGACGAGGGGAACAGGCCGTCGACAACACTCGAAGGCCTTGGCGGGCTTCCGCCGGTCAGCGGCGGTTCGATCACGGCCGGCAATGCGAGCCAGCTGTCCGACGGTGCGGCCGCAACTGTTGTGATGGACGCCGACCTTGCCAACGACCGAGGGCTCGAACCTCTGGGCTACTACCGGGGGATGGCTATGGCCGGCGTCGACCCCGACATCATGGGGATCGGGCCCGTCTATGCGGTTCCGAAGCTTCTCGATACTGCAGGGCTCACGATGGACGACATCGACCTGTGGGAACTCAATGAGGCGTTCGCGGTCCAGGTGCTGTACTGCCGCGACGAGCTCGGTATCCCGGACGAGAAGCTGAATGTCAACGGTGGTGCCATCTCGATCGGTCACCCGTACGGCATGACGGGAGCCCGCATGGTCATGCACGCCCTCATCGAGGGAAAACGTCGTGGAGCCAAGTACGTGGTGTCGACGATGTGTGTTGGTGGAGGTATGGGAGCTGCCGGCTTGTTCGAGGTTGCTTGATGCGCGCAGTCCTGTGCACCGAGTACGGGTCCCATGACAAGCTGGTCCTGTCCGACGCTCCCGACCCGATGCCGGGGCCGGGTCAGGTACTCATCGACGTGCACGCCGCGAGCCTGAATTTCCCCGATCTGCTCGTGATCCGTGGCGAGTACCAGTTCAAACCCGAGCCACCCTTCGTTCCCGGTGCCGAAGCTGCAGGAGTGATCGCCGCTCTGGGTGAAGGGGTAACCGTTTTCACCGTGGGTCAGCGCGTCACGTCGTTCGGTGTTGCCGGGGCATTCGCCGAGAGCCGGGTCGCAGATGTCG
>CAZWMX010000080.1:0-11428 GCA_964635205.1 uncultured Acidimicrobiaceae bacterium | reverse complement strand
ACGGTCGGTCGGTCGATCCGTCACACGGTCCGTCACACGGTCGGTCGCGTGGTCGACGCTGATATCCGTTGGTGGCTCGGTCGCCATCGCCGGAGCCACCAACGCCGTCATCAGCACTGCGGTTCCAAAGAAGATGATTCTGCGCATCTCTCGCTCGCTATCTCTTCGCTTGAAGGAAGAGACGCCGCCGAACGTGACGATTCGACAAACGACAAACGACAGACGACGGGAACGCCGATGGCGTTCCTTGGGAGTTGCAGAACGCTACGCGTTCCTTTGCAACTCCGGGCGGAAGAGAGAAGACGCTACTAGCGCCTGATCGTGCTACCGTTCCCGAGCCGTACCGGGCGGAGGCCAGCGTCCGATCGTCATCCGACAAGACGCTACCCCGGTAACAAACGGCACGGATTCTCACCCGGTTGGACTGCCTCTTCCACCCGACTCGACTGCACAGGCACAGGTCGCGCAGCACGAGCGAGAAGGCAAACCAACGACCGCCCCAACCGGGCCAGGAATCATCATGACTACAACCTTTTCTCAACTCGGGCTGCCCACCGCGCTCGTCAAGACACTCGACAAGGAGGGTTTCACCGAACCCTTCCCCATCCAGACGGCAACCATCCAGGATGTCGCAGCCGGCAGAGACGTTGCGGGCCGTGCACCAACGGGATCGGGCAAGACGCTTGCGTTCGGGCTCCCGATCCTCGCAACCGTCGAACAGGCACAGCCGAACCGTCCGAAGGCACTCATCCTCGCCCCCACCCGCGAGCTTGCAGAGCAGATCCGCCGCGACCTTGCCCCGTACGGCAAGGCGATGCGTCGCCAGGTGTTCGCCATCTATGGAGGCGTCCGATATCAGGCACAGAAGGACTGGATGCGCAGAGGTGTGGATGTGCTCGTGGCAACCCCCGGCCGTCTGGAAGACCTCATCGAGCAGGGTTCCGTCGATCTGAGTGAGGTCAACATAGTTGCCGTCGACGAGGCAGATCGCATGGCCGACATGGGTTTCCTCCCCGACGTTCGTCGCATACTCAACCAGACCTCCAAGAACCGCCAGACACTGTTGTTCTCCGCAACACTCGACGGTGATGTTGCTGTGCTCATCCGTGAGTACCAGAACAATCCCGTGCGTCACGACGCCGGAACCATCGAGCCGGAGACAACCGAGGCAGAGCATCACTTCTGGCTTGTCCAACAGGATGACAAGGTGCAGCACACGGCGAACATCATCGGCACGGCGAACCGGTCGATCGTGTTCACCCGCACCCGCCACGGTGCAGACCGCCTTGCGAAACAGCTCTCGAGGATCGGCGTCGGGGCAGTTGCGATGCACGGTGGCCGTTCACAGAACCAGAGACGCAGGGCATTGCAGTCCTTCGCCTCGGGCGATGCACAGGCATTGATCGCGACAGACGTCGCTGCACGAGGCATCCACATCGACGCCGTCGCATCCGTTGTTCACTACGACCCACCGGCCGACCACAAGGACTATCTGCACCGCTCAGGGCGTACAGCCAGGGCCGGTGCGTCGGGAACCGTGATCAGCCTCGTGACCGGAAACCAGAAGCGTGCCGTGCGACGCATCCAGGATCAGCTCGACCTGCGCCACCCGATCGAGAAGCGCAGTCCAGGTAGGACGGAACGCACGAAGCGAGAAGAACCGCGGCCCTCGAAGCAGCAGCACTCGAAGAACATCAGGAACAAGAGGGAGCCGGCGAGGCTCACGACAGTTGATGGCCACCCCGTTCCGCGCACGACTCAGAAGCGGAAGTCGACACCGAACGGCGCCCAGAGCCTTCACGTCTCCAACCTCCCCTGGGGAGTGACGGATGACGACGTTCGTGTCCTGTTCAGCCCCTACGGCAGGGTCAAGCAGGCAACCGTCATCATCGACAATCGAGGCCGCTCGAAGGGCTTCGGCTTCGTTGATATGCAGTACGCAGATGCCCAGCAGGCCATGCGAGCCCTCGACGGCTCGAGGCTCAGCGGCAGACCCCTCAAGGTCAAGGTGGCTGCGCCAAGGGCGAGAAGGAACTAACGACCGAATACGTATTACGTAATACGTAATACGTAATACGACAGTCAAATAGAGAGAGGGCCCCTTGCGGGGCCCTCTCTCTATTTGACTGTTGGCTTTCGCTACCAGCGACCGCCGCCGTCTCCGCCGCCGCCGGAGCGACGTGGCTTGTCCTGTGCTTCGTTCACACGAAGGGCACGACCGCCGATATCCTTGCCGTTCAGCTCGGACATGGCCTTCTCGGCTGCCTCGTCATCGAGCTCGACGAAACCGAAACCGCGTGAACGGCCCGTCTCGCGATCGGTTATCAGTGCGCAGGAGTGCACCTCACCCATCGGCTCGAACATCTGACGAAGCTCGGCTTCGTCGGTGGTCCATGGGAGGTTCCCCACATACAGCTTCTTCATTTACTGGCTCCATTCGCCATTCGCATTGACGCTTCCGCGTCCTTCTTGCGCTTCGAACCAAAACCAGCGCCGAAGTGATTGGTTGGGCAAACCCAACTAGGCAATCGGATGAAAGAGTTCCTAAGCAGTAAGAAATATAGCCGTCAAAACTCCACACCGCACCCCTATTACAGAATCCCCCAGGGTTGGTGAGTATCCGCGTCGTCAGGTGCCGTACCCCATGGCCAGCAGGGCTTGTTCTATCTCGATGAGAATCGCCGGATCGTCGATCGTGGCAGGCATCTTCCACTCCTTGCCATCGGCGATGTTGCGCATCGTGCCCCGGAGTGTCTTGCCCGACCGCGTCTTGGGCAACCGCTCGACAACGACCGCGTTCTTGAACGCAGCGACGGGGCCGATCCGGCGGCGAACCATGGCGACGAGCTCGGACTCCACCTCTTGCGGATCGCGGTCAACGCCGGCCTGGAGCACCACGAAGCCGATCGGCACCTGGCCCTTCAGCTGGTCCTGCACACCGATGACGGCACACTCGGCAACCTCGGGGTGGTCGGCGAGTACCTCCTCCATCGCGCCGGTGGATAGGCGGTGGCCTGCGACGTTGATGATGTCGTCGATGCGGCTCATGATGTACACGTAGCCATCCTCATCCTTGTAGCCGGCATCCGAGGTCAGGTAGAACCCCGGGTACCTTCTCAAGTAGGCATTCACGAAGTGATCGTCCGCATTCCACAGAGTTCGAAGTGTCCCTGGGGGGAGTGGCAACTTCACCACGATCGCACCGATCTGGTTGGCCTCGCACTCCTGGTCGTCCTCATCGAGCACTCGAATGTCGTATCCGGGAACAGGCACCGTCGGTGAGCCGGGCTTGACGCCGAGCGTCTCGATGCCGACCGGGTTCGTGACCATCGGCCATCCGCTCTCGGTCTGCCACCAGTGATCGATCACCGGTACGCCCAACTTCTCCTCCGCCCAGTGCAGCGTGTCGGGGTCGCACCGCTCCCCTGCCAGGAACAGAACCCGGAAACCAGAGAGGTCGTATTGCTCCATGTACAAGGCATCCGGGTCGTCACGCTTGATCGCTCGGAACGCCGTGGGCGCCGTGAACAGGACGTTCACCCCGTGTTGCGAGATCACGCGCCAGAACGCGCCGGGATCGGGGGTACCAACCGGCTTTCCTTCGTACAGGACCGTGGTGCATCCGTGAATCAGCGGTGCGTAGACGATGTAGGAATGCCCAACGACCCACCCGACATCGGATGCCGCCCAGTAGACGTCGCCGGGGTCCACGCCATACAGGGCGCTCATCGACCACGCCAGCGCAACGGCATGTCCACCGTTGTCGCGTACGACACCCTTCGGTACACCGGTTGTGCCGGAGGTATAGAGGATGTAGAGAGGATCCGCACCGGACACGGGCAGACAAGGCGCAGGCGATGCGTTCCCAACGGTTTCGGCCCAGTCGACGTCGCGGCCAGCGACCATGGTCGCATCGCCTTGTGGCCGCTGGAGCATCATGACCGTGTGTGGTTTGTGTTCGGCAAGGTCGATCGCTTCGTCGAGCAACGGCTTGTACTCGACGATCCGCCCGGGTTCGATACCGCAACTCGCTGAGAGGATGACGTTCGGCTTGGCATCGTCGATCCTCGTCGCGAGCTCGTTGGCCGCGAATCCCCCGAATACGACAGAGTGAACGGCTCCAATACGCGCGCAGGCGAGCATCGCCATCGCGGCCTCCGGAACCATCGGCATATAGATGATCACCGTGTCGCCCTTCTCGACCCCGATGTCGACGAGGGCTCCCGCCACTTTGGCGACTTCGTCGCGAAGCTCTCGATACGTATAGGACCTCACGGTGCCGGTGACCGGTGAGTCGTACACAAGCGCCGGCTGATCGGCTCGGCCGCCATCGACGTGACGGTCGAGGGCGTTGTAGCAGGTGTTGAGCACACCGTCCGGGAACCAGCGGTAGAACGGCGGGTTGGAATCGTCGAAGATCTGGCGGGGCGCAACCTCCCAATCGATCAGCTCTGCAGCTTCGCGCCAGAAGTCCTCCGGATGCTCGATCGAGCGTTTGTACACCGCCTCGTACGTCACAACACACCTCCGGATATCGGAGTCACAGCTGACTCCATCAGGCGCCGAGCCTACATCATCGACTCCCACCGACGATGCCGGCCAAGAGTGGCAACCGTCCGGTGGGAACCCATGACTTGCAGCAGACCCACAGCCGGTATGGAAGACGAAGCTCAGATATGGCTGGAATCAGGTCATCTGCACGGACCGCTTCGACAGCCCGTGCCAGAAACCCGCAATGGCCGTTTCGACCCGCGGTGAGTCGTCCGCAACGGCGCCCAATGCCACGAACAAAGGGGCGAAGTGTTCGGTGCGGGGGTGGGCCAGCGCAGAGGCCGGCGCTTTGACCTGGAAGTCCATCAACTCGTCGATATCTCCTGCGGTCAGGGCACGGTCGAGCCAGTCGTCGAATTCATTCGACCACGTCGGAGGTGTTGCCGTGGCAGGTGCTCCCAGGTCCACGGCTTGGAGGTTGTGCGTCGCGAACCCGCTCCCAAGGATGAGGACACCTTCGTCCCGGAGCGGCGCAAGCGTGCGGCCGAGATCGAACAACTCGGCCGGATCAAGAGTGGGCATGGAGATCTGGAGCACCGGCACGTCGCCATCGGGGTACATCTCGGCGAGCGGGACATACGCGCCATGGTCGAGGCCGCGCTCGGAGTCCTGATGGATCGGATGACCGGGCCCACCCAGCAGCTTGGCGACTGAGTCTGCAAGCTGGGGCGCCCCGGGCGCAGCGTACGTGACCTCGTAGAACCGCGGTGCAAACCCGTAGAAGTCGTAGTACAGGGGCACGGTGGTCGTGGCGCCGATCGTCAACGGGGCTGCCTCCCAATGGGCCGAGACAACAAGAATCGAAGTCGGCTTGGGCAGCCTTGCGGCCCATGCCGCAAGCTCGCTCGTCCACTGAGCGTCGTCTGCAAGCGTGGGTGCGCCATGGCTCAGAAAGGCAGCAGGCATCCGAGCCTTGGGATCATTGGTGTCCTCGTTCATCGGTGCTTCCAACCGATCCGAGGGCCTCGCGTATTCCATCCCAAGCGCAACCGTGAGAGTCTCCCGGGCGTAAGCACGTCCGCCAGACACCGCGACCCCCCAGCCACCGACACTGCACCAACCTCGTGACCGGCCGCTCACACGGGTATGCCTGAGCCCGTCGCGGCAAGGTTCAGCTACCGTGTGACGTGAATCCGAGGGTTCCTCGGTCGGATCCCGGGACACTGAGACATCGCACCACGCACAGCGACACGGAGAAGCGGATGACCAGACGGAACGTCGTCATCATCGGAGCCGCAGGACGCGACTTCCACAATTTCAACACTCGGTATCGCGACGACGAGTCGGTGAACGTCGTGGCATTCACGGCGGCCCAGATCCCCGGCATCGAAGACAGGCGATACCCGGGCGAGCTGGCAGGCCCACTGTATCCAGAGGGTATCCCGATCGTTGCCGAGGACGACCTGTCTTCACTCATCGCAGATCGCGATATCGATGAGTGCGCGTTCTCATACAGCGACATCCCCTATCACCACGTCATGGCTGTGAGCGCCATCGTGCAGACCGCAGGCGCATCCTTCACACTGCTCGGCCCAAACGACACGCAGATCAAGAGCACAAAGCCCGTCATCTCTGTGTGTGCTGTGCGCACCGGCTCCGGCAAGAGCCAGACCGCTCGGAAGGTGGTCGAGCTGTTGATGGCCAGGGGGTTGAAGGTCGTGGCGATCCGCCATCCCATGCCCTACGGGAACATCGGCGCCCAGAAGGTGCAGCGGTTCGCGAACATCGCCGACTTCGAGAGGCACCAGTGCACGATCGAGGAGATGGAGGAGTACGAACCTCACGTCGTGCGCGGCAACGTCATCTATGCAGGTGCGGACTACGAAGCGATCGTCCGCGCCGCGGAGAACGACCCGGATGGCTGTGACGTGATCGTCTGGGACGGTGGGAACAACGACTTCAGCTTCTACGTGCCGGATCTCCAGATCACCGTCGTTGATCCGCATCGGCCGGGCCACGAGCTCTCCTACTACCCGGGAGAGGTGAACCTGCGAATGGCAGACGTCGTGGTGATCAACAAGATCGACAGCGCAGACCTTGCCGACATCGAAGAGGTCAGGGCCAATATCGCTGCCGTGAACCCCGATGCCGTGGTGGTCGACGCGGCTTCGACCCTGACCATCGACGACCCCTCCATCGTGAGAGGCAAGAGGGTTCTCGCAGTGGAGGACGGCCCGACGCTCACCCACGGAGGTATGAAGATCGGTGCAGGCATCGTCGCCGCCAGGAAGCACGGCGCGGTCGAGTTCGTCGATCCCCGACCCTGGCTCGTTGGCAAGCTCAAAGACACCTTCGAGGCCTATCCGGACATCGGTGCGTTGTTACCGGCAATGGGTTACGGCTCCGAGCAGCTTGCCGATCTCGAAAAGACCATCGATGCGGTCGACTGCGACTCGGTCGTCATCGGAACCCCGATCGATCTGTCACGGGTGATCAACATCACCAAGCCGCACACGAGGGTCCACTACGACCTCCAGGAGATCGGCCGGCCAGACTTGGACACTGTGCTCGAGGGATTCGTCAAGGAGCACGACCTGGGATGAAGGGCCCGCGTGCAACCGGAGCCGGCTATGCCTCGAAGCCGAATGAGAGCTCGAGGTCCTCGACGGCGGTTACCTCGTCCGGTGGCGGAGGATCGATCGTGACTCCCGAATTCAGATCGAACATGTCGTAGCGCATCAACATCTGGTCGAAGCTCTCCCCTGGTTCTGTGTCGACGCTGTCTCCGTCGATCTCCATGATGAAGCGGACGACCAGACCCTCGTCAGATATCCAAACGTCCATGGGCAGGGAATCGACGGGGAGGGGGCCCTGCGCCTCGAGTCGCTCACGTTCCTCCGGGGTGGCCTGGGCAAGCAACGCCTCCGTGTCGAACACGGCTCTGTAGTGCGTTGCGTTCACACCGTTCACGGTCTCGGTGCCGACGACCTCTGCCGTCGCGCCGGCATCCTCGAACGAACCGAGGATCTCTGACGGGTTGCCCGGCGAGGACATCGTGAACCCGCCTGTCGGGTCGCCTTCGTCTGCCGGCATCGCGATCCACGGAGTCTCTGCACCGAGGAACATGTTGAAGAACGGGAACTTGACGTACGCGATATCACCGATCTGGCGGACCTCCAGCTCTCCGAACAGCTCGGCGATATCGGGCGGAATCTCTTCATCGGAAGCAGCCACACCACTCATGTCCATGGAGAAGGAGAAGTCGCCCGAAGCGTTGTCGAAGGCGCCACCGAACGGGATCACCATCTCGGTGATCCCCTTGGATGGATCGAGTCCGGTCACTTCAATGGAACCTTCCATCCGACCCGAGGTCACGTCGGCACTGGCAACGAAGGCGGCCCGGATCGCATTGATCTCAGGGGAGTCTGTGTCGCCGGCCACGCTCGTTGTCGTTGCCGGCGAATCCGTCGTTGTAGACACGGCAACACTCGTGCTCGTGGTCGACTCGTCGATGCCGGCTGCGGTGGTTGTCGCCGAGGTCTCACCACTGTTACCGCCCGCGGCGTCATCGACAGAGACGTCTCCCTCTGCACATGCCGAGACGACGAGAACGAGAACGGCGATCATCATGCTGAAACGTCTGGTCACGGAGTTCCCCTTCTTCGTCGAACGCAGTGAATTCTCCCTATTCCATCGGCCGACCCAGGCGCGTACTTGAACGACGTGGTCGTCGCTGGCGCCGGCATCCGCCGGTCAAGTTCGCGGTCATCCCGTCCGATAGAGGCACATAGGCAGTCTCTCTTGTCGCGCTGGAATTCATCGGGGCTTCTTCTAGGAGGACACGTGCTTGGACGAATCGGAATTGCGGTGGCATCTCTCGTCGCCACTTCGTTCATCGTCATCGGGCCTGCTGCAGCCGCCGACTATCCACCTGCCGGCAACCCGGACGGTGTGGCACCGGTACCGGCTGAAGGGCAAGCGGTCGATACCTCGTCACCCGATCGTGTCATTGGCAACGGCACTGCCTCCTCGTGTACGTCAGCCGCGGTCGTCGATGCCGTCGCTCTCGGCGGCGTGATCACCTTCGACTGCGGCCCCGAGCCCGTCACGATCGACATGTACGCAACTGCCAAGGTGTTCAACAACGCCGGCGAACAGGTTGTCCTCGATGGCGGGGGGAAGATCACGCTCAACGGGCGAGACACAGTTCGCATCCTGTACATGAACACATGTGACCCTGACCAGGTATGGACCACGTCGTACTGCCAGAACCAGAGCTATCCGCAGCTCACCGTCCAGAATCTCACCTTCATCAACGGCAACTCGAAGGCAGAGACGACCTACGACGGCGGAGGTGCCATCTGGGTGCGAGGCGGCAGATTCAAGATCGTGAACTCCCGGTTCTTCAACAATGTGTGCGCCGATACGGGACCAGACGTCGGCGGTGGCGCGGTGCGTGTCTTCAGCCAGTTCAACACGCAACCTGTGTACGTCGTGAACAGCACCTTCGGCGGAGCGCCAGGGCTTGGCAACGTCTGCTCGAACGCCGGAGCATTGTCGAGCATCGGCGTTTCATGGACGATCGTCAACAGCTTGTTCACAGACAACGACACGACGGGGTGGGGTGCGAATCCGGCGAAACCTGGTACGCCCGGTGGGGGAAACGGTGGTGCTATCGCACTCGACGGCAACACGTACACGCTGCGGGTTGTCGGCACTCGAATCGAGCGAAACCGTGCCCGTGCAGGCGGAGGAGCGATCTTCTACGTCTCGAACAACCGCACGGGTGAGTTGTACGTCCAGGACTCCTACATCGTGGCCAATCCGTCTGATGACTTCGAAACAAGCGGATTTCCAGGGTTCTTCATCATCGCCAAACCAGGGTTTCCCATCGTAACGAACTCGTTCATCTCCAGGACTCCCCCTGCAACGTATGAAGGCGTCCCCGGAGGCGACTCGCCCGGTTTCGTGGATCCTTCTTCGGGGCTGTGGACGATCTACGACGTTGAAGGTGACTCGCGGTCGTTCTACTTCGGGAATCCAGGAGACACCCCATTCCTTGGAGACTGGGACTGTGACGGCGTTGCGACACCGGGGTTGTATCGCCAGTCCGATGGTTATGTGTACCTGAAGAATTCCAACACACAAGGCAACGCCGACATCACGTACTTCTTCGGAAACCCCGGCGATGTGCCACTCGCAGGCGACTTCAACGGTGACGGATGCGACACCGTCGGATTGTATCGCCCGTCTGAGGGCAGATTCTTCGTGATCAACGAACTCGGATCCGCGGACGAGGGGCTCGGAGCCGCCACGACCGACTACGTGTTCGGCAATCCCGGCGATATCCCCTTTGTCGGGGACTTCGATGGTGACAGTGTCGACACCTTCGGGTTGTATCGCTCCACGTCCGGGTTGATGTACTTCCGCAACAGCCACATCCAAGGGATCGCAGAGCTGGATTTCTACTACGGAAATCCTGGAGACCGCTTCGTTGCCGGAGATTGGAACGCCGACGACAAATCGTCACCCGGTGTGTTCCGTCCCTCCACACAGACCCTGTACCTGCGATTCACCAGCACACCGGGCAACGCTGACGCTGTTGTCGGCGCGGCCTCACAGGTGCTGATCCCCGTATCAGGATTCCTTGGAGACCTTCCTTAGCGTCCTGGAGAAGCAGCTGATGACAAGGCTGTGTCGTTGAGTGATGTCACTGAAAGCTGACATCGCGAACCCGAGCAACCACACCTGGATCACTGCCACAAGGGTCGCCCAATCGATGCATTCGCAGGCAGCCACGATGGCACCAAGAACAGCACCCCACTCACCACCATCCCGTCGATGTCTCAACGCAAACGCGAGAACGCCAACCAACCGCCATGTGGATCACTTCGACTTCACCCATGACCCGGCTTTGGTGAGCCTTTGGGAGCTTCGGGCACGATCGCTCCGTGCGTTCCCCAACGTGGGATCGCCTGGTCAAAGAAAGGATCAGACATGGACCTCTCGAAGTTGGACACACCGCAACGGATCACCGCCGCGGGGGGAGTCACACTCCTGATCGCGTCCTTCCTCCCGTGGTACTCGTTCCTGGGCTTCGGGCTTTCCGGGTGGAACTCCGGCGCCCTCGCCGTCATCGGCATCGTCGTCGGTGTTGCTGCTGCGGGCCTTGCAATCTACAGCGCACTGCGCGACCCGGACTTGCACGTCGGATCGTTCGCCGCTCCCCAGATCGCACTGATCGGAGGTGCGGCGAGCGCCGCCCTGATCGGGCTGCGCCTGATAACCGCCCTCAACGGCGTATCGATCGGACTCCTACTCGGTGTCGCCGGAGTCGTCGCCATCGTTGTCGGCTCCTACCGATCAGTAACCGCTGCCGGACTCGAGATGCCCTTTGCCGCCCTGATTTCGAACAGCAAGGATGAGTGAGATGCGCAGACTCGCCCTCGTCGTTGCACTCGCACTTGTGATCGCGGCCTGCTCCAGTGCGTCCGATTCCGACACGGGAACACCCGACGCGGCAAACACGGCCCAGGAGGCATCAGGACAGGCGGCCACCGGTGGGAAGTTCTGCAGCACGGTCCAGGCCATGATCGACGACCTCGACGCGCTGGACACCGACGATCCGGATCTGGATCCTGTCGCCATGTATGCAATGGTTTCGAGGGTCTACAAACAACTCGGAGCAGCTGCGCCATCGGAACTGCAAGGCGACTTTGACGTCCTGGTAGCCGGTACCGAAAAGCTCGAGGCCTGGGCGAAGGATCCGTCAGGAACATCGCCACTCGACGAGACCGACAACCAGGGATTCGAAGAGGCGAACGACCGAGTCAATGCCTTTATCGAGGAGGAGTGCGGGATCGATATCGACGACGGCTCCGACACTGCGTTCGAGAGCGACGACAGCGACACAGCAGCGGGCAACACCGGGTCGAAC
>CAZWMX010000079.1:0-11451 GCA_964635205.1 uncultured Acidimicrobiaceae bacterium | reverse complement strand
CGAGGAAGTAGGCCACCGCCTCATCTGACTCCATGCCGATGTCATAGACGTCGTAGGGAGGGTCATGCCGCCACGCCGCGAAACTGCGAACGTCCTCATCAGTTGCCGGTCGCAGCTCCAACTTCATCGCCTTGAACTTACAATGCCCTCGCATATTCGCGTGCAACGCTGAGGGGGTGGGGAGCGTGGATGGGGTGATGAGCGAGTCGGATATCTACGAATCGGTTCGGTTGGATCTCATGCGCTATGCAACAGCCCTTGTTGGACGGAACACTGCTGAGGATGTCGTGTCAACGGTCGTGACCCGCGTGTTGGCTCGACCCGGCGGGTTGGGTGGGCTGCGAGATCCAAAGCAGTACCTGATGAGGTCGGTTCTCAACGAAGTGAGGACGCGTCATCGGCAGAGCGCAAGGCAACCCGTTGTCCAGGTCATAGCCCTCGAAGGCGCTGTGCAACCCGCCGACGATCACGTGACCGATGTCATCGAGCAGCTGCCTTCCCAGCAGCGAGCCGCGGCATTCCTCGTGTTCTATGAGGAATACACACCTTCTGAGGCTGCAAAGTTGATGGGCTGTCGGCCCGGGACCGTTCGACGGTATCTCCATCTCGCTCGAAGCAAGCTTCGGGAGGCACTCGATGGATGACCAGTACAGGGACGGATTCGAACGACTGCTGTCCGACATGGATACGGGGCCGTCGTGGAGACAACTGTCGACCCAGCACGCCGCCCCGACCCCCGCTCCCAAACGAAGGCGGGGACTGCTGGTTGCCGTCGCAGCCTTCGTCGTGACGATCGTCGCGATTGCGGCGGTCGTTCTCCCCTCCGGGGGCGGACCCTCACCCGTGGCTGCAAGCACCGTTGACTACGTCAAACTCGCCTGGTCACAAGACGTCGAGATGCGCTGTGTGGATATGGAGATCGTTGACAACGGCGGATTCGACAGCGCGACGATCGAGATATGGGGACCGAACACCGACGGTTTGATTCGCGTCGACGTCACCGCTCCCGACGGGACCGTCGACCGTCTCATCACCGAGTACACACCGAGGAACATGACGGTGCAGCAGGTCTGGTATGTGTTTGCCGGCCCTGGATCCCAGCGTGACATCGATTCCGCATACAGAGCCGCAGAATGTGTGGAGAAACCACCGGGCACCACGAACAGTGGCTACCTGACCGATCCACCGTTCTCAGTCGGCTGGTATGCGTTCGGGTTCTTCAATGCAATTCCTGTCACGACTCCCGATGGGGAACCGTTGGACTTCCTGGCCGACCTCGCTGACCTACGCGACGGCGTCCGGGCAGACCAGTGGCGTGGTATCCCCGTGACCGTGTTTGAGACGACGGACTCCCGTCTCGATCAGGAACTCGGCTCGATCGAGAGCACTTCCGAGATCTGGCTCGATGCTGCGGCAGGGCGCTACGAGCGCCAGTTGGGGTACCACGACATCGAGAGACTGGGCGTCGTCGCTTCGACGATCGAAGTCGTCGAGCGCGGCGCCGTCCCCACGAGCTCGATCTCGTTCGCCACGGACGACATGGCCCTCACCTACCCACGAACTGAGCTGGCACCGGCGGAGGATTCCCCCGACATTGTCACCACCACCTCGCTGTCGGCAGAAGATACCCGGCTGTCCAATGCTGCAGTGGTCTGGGTCAACCAAACCGGTCTCATACAGGATGATTCGGACGTGTGGGAGGCGCGCCTGAGACTGATCTGTGACCTGGGATACGATCCAAGTCCGTCGAGCACACCGATGCTGGACTTGGCGAGCCAGTTCATCGATCAGGACGCCGATCTCTCCGCTCGTTCGGATGGGTCCCTCCCCTCACCCGAAGAGGCGGCCGAGACCCTCTGGATGATCGTCGCCGACCCGCGGTCATGTCCGTAGCGCTTCGAGGACTCGCTGGCCGAGCCAACTGGTCTGGCGTACCTGACCGCAACATACGGCGGTGAGATACGCCAGACGAGGTGGACGTCAGACGCCGAAGATCAGCTCTCGCAGCCTCACACGGCTGGTGGCGAACGTCTCCAAGTCGACTCGGATCGAGCCGAGCCTGAGGCCTCGCATCTCGTCGCCGTACCTGGTTGCCACCTTCACCGTTCCGTCGACGTGTTCGAGCACACCGAGGCCGAGACATCGTCCGCGTTCGTCCTGGACCCCGACGAGCATTCCGTCAAGACGACTGAGGTCGAACCCGTCCGGCAACGTCGGGGCGAACACCGTTGTTTGCACCCTCCATCGGGGAGGATCATCCCCGATGTTCCTGTGGAGCGCATCCGCTCTCGTGTCCTGCCTGTCACTCGGGGAACCGGACACCACATCGTCGGGAGGATCAACCTCTGCGACCCTCGCGGACAGGAAGCGTCTCAGCATTGCGATCACAGGATCAAGCTCCTCACCGCGCCTGATCGCAATGACCAGGGCGGGCTGCGCCAGTTCGACCAGGTGGTACTTCAATGTCTGGCCGACCACACCGGTGACAACACCTGTCGTGTCGCAGATGACGAGATCAGCCTTCTCCTTGGCGATGTCGATGAGCGCGGTGACGGCAACGACGTGGGGCAGGACAACACCATTCGGTTCGGCCGCGCCGACGAACCTGAGCTCATCGGGAGTGCCGAGCAAGTCGCAGTCCTCGATCGACGACACAACCTTCATGCCAACACAGCAGACAGGTCCCACGGTCGAGGCAGCGACATCGCCGTCCACATAGGCAACAGTTCGGCCGTTGGCAGCCGCGTCGCGCAGCAACATGCGCGCAAGCGTTGTCTTCCCCGTCTCAGAGTCACCGATGACCATCACAACGCCGTCTAGCCCCCTGACGCGTTCCCTCAAAGCATCGTATGGCGCATCGACGCCCATCAGGAACCTCCACTGTCGTTGACACCGATGATACGGGTGGCTACGTGGTGCGCGGACACCGGGAATCCGGTCACTTCCTGTAGTCGTCCCTCAGAGAACGTCGCATCACCTTGTGGGATGCCGTGCGGGGAAGCTCTTCGATCAGCACGACCTCATGCAGCTTGAACAGCGGATTCAACGTAGCCCTGATCCTCTGCTGCATCTCAGTGCGCAGCGTGTCCACGTCGGGTGCGCCGATCGGCACCACGAACACGACGAGCCGATCCGGCCCTCCACCACTCGGGGGCACCGCCACGGCTGCGACCTCAGCGACACCATCGATGTCACCGATCGCTCCTTCAAGATCAGCGGACGAAACCTTGATACCACCGAGGTTCATCGTGTCATCCACACGCCCAAGGGCTCGATAGAGATCGCCGTCCTCACGGAGCAGCTGATCGCCGTGACGTCGCAGCCGGTGCTCGTGGATCGGCACGCCTTCGAAGTAAACAGCATCGTGATCGCCGTTCAGGAGCTCTGTGGATAGGCCCATCGACGGAGGGATGATGAACACCTCGCCCTCATCCGTCGGCTCACCCTCGTCGTCAAGCAGTACGAGGTCGAGACCAAGCGCAGGTGTCGTGAAACGCGACGCAACAGCAGGCTGAAGCACAGTGCCTGTGCCATACCCGCCACCTATCTCGGTCCCGCCGCAATACTCGATGACCGGAACGCCACCGGCCGCCTGCATCAGCCACGTGTAGTCGTCGACGTTCGATGCTTCCCCCGTCGATGAGATGACCCGGACCTTCCTCCAATCTTCCTCGTGAAGGACCCCCGACGCCCGCCATGCAGTGACGATGGATGGCACAACACCGAGCATCGTGACGCCCGCATCCTCGATGAACCGAACGAACCCGTCAGTTGTCGGCGCGTCGTCGTACAACGCAATAGCCGCCTCGTTCAGAAGCGCGGCGTAGACCAGCCACGGTCCCATCATCCAACCGAGGTTCGTTGGCCAGGCCACGACGTCACCGCGGTGAATGTCCTGATGAAACCGGCCATCCATTGCTGCCTTGATGGGCGTTGTCTGTGACCAAGGGATCGCTTTCGGATCTCCGGTCGTGCCGGAGGAGAACAGGATGTTGGTGTGGGCAGACGCTGGGAGATCGACAGGTTCGAATACGGCGCCATCAACCATGAAGTCATCCCACCAGACATCACCGTCTCTCAGGAGCATCCCTGAACCCTTGTCGACAACGACGCATGGTGGCGCGTCGGCCTCGGTGCATTTTGTGTACATCGGCAGATCCATACCAAGCCGGATCGCTACGTCCTGTGTCACGACGGCGACCGGGGATGTGATCGACAGCCGCGTCGCGATCTCGTCCGGGGCGAAAGAATCGGCGATGGACACCACAACACCCCCTGCCGCGATCGTGCCGAGATAGGCCACAACGGCATCAACCGTCATGGGCATGACGATCGCTAAAGGATCGCCCACCTCGAACCCGGCCCTCTTGAACCCTCCTGCAAACGCGGCAACACGCCCTATCAGGTCACCGACAGAGACGATGTGCAGTGCCCCTGCCGAGCCGGAGACGATAGCAACGGTATCCGGATCGTGATCCAGGCAGGATCGGACGATGTTGAACGACGCTCCGGGCAGCCAATCCGGGTTGGTGACATCCCTACTGCCGCGGATGGCAACCGGAGGCACGTCGAACCGGATCTCCAGCTCGTCGATGACCATCGACCAGAAGCCGTCCGGGTCATCAACGGACCAGCGATGGAATTCGTCATACGTGCCAATGCCTCGCGATTCCATGGCCGTAGTGAGGTTCGCGCCGTTGACGGTCTCGTCATCTGGCATCCATGATGGCGGCGGCTGTGAGGATCGATGCGTCATGTGGCGAGGCTAGCCATCCATGATTCCCCGGACACGGGAGGTGTGACGGTCTATCGTTGCACCAACAGGGAGGCAGAACTATGCGAGACAGACGAAGAACCGCAAGTGCCGTGCTGCTCGGGACGATCACGATCTTCTGGGCCGTCGGCCTGGCCGCACCAGCGGGAGCCGAGGTGTTCCAGGGAGGATGCACCGGAAGTGCCACGTTCTCCGACGGCACGATAGTGACCGAGAGCACGCCACTCAGCCAGGTTGTGGTCGTACCGGAAGCGGACTCGGTCGTGTACCAGGGAAGTATCAACCTCCCTCCACCCGACGACGAAGTCCCGTTCGCCGGAGGCATCACGGTGCAGCTTCCACGTTTCGGTTGGACCGTTGTCGATTGGGCAGATGAGACAAAGGAAGTCTCGGACGCGGGCACATACGCATACGAGGTTCCCGGTTTCGTTCCACGCGGTGTGCAGCTCGAGGTTTCAGCAAGTCACACACAGCTGGGGCAGACCTGCGTTGTTGCGGTGACCATGAAACTCGATGGTGATCCAGGAGCTGCTGCACTCATCGGCGCAACCGGAACCGTCGTATTCGCCGCAGCAACCATCGGTGCCGGCGTCAAGAAGAAGGTGGCATGATGAAGGGTCGACCGATTCTCGGCATCGTCGCAGGATTCCTCTTCGGCCTGTTCGGCGGAGTGACACTGGTCCTGTACGGCGTGATCCCACTGAACTCAGACTTGATCTGGATCCTGCCCCTGCTCGGGCTCCTCCTCGGGTTGATACTCGCGGCGTGGGCTCCCTTCGGCAAGGGCCCTCAGCCGGCCGCGCCACCGGCGCCGGCGGTCACGGATGACACGATCGTCGACGGCGACCCGCCGGTCGAGACCGAGGAATCCTCGGCCGAGTAGACGGGCAACAGCTGCCACGATGCGGACATGACAAACACGGTTCGGCGCGCCTGGTGGGGCGGAAATGCACACGTGATCTACACGATCGTCGTGTTCGTGATCCTGGCGTCACTCGACAACGCCGCGATCGCGCTCATCCCATCGATGGTGCCTCAGCTTCGCGAGACATTCGAAGTCGGCACCGTAGCCATCGGGATACTCACCGGTGCCCAGGTACTAGTGACAGCCGTGACTGCAGTGGTGTGGGGTTATCTCGCCGATTCGAGAGACCGCAAGAAGCTCCTGATGTGGGGCACCATCATCTGGTCGATTGCCGTTGGCCTGTCCGGCGTCACGACGTCGTACTGGGCGCTTTTCGGGCTGCAGGTGATTGCAGGGATCGGTCTCGGCTCGATCGCAGCCGTCGGATTCTCGGTCATCTCCGACTTCGTATCACCGAAACGACGGGGATTCGCCATGTCTTTCTGGGGTCTGAGCCAGGGCATCGGAACCCTGGTCGGATCTCTCCTCGCGTCCCAAGCCGGCGCCGTCAGTCATTCGGTCCCGTTCTTCATCCTCGCGGGAGCAGGATTCGTGTTCTCGTTGCTGTTCCTCACGACCTTCGACGCGCCCAGGGGTTTCAGGGAGCCAGAGCTCAAGGAGCTCTACGCCGATGGAGGCACCTACGACTACGAAATCGACCTCGACCAGCTCAAGGAACTCGGAGAGGTCCGAACGAACAGGTGGCTCGTGTTGCAGGGCCTCACCGCCCAGGTTGCCTACGGATCTCTCATCTGGGTGCCTCTGCTCTATCAGGAGAAGGTCATCGCAGAGGGATACTCCCAGGCAACCGGTCAACAGGTGGGTGGTCTGTTCGCCGCGCTGTTCACGGTCGGTGCACTGTTCTCGATCCTCTTCGGCCATGTCGGCGATCGCTGGCAGCGGAGGAACCTGTCGGGCCGCGCGTACGTGTCTGCGATCGGCATCGTCGGGGCGATCCCGTTCTTCCTCGTCTTCTTCTGGGTACCGCTGCGCGGCTTGGAAGTCACGGACGGCGCGAGCACAGGAACCTTCATCCCCGAGGTCCTCCTCGCGATCGTCACGAATCCGTGGGTGGCGGCTGCGTTCCTGACGGCCTTGATCGCGCTTGCTCTCACATCGGCGGATTCGCCAAACTGGTTCGCCTTGATCTCCGACGTGAACGTGCCAGAGCACCGCGGCACCGTGTTCGGCGTCGGCAACTTCGTCAACGGTCTTGGACGAGCAGTCGGCACCGGGTTGACGACAGTGACCGCTGATGTCATCAAGAAGACACTCCCGCCACCGTTCGATCTCGCGCTCGGGCTCTCGTTCTTCCAGCTCTTCTTCCTTCCGACCGGCTGGTGCTACTGGAAGGCGTCCAAAACATGTCCAGCCGACATCGAAAGCGTGAGAGATGTGCTCCGCCACAGAGCGGAGGAAGACAGACGGCTGACAGGTGACGGCTGACAGCTGACAGCTGACAGCTCCTTCTCGCGAAAAGTGTTCACCTTCGCGAAAAAGGGGTTGCCCCTCGGCTGGCAATGTGTCACACCGCACCGCTAGAAATGACTCAGCTTCCCCCGAATCGGTCATCTCGACCCCGATTCGGAAGGTGGTTGACGAGTGACACGAATGTAATTACACTCGTGCAACCACGCAACATATAGTGGGTAGATCAGCACACATGGCACTACATGTTGTGTTTGTGGACAAGTTTGTGGATATCACCGTCCCATCGGTGACCCACCGCCCAGGGAGGGCAACATATGACGGCAGGGCTCAGCATCGAAAGACGGTTCACCACCGAGGGCGTCAGCCCTTACGACTCTCTCGAGTGGTCAAGGCGCGACTCGCGGATCACGAATCCGGACGGATCAGTCGTCTTCGAGATGACCGATGCAGAGATCCCAGCGGCCTGGTCCCAGGTCGCGGCAGACATCATGGTGTCGAAGTACTTCCGCAAGGCCGGTGTCCCCCAGTTCGACAATGACGGCAACGCGATCCTCGACGACAGCAGCGAACCAGTGCTTGGGCCCGAGCGCTCCGCCCGCCAGGTGATCGATCGTCTTGCGAGCACATGGCGCTGGTGGGGCGAGGAGAACGGATACTTCGCGACGGTTCACGATGCACAGGTCTTCGAGGACGAACTCGTGTACATGCTGCTCCACCAGATGGCTGCTCCGAACTCGCCACAGTGGTTCAACACGGGTCTTCACCACCGCTACGGCATCGAGGGCCCAGAGCAGGGATTCTGGTTCGTAGACCCCGAGACCGATGAGCTCACTGCCTCCCCCGACTCGTACAGCAGGCCTTCGCCTCACGCATGTTTCATCCAGTCCGTCGACGATGACCTCGTCAACGCAGGTGGCATCATGGACCTGTGGGTCAGAGAAGCCCGTCTCTTCAAGTTCGGCTCCGGCACAGGCACCAACTTCTCGAACCTCCGAGCTGAAGGTGAGCCGCTCTCGGGTGGAGGCAAGTCGTCCGGTCTGATGTCCTTCCTCAAGGTCGGCGACCGCGCAGCAGGAGCAATAAAGTCGGGAGGCACAACGCGTAGGGCAGCCAAGATGGTGATCCTCGACATCGATCACCCCGACATCGAGACCTTCATCAACTGGAAGGCGGTCGAGGAGGAGAAGGTCAGGGCGCTCATCGCTGCCGGCTACTCGTCGGACTTCAACGGTGATGCCTACGCGACGGTATCGGGGCAGAACTCCAACAACACGGTGCGGATGACGAACGAGTTCGTCGATGCAGTGATGGCAGACGAGGACTGGGATCTCACCCGTCGCACCGATGGTGCCCCGATGAGAACCGTCAAGGCCCGCGATCTGTGGCATCAGATCGCCCAGGCCGCTTGGGCTTCTGCCGATCCTGGTGTCCAGTTCCACACCACCATCAACGAGTGGCACACGTCTCCCGCCGGTGGTCAGATTCGGGCTTCCAACCCCTGTAGCGAATATATGTTTTTGGACAACACGGCGTGCAACCTCGCCTCGTTGAACCTCGGCACGTTCTACGACGACGCAACAGGCGACTTCGACCTCGAGGGCTACAAATACGCTATCCGAATCTGGACGATGGTCCTCGAGATCTCAGTAGCGATGGCTCACTTCCCCTCAGAGGCAATTGCCAAGGGCTCCTACGACTACCGCACACTCGGCCTCGGATATGCGAACCTCGGCTCATTGCTCATGCGGATGGGCATCGCGTATGACTCCGACGAGGGTCGCGCTATCGCCGGTGCACTCACAGCGATCCTCACCGGGTACTCGTACGCGATGTCTGCGGAGATGGCCTCGGCCGTTGGACCCTTCCCCTTGTACCACGAGAACACGGACTCCATGCTCCGGGTGATGAGGAATCACCGGAAGGCTGCGTACGGCGCCGACCAGTCCGAGTACGACACAGTTGGCCACACCGTCGTCGGTATCGATCAGGAAGTCTGCCCCACAGACATGTTGGCCTTCGCTCACGACGCATGGGACACGGCAGTGAGCCTCGGCGCGGAACACGGCTATCGCAACGCACAGTCCAGTTGCCTAGCGCCGACGGGCACAATCGGGCTCCTGATGGATTGTGACACCACGGGTGTCGAACCGGACTTCGCTCTCGTGAAGTTCAAGAAGCTCGCGGGGGGCGGCTACTTCAAGATCGCGAACCAGTCTGTTGCTCCGGCACTTGCGCGCCTCGGGTACGACGAAGCGGTGATCAGCACGATCATCGACTACGTCGTGGGCACGATGAGCCTCGTCTCCGCCCCGCACGTGAACACCGAGACACTTCGGGCGAAGGGTTTCACCGACGAGGACATCGCCAAGATCGAGGCGACGCTGCCCGGTGTGTTCGAGATCGGGTTCGCGTTCAACCAGTGGACGCTCGGTGAAGAGACGATGATGCGCCTCGGGTTCACCGCAGAGGAGTACAACGGCCTCGGGTTCAACATGCTGTCGGCACTCGGATTCTCAGACAGCGAGATCAACGAGGCCAACGACGTCATCTGCGGCCGTCAAACCATCGAGGGTGCTCCCGGGCTCCGACACGAGCACCTCGAAGTGTTCGACACGGCCAACAAGAACGGAAAGTACGGCGAGCGCTACATCCATCACCTCGGGCACATCAAGATGATGGCTGCCGCCCAACCATTCATCTCAGGGGCGATCAGCAAGACCATCAACATGCCGAACGAGGCGACCGTTCACGACATCGAGGAGTCCTACCAGATGTCGTGGGAGCTCGGGCTCAAATCGATGGCGCTCTACAGGGACGGATCGAAGGCATCCCAGCCGCTATCGGCAACATCTGACGAAGGGACATCTGACGAAGAAGCCGATGAGATCACCACAGCGATCGAACGCGAGGTGGACATCTTCGCCGGGATGTACCGGCCGGGTATGTCCCCCACCGAGGCGTACGAAGCGATGCCGAGGCCCCGATTCCTGCTGCCATCGCGGCGGGCGGGTTTCACCCAGGAGGCACGCATCGGCGGCCACAAGGTGTTCCTACGAACTGGCGAGTACGAGGACGGGACACTCGGTGAGGTCTTCCTGGATCTCGCCAAGGAGGGCGCAACACTCCGTGGCATCCTCGGTTGTTTCGCCATCGCGGTGAGCAAGGGGCTCCAATACGGTGTTCCGCTCGAGGAGTACGTGGACACGTTCACGTTCCAGACGTTCGAGCCTCGTGGCATCGTCGAGGGACATCCGAACATCAAGATGTCCAACTCGATCGTTGACTACGTGTTCAGAGCACTCGGCGTCGAGTACCTGCACAGGGACGAACTTGCCCAGGTTCCGCCAGAGCGCCCTGGTGTCCTACCCGAACCGCCGAAGGGCGCTTCGGTTGAGGCGGGTCTTCAGCTCGACCTGACGGAAGCCGCTATGGAACAGGACATCGATGCACAGGTAAGGGCAGCAAAATTCGCCGACAACGCATCAGCACCGGTGACGGCCACCGTGGCGCCGCAAGCAGCGTACTCCGCCCAGGCGGTTCAGACCGCCGCGGTCCAGGCTGTGCTTGCGGACAAGATGGGCGATGCACCCTTGTGCGATACCTGTGGCCACATCACGGTCCGCAACGGCTCGTGTTACCGCTGCCTCAACTGCGGCGACTCAAAAGGCTGCAGCTGACACCCAGGAGTCTGGCGTAGAAACCCGACAGGATCCTGTCGGGTTTCTACGCCAGACTCATAACGACCGCGTCAGCTCGACGACTGCGACCCCGTGCAGGCCGGGGGTGAGTTGTGATCTTGCAACAACCTGCCCGTTTCTCACGAACACGGCTTCGCCGGAGCCGCTGACTGCGACCACGATCGTGTCGTCCACGAACGCCAGGTGGTGCGGGGAGGGTCCAACGTCCACCGTCACCGGTTGCTCCGAAGTGAATCCAACGATCGCGTCGCCGGCGATGTCGGAGATCCAGACCGTCCCGTCGGGGGCAACGGCGAAGTGCTGGGGCTCACCAACGCCGGCGGGCGCCTCGGGCGTGACGCCGGAGACGGGATCGAAGATGTTGAGACGTTTCGAGCCCCAGTTGGAATACCAGACGGACCCGGACGGATCGACGATGAGATCGTGCGGCGAGCCACCGGCGGGCAACAGCTCGACGGTAACGCCGGTGACTCTGACGAGTTCGCTGCGACGCATGAGAGTGACCCAGATGACACCTTCCTCGATGGCAAGGTCGTGAGGTTCGCCCGGCATCTCGAGCGTCTCGATGACGGCCAAGGTTTCCGGGTCGACGGTGAGGAGTGATCGTCCGGCCTCATCCGCCACGACCAACGCGCCGGACACAG
>CAZWMX010000078.1:0-11583 GCA_964635205.1 uncultured Acidimicrobiaceae bacterium | reverse complement strand
GTCTTCCAACGCCTTGCCGAACACGATGTCGCGGTAACCGGCGAGCTTCGGGAGGATGAGAAGACCGGCGGCGATCACGAGGACGAAGTTCTCCCCAAGGCGTGACAACGGGCCAAACCAGGTCTGGGCGACGGCCATGATGCCGGCGGACACCGCATAGGCGACGATGTTGACTGCGAAGAAGGAGGCGGTCTCCCGACCTGAGACCCTGCCGTCCTTGAGCGAGAACGTCCATCTGCGGTTGATCAGATACGACACGAACGTCGTGAGTGCGAATGAGATAGCGAGGGCCCACTGCGGCGATGCGCCCATGACCCTGAACACATTGAACAGACTGAAGGACACGACGGTGTTGAACACACCGACGATGCCGACCTTGATCGCCTGATTCAGCGATTCACGGTTCGCGAAACTGCTGAGGTACTTCTTCACGCGTTCGCTTTCTCACGACGTCGACGCGACACGATGCCGTATCCGCCAAGCCCGAGCACCGTGACGGCAGTCAGGGCCATACCGAGGTTCTCGACCCACCGGTTCTCGAACTGAAGTGTTACCTCACTCTGTGTCGGAACAACCAACATCAACGAGGGTGCGATCCGGTACACACCATCGGCCCCGTCAACGGTCCAGTTCGGGAAATACGACACCTTGACAAGGTGAGGAACGCCAACGGCGTTCGTCGAGAAGGACACCTCGTAGTCCTCGAACGATGTGATGGTCGCGACACCATCGACGTTGTACGGTACCGGATCGATCAGTCGGTCACCGACCTCAGTGACCCGCCGCCATTCGTCCGGACCATCCTCAACGAGCCAGGTGTCGAGGTTGTCGACATCGTCGTACCACTCGAGCGCCGCTTCAATGAAATCGGCCTCTCCTGCCCATACCACCGGCTCGTATCGGGCCACGTCGACACGCTCAGCCTCCGGGAGGGCGAAGATCGTCCAAGGCGATGGCTCGGCAAGAACCGGGAGCCCGTATTCCTTTGCAGCAACCGTCGCCTCTTCCGTGAACGACACGTAGTAGGCAACGTCGTACACCTGCAGATGTTTGATACCGCGGTCGAAATCCATGCCGCGGTAGTTCAGCCCTCTGACCGGATTCGAGGGCCTGTAACTCACCTCGGACGCGCTGAGGAAGTGGAACGGAGTCGTCAGCGAACTCTCAAAGAACACGCTCTCCATCGACGGATGCCCCTCGGACCAGAATGGGGTGAGCATCAGAGCCATGGGCGTTCCGTACTGGTTCATCTCGCTGTTGACCTCCCACATCACGCGCCCGGGAGGAAGATCATCGATTGTCTCCATGAGGCCCTCATACTCCGGCCAACCCTGCTTGGCCTCGTAACCCTCGTAGTTCCACTTGACCCAACCAGGCAGATCGTGCATCGAGAGTGCAGCCGTACCGACCAGCATCACGACGGCAACGACACCAGCAACCATCGTTGCTCGATGGCGATTGACGAACTGGCGCCCAACCGCTGACGCGAGCAGAGCGATCGCGATGCCGGTGAACGTGAACAGCCCGAAATACCAGTACGGAAGCAGCCTCGCGTTGTAGAGGACGGTGAATTCGAAATAGGCAATCAGGAAATAGCCGGCCAGGGGAAAGAGAGTCATCCAGATTGCGATACCGACATGGTCCCGCCTGAGAGCGGTCCAGACCATCCCGATGATGCCAACCACGAGTACGGGAACGAGCTCGCCGGGAATCGGGGATCCCGGGTTCTGATAGTTCCCGACTATTGCCGTTACCGGGGACCACCCCATGTCGGTTGTCATCCCTGACAGGACGTTGACCCCGAGAGCAACCGACCAGAAGGCAGTGATTCCGAAGCCGATCACCCAGGTCGACATGACCCCCAGTGCGCCGGCACCGGCCCTGCGGGCCCTGTCGCGGTCGACGAACAGGAGCGCGACGGGTACGAGCACGAGAGGCAGCACAGCAATGACCACAACGATCGTTGTGATTATGTGCGCAAGTGCCGTCAGGCCTAGTACGACACCAGCCCAGACATCGAACTTCCGCCCTCCACGGTACGCGCGGACAACCAACCCGACATACAGGATCGATAGCGAAAACGACCAGCTGAACGAGAATTCGCCTGCAAGGGTCGACTTGATATTCGCTCCAAATATCGAATAGCTCTCCATGAACACAAAGAGCGAGCCCGCGACACCGGCCACAGCTGCAACAAACCGGGTGAAGCCTATGTACCGGACGAAAAAGTACGACACAGTCGGCATCGCAACGAGGCCTGCAACCGTGACGAGCTTGAAGGCGACTCCGTAGGGCAGGATCAGGTCAAGTGCAACCGTTGCCAGTGCCGGGAGAGGAAAGTAGAAATACATGACGGGGAGACCTGCGTACCAGTCCATGCTCCACCCGAGGACTCGCCCGGAAGCAAGGGTGCTCTCGAGGAGGACCTTGGGGAGAAGAACGTGTGCGCCCATGTCCCCACCGGTCGGAGTGTTCGCAATCAGGAGGTACGGAAGCCGCCACAAGGACTGGCCATCACGCAGGATCGGGCCGAGCACGCCCGACATCGTCAGCAAAATGAGCACTGTCGGCGCAGCGATGAGGGCAAACACGTACCACTTCGACGTCACCGACTTCCGCACCGGTTCGGGCGGCAGCTCCGGCGGCGGTGGCAGGATCTCGGGGGCCTCAGGTGGGGCAGCAGCGGTCACGGAGCAAGAGTAACGAGGTACACGAATTGAGCGGTGAGCGGGCTCCTGACTCAGGACTCCCCGACGAGGTCGATGATGCCGTCAACAGCGATTGTCTCGCCTTCTCGGTCCCACCACTTCGCCTCGCAAACGTGGCATGAACAGAACACGACCTCCGTGCCGTCGGGCAGGGTCATCTCGATCTCGATTACGGACGTCTGACCACAAGATGTGCAGACAAGGCCGTCTACCGATGCCTTCTTCACATGTCCTCCGTTCAAGGGCCGCTGCCCCGCGACCACCTGCAGTATTGCATCACGCGCTCTTGGCGCCTAATACCACGACGGGTGCCCCTAATCATCTTCAGCCTCCGGCACATCGTCGAGACGCCCGAGGTACTTGGATCGCTGCCTGCCGTCCTCCATCCAGTACGCGTACACGTATGGACCGTGGGGGCACGTCGTACAGGATTCCTTTCCACATCGGACCATCTGCTTACGGATCTTGACGTCGGGGCCGAGATCTGGAAACTCGTGACCCCGCTGTTCGAGTCTCGCCCGGGTCAGCATGAACAAGCGCCGTAGCTCTGGCTCATCCATCTCCCTGATGGCTTCGATCACATCTCGGTCGATCGGCATGATTCAACCACCCTCGCCCGCGAAACGACGTGGATCCGCCCGGCGCCGATCGGTGGTGATCCAGCCGATCGGTGCCACGAACCTACCCGCATGATTCTCACACAGAAGCATTCCGTCGTAGGCACGTTCGTGGCCTTTCACATCGTCGAGGTAAGCCTCGGCGCCCGCGTGGTCATACGTGAGCATCGTCGTAGCACGACCGGAACAGCGGACACAGGTGACCATCATCGTCGCCGAACGGTAGGGCAGGCAGCGTCGCCAGCCAAGGATTCCGTCACGTCTGCACGATTCCCGCTGCACGCACGGCTTTGCGCAGCGTCTTTGGGCGCGGCACACCGGAAAAGATCTCCACAACACCGCCGCCGGCATCGAGCACAACAGTCAGGGGGACGGCGAACACCGTCCACAACTCGAAACGTTGCGGTTCGAGTTCGAAGGTGATCTCGCGAAACGAGACCGACTCTGCTTCGAGCAATGCGATCGCTTCCTTACAGTTGTTGCAATCGGTCGAAGTGAAAAGCACAACCCCTGGCCGGTCACCGACGTCACCTACGGTGATGTCCGGATGGACGGGCCTCCGCAGCTTGCGTGCGACAAGCGCCAACAGGATCGCGACAGCAACGACCGCCAGCACGACGATGACGCGCACGACCTGATCGCTCATTGATCCGGGACCCCCGTAACCAGGGCAGCGCCACGTTCACCCGACATCTCCCAGGCGATCGACATCGGTCCGTCTGCGATCACGTGATATCCGAAAATGCCGATACCGACGTCGACCTCGACTCCAAAGATCCTTCCTGGTTCGACGGTGACCATCTGTGTGTCCCCGGGGGCCTCCACCTCACCCAGCGGTACGACCTCAACGGATATGACATCTCCGCCTGCGTTCATGATCCACAGCGTGGTTTCGTTCTGGGGAAGCGTGACGATCGGAACGATCCACTTCGAGGCCGGCCTGGCGATGCCGATGGTACCGGCCAATCCTCGTATGAACGTCTCCTCTGCCTCTACGCCCGTTGTTGTAGTCTCACCCTCAGTAGTTGTTGTGGTTAGCTCTTCCTCCGGAAGTTCCCCCTCACCGCCGTCCGACGCGTCACCGGGAACGGCGGCAACCACTGATGCAGCAATGGGTGATGTTGCCCTGAGTCTTACGCCGAACGGTGCAGCAGCGAGGTCCGAGAGGGGGATCAACGCCGGAATCGTGGAGTCGATCGTGACCTCTCTTGCGTCTCGCACGATGCCATCTTCGGTGACGATGTCAACGCTCACAACGACCTGATCCTCACCGGCAGAGAGCACCGCAATGAACGGTTCAAGCCCGCCTGTGGTGACGATCGGGAAATCCCATGTCACCGATGGCGCCGACCCCGGCCACATCGCTTCGCCCCGGTCGTCGGTTCGGATGATGACCGGGATCACGAGTCCCTTGGTCGACGTGACCGTGAACGCGATCTCGTCTCGGAACGGCAGATACGACTCCATGTCGATCGTCGTCCACGCCCGCCCGGCAACGTCGAGCCCGTCGAGCTCGGCAACAAGATCAACACCAAACTCGGAGTAGGCCGTGATCGTTACCTCGGCGTTGTCCGCGAACGGGTTGAACAGGCGCAGTTCCGTGAAGGTGCCCGTCTTGGTTGATCCTCCGGTGAGGTACCAAACCTTCGGCACGGAGACAATGCATCGGTCACCTGAAAGAAGAGCATCAGCCCACTCGAGGGAGACCGCTGCTGCGGGTCCATCGGAGATCTCGACGAGCGCCGGGGACTCTCCCCTTCGAAGAAGGGTTCCAGTATCCACTCCTGCCGCACCAGGCCCAACGATGCTGTACTCAGTGACTGTCGGAACCTCGTTGGTAAGGGGATCAAGCAGGGTCAGCTTGACATCTACGCTGACATCCGAGGCAACCATGACGTCTGTGTCGACGACATCGCCTGCCTCGACCCAGGGGCAGTACCAGACGCTCGGACTGGAAACCGCTGTGTCAGGTTCCACGACATCGACAGTTCCGAAGTCCGGGCCCTCCACCGGCGGCGGAGCCACCTGGATCAAGCCGACGACCGAGGCGAAACCCGCCAGGAGAAGCAACAACGCTCGTCTCATGGTCGGCTCCTCCCCAACATTGCGAGACCGGTCAACAGCACGACGGCCAGCAACACGAAGACTGCTTGCGTCCTACGACCTTGGTCCGGTGTGTACGTGACGACTCCGTCACCGGCAGCAACCTCATTCATGGATTCCGTGGTGAGCCTTGGACCGGGACCCCATCCCTCATCAGGGTTCTCGGCAACGAACACACGCCTGCCCGGTTCTTGTTCGCCCTGATAGGTCCATCCGCCCCTGGGCCATGTGCTGCCCGCAGTGGTGAGCGCACGCGAGACAGGGTGGATGTCGGTGACCCATACGGTGTTCTCGACGGCGGCAGTCAGCGGGAGCAGATCAAGTTGGCCGGCGAACACGTTCCTCCACGCAGTGGATACTTCAGATACGTCCGATCCACGACTGTCCCCCATCACAACGATCCAACGGATCCCGAACAGGGCGAGTTCGCCGCCGGCCCGCTTGGTGTCGCCCGAGATGACCATCGCCAACTTCTTTTCGAGCACTTCATCGAATTCCAACCGCTCCGCGAGACGTGCTTCGCCCAGATCGGGGACCGGTGCTGAAACGACGCGGTATGCGCCACCCTCGATCACTCGGGAATCTCCGGGGAGCAGCTCCGGTGGACCCACAACAAGGATCCTCGAGATCTCCGCCTGACCTTCAATCGCGAGCGTGAATTCGAACGCCTTCTCGAAATGATCACCAGGCAGACCGATTCGGCCCCCGAGCACGATCGTCAGCGACGCAACGACCAGGAAGAGGACACCCACCGCGCCGGCGCCCATCACGAACCTCCTCCACCCGCCACGATCGGGTGCAGTGACAGACTGGGAAACGACACCGATGGCGATCGCAGTGCCAAGGCTCATCACCGCGAGGGCTGCAGATTCGAACTCGGTGCCATATCCGACGTCCCCGGCACGAGAACCGAGCAATCCGATACCCGCGAGGAGTGCACCCCAACCGGCAACAAGACCGAGAGAGCGGCCTCCAGCAACAACAGCAGCAACGAGGACCACCGCGGCGGCTGCGGCGACGATTGAAGACAGGTACCAGTACGCATATCCTTGACGAGCGATTGCCATGAAGCTCGCCGACCATATCCAGGGGCTGAGCAGCAAGGCGCCACCGGCAGTCCCGACCAGGGTCAGGATGAATGCTCTCCAGGCATCCCCATCCGTGAACCTGAACAGCGCGTAGACGAAGATGATCGGACCAGGAACAACCAGAAGCAGAGGCGAGAGAGCCCCGAGAAGTCCGAAGGTGAGGATCGTGGCAGCGATACGGGACAGGAAAACCCAGCTCCCATCGGCCACCGGCTTCACGGCAAGCCGGAGCGCCCAAGGCAGAACACCAAGGGCGAGAAGTGTCCCGAGGTGTGTGTTGCCCGCGATGCCTTGGGCTGCCGGTCCCGCAACATAGACAACACCGGCGATCAGCCCGGGCGCAGCCGACACCGACCATGTCCGCAGGAGCCTCATCATCCCCCAGATGCCGGCGAGCATCGCGCCTGCTCCCAAGAGGTACTCCGGCAAGGATGCTGCGTTCAGTGTGATCAGTTTTGTGACGCCTGCGATCGCAAGGAGCGGTCTGAGTGGATCAGCGCTCCCGAGACCCGCTGGATTCCATCCCCCTGCGTAGGCGTTCAACACATCAACGCCGCTTGTGGGGAACGGCAGCGTGAAGCCAACAGCGGGGAATCCGTCCGTCCACAAGTTGCGGGCAGATACCAGCACGAACAACACCGCGAGAACACCCACAACGAACGCCGGCTGGCGGATCTCGTCGCCGATCGACTCGACGCTGAACCGATCGTCGCCGGGGAGCCTGGATCGCAGCGCACGCATCGAAGCACTCGACAGCCTGACCACCTTGACGCTGCCTCTGCGCTGGTAGCGGAACAGCTCCTCATCACCGACAACACGACCAGCCCTTGCATGGCGCCGGGAGGCCACGGTGTTCGGGAAGAAACCGACGTTCCATCCCCACGATCTCACGAAATCGAATCCATACCACCGGCCGAGGAAGATCGACACGATCATCTCGACGAGCCCCAGGAAGAAGTCGAGAGGCACCACCCACAGAAGTGTGAGCGGGCTGTACGCCTTGATCATGCCTCGAATCCGACCGGCTTCTTCACGCCAACGTGAACCCGCATGCAAAGCGGTGTCAAAGATCACCTCGGAGGCGGGACTCACCACTACGCGGGCACCCTTGAGTCTCGCTCGTTGTGCAAGATCGATCGACGCAGCCTGTCGTGCCATCGACGCGTCGATACCCCCGAGCCCGTGCAGCAGGTCGCGTCGCACCAAGAGCGCAGTACCAGAAACTGCAGCGACGTCCCTGACCACGTCGTATTGACCCTGATCGAGTTCTGTTCGATCAAGCCCCGAGTAGGGAACGCCAAAGACGTCGGTAACCAGCCCGACCGAGATCAGGGTGGCGTCGGCGCCGATGATCTTCGATCCGACGATGCCTGCCTGGGTGCGCTCTGCGTCTTGCATGGCTGCGCCGAGAGCATCCGGCTTCGGAATCGCGCCCTCCGCGACTATCCAAAGGAACTCGGCAGAGGTGCCCACCGTCTCGACCGCCTCAGCAATTGTTTGGCTGACCTTCACCCTGGCACCCACGGCTGTGGCGCGGACAGCGGTTGCGCTGCCGACCACCACGATGTCGCCAAGCGCGTACACTTGCTGGCCGACAGAGGTGAGGGTGGCGTCAAGCCCACCGGAGCCGTCGGTTACGACGACCGCAGCGACGCTTGCCTGGCGTGTTTGCGTCATGGACATCTGGGGTGCATTCTGGAGTCAATTCGGCGATACAGCAATCACCGCGTGACCCTGCTTGCTGGCGGGGTCGGCGGAGCCAGGATGGCACGGGCTCTGCGCCATGTGCTTGATCCTGGCCATCTCACCGTCGTGGTGAACGTCGGTGACGACACCAAACGATACGGCGTTCACGTGGCTGCCGACCCTGATACGGTTCTCTACACCCTCGCCGGCGTCGTCGGACCACACGGCTGGGGCAGGGCAGACGACACGCACAAGGCCATGGAATCCCTTGCTGCCATGGGTTTCGATACGTCATTCACACTCGGGGACAAGGATCTTGCGATGTGCCTCGCACGAACAGAGATGCTGGACAACGGAATCCCCCTCAGCCGGGTAACAGCGGAACTTGCTCACGGGTTGGGTATCGACGACGTCACCATCCTGCCCGCTTCGGACGATGCCATACGCACCTTTGTCCAAATCGAGGACGGTGAATGGATCGAGTTCCAGGAGTACTTCGTCGATCGCTCACACGCAGATCCTGTTACCGCGCTCGCCTACCACGGTGCGCCCGACGCGGAACCTGCGCCGGGAGTGATCGAGGCGATCAGTTCAGCAGACACACTTGTGATCGCTCCCTCGAATCCGCCACTCTCCATTTGGCCGATCCTCGCGGTGGATGAAATCGATCGTGCGACGCGAGAGCGCAGACGCTGTGTGGCGGTGAGCCCGCTGTTCTCGGGAGCTGCGCTGAAAGGCCCTGCGGCCCATGTCATGGCCGGAGTCGGGTTGGCGCAGGGAACAGAGGGAGTACTCGAGGCGTACCGCGGCCTGCACGACGATCTCTTCATCGACGATTCGGACTCAGACGATGTTGCGCTCGGTGCCGATTTCGGCGTCACAATTCACACTGCCAACACGCGACTCTCCGGTGAGGACGAGGGTGCTACGTTCGCCGGCCATCTCTTGGAGGTGATGACGAGATGACCGTCCTCGAAGTGCGCCCCGTGATCGGCATGGGCGAAATAGGACAAGGTGACGATCTCGCCGGTCTCATCGTGCAGGCAATCACAGAGAATGGCTGGAACCTCGAGGACAAGGACATCGTCGTCGTGACGCACAAGGTGGTGTCCAAACAGGAAGGCCGGATCGTCGACGTCCCAGATGAGGCGACGTACCGTGCTCTCGTAGAGGATGAAGCTGTACGAATCGTGCGAAGACGCGGTGACCTGGTCATCGCCCAGACGCGGCACGGCTTCATCTGTGCGAATGCGGCTGTCGACAGATCGAACATCGCGGATGGATTTGCGTTGCTGCTACCGGAGGATCCCGACAGGAGCGCCCACAGGCTTCGCACACGCATCGAACGAGCAACGGGAACATCCATCGGCGTTGTCATCACCGACACCTTCGGGAGACCATGGCGCCGAGGTCTCGTCGACGTCGCGATCGGCGTCTCCGGTGTTCCCGCCATCATTGACCTGCGGGGCACGACTGATGCCCACGGCAACGAACTCAACGTCACGGAGATTGCTGTTGTCGACGAGATCGCTGCCGCGGCTGATCTCGTGATGGGGAAGGCTGCGCAAGTGCCGGTCGCAGTGGTTCGGGGACTCGATCTCCGGGGCTCCGGTAGGGCCGCCGACCTCGTACGGCCTCCGGACGAAGATCTGTTCCGCTGATGCCCGAGCTCCCCGAGATAGAGGCGTATCTCCATGCCCTCCGTCCGCGAATCGTAGGGGCAACTGTCGAAGATGTCCGGGTCGCGAGTTTCTCGCTCCTCAAGACATACGACCCACCGACCGAGGCGCTCATGGGACAGGACGTGGAGAACGTCCACAGGATCGGCAAACGAGTGTCGATCGACGTATCGGGTGATCTCCACTGCGTGATCCATCTGATGGTCGCTGGACGCTTCAAGTGGTTCGACGAACCCAGTGCGATCCCGAAACGGGGGGGATTGGCTGCCATCGATTTCTCGACCGGCTCGCTGCTCCTCACGGAAGCCGGGTCGAAACGACGGGCATCGATGTCGATCCTGCGAACCGAGGATCTTTCCGGTGTTGACCCCGGGGGGATCGAGATCTCCGATGCGTCACTCAAAGACTTCACGACAGCGTTGCAAACGAATAGGCACACCCTGAAACGCGCATTGACAGATGCGAGGTACCTGTCGGGAGTCGGTGGCGCATTCGCAGATGAGATCCTGTTCCGAGCGCAGCTCTCCCCCACCCAGATGAACATGAATCTCTCAGCCGATGAGCTCGCAACGCTCTTCGAAGCAGCGGAATCAACGCTGTCTGACTGGACCGAGAAGCGCATCGCGGAAACGGGTGATGGATTCCCGACGAAAGTGACGGCGTTCCACCCCGACATGGCCGTCCACGGCAAGTTCGGCGAGGATTGTCCCGTGTGTGGAGCGCCAATACAGAAGATCGCGGCGGGCGGAAGGGAAACCAACTACTGCCCCAGATGCCAAACCGGAGGAAAGATCCTCGCGGACCGATCGCTCAGCAGACTCCTGAAGGACGATTGGCCCAAGACGCTGGATGAGTTGTGAGGAGGAGGTTCACAGTTCACAGTTCACAGTTCACAGTTGACAAAAGGACGGGGAAGAAGGAAGAGGAAAGAGCAGAGGGAATCGGGTGACGGTGAATCCTTTTTCGACTGACGAGGCAGCGCGAATCTATGCGGCCGGACGACCCGACTACGCCCCAGTGGTGAGTGAAATCATCGGCCGGCTCACAGGCATTGCGGAACCCGTGGAGCTTGCTGTGGATGTCGGTAGCGGAACCGGGATCTCGACCGCTGCGCTAGCACCTCTTGCCCACAGAACCGTGGGCGTGGAGCAGTCCCGCTGGATGGTCGCCAACGCACGGTGCCTTGACAACGTGAGCTACGTTGTCGCGAACGCAGAGGCACTCCCATTGTCGGACGATTGTTGCGATCTCATAGGCGTTGGGGCGGCTTTGCACTGGTTCGATCAGGAACGATTCCTCTCCGAAGCCGAGCGGATTGCACGGCGGCAGTGTTCTCTCGTCGTCCACAACCACTGGTTCATGGGATCAATCGACGGTCGTGCCGACTTCACGAGCTGGATGCATGAGACGTATCTCACCACCTATCCCAGCCCTCCGCGCGATCGCACCTGGCAACCACCCGAGCATCTTGGGAAGTGGTGCCACGTCGCTTGGGAGCGATACGGGCACACGATCGCCATGTCTCCGGTGGAACTGGCCGCCTATTTGCTGACGCAGAGCAATCTTCAGGTGGTCCATCAAGAGAAAGAACAATCTGTCGAGTCCTTGCGGAGCTGGCTGCTGGAGGAAACGGAGCAGTTCTTTGAAGGCGCGCCAAGAGCACCATTCGCATTCGGCGGGTTCGTGGCGGTTCACGATCTTC
>CAZWMX010000077.1:0-11596 GCA_964635205.1 uncultured Acidimicrobiaceae bacterium | reverse complement strand
AGGGAGGACGTGCTAGAAGCGATGCAGCTTCTCCGCATGCTCGACGATGCCTTCGACGGATGGCATCAACTGTTTCTCGAGGGACGCAGCGAACGGGAAGTTCGGGACATCCGGTGCGGTGTAGCGCATCACGGGTGCGTCGAGCCACTCGAATGCTTTTTCAGAGATCTGTGCCGCTACCTCGGCGCCGTACCCGAGGAACCTGTTCGCCTCATGCACGATGAGCACCTTGGATGTTCGTTGGATCGCTGCCTCGATGGATGGCCAGTCGAGTGGCTTGAGTGACCGGAGGTCGAGCACAGTCACGTGGATGCCTCGTTCGGCAAGGAGATCGGATGCTTCCACCGCGAAGTGAGCCATCGTGCCGTAGGCGATGATCGTGAGATCGTTGCCAACCCTGCGCAGCGCGGCCTTGCCGATCGGAACGGAGTGACCCGCCGCCGGGATTGGTCCCTTGGCCAGCCGATACAACTTCTTCGGTTCAAGATACATCACGGGGTCGGGGTCTTCCATTGCCGATCGGAGGAGACCGTACGCATCGGCAGGTGTTGATGGAACAACGACCTTCAGGCCGGGGACGTGCGTGTAGAACGTCTCGATGGACTGGCTGTGGTACAACGCGCCGTGAATCCCGCCGCCATACGGTGTGCGGATGGTCATAGGCAACGACCAGCGACCGTTCGAGCGGTAGTGCGTGCGGGCCATCTCGGAGATGATCTGATCGAATCCGGGGTGGATGAAGTCGGCGAACTGGATCTCGGCGAGCGTCTTGGTGCCGGTCGCGGCCATACCGATGCCAACGCCGATCACAAGCGCCTCTGCGATCGGCGTGTTGAAGCACCGATCCTCGCCATATGTCTCTGTGAGGCCCTTGGTCGCCTTGAACACTCCGCCCTTCGGATCTGCCACGTCCTCACCGAACACGATCATGTCGTCGTGATCGGCCATGAGATCGTGCAAGGACCTGTTGATCGCCGTGATCAGATTGCCGTCCTCGCCTTCGGGTTCCGGTTCGACCGTCGTCACCGCTTGAGATGGGACGATGTCATCGACGAAGACATGGCTGAAGGGATCCGATGGATCGGGAGATGCTTCGGTCGCCTTCACGGCGTCGGCGATCTCGTCGACGACGGCTGACTCGATCTCCTGCTCGAGGGTCTCGGTCAGGATTCTCTGCTCGACGAGGTACTGTCTGAAGTTGGGGATGGGGTCCTTGCGCCGCCAGAGCTCGACCTCTTCGCGACTGCGGTAGAGCTTGTCATCGTCATCAGATGTGTGTGCGTAGTAGCGATAGGTCTTCGCCTCGATGAGCGTCGGGCCTTCGCCTGCTCTGGCTCGTTCCACCGCGGCGGACATGGCACCGTAGACCTCGAGCACGTTGTTCCCGTCAACGACAACACCAGGCATACCGTATCCGACTGCCCTGTCTGCGATCTGTCCGGCGAATTCGTCGGCAGCCGGCACCGAGATGGCATACAGGTTGTTCTGGATCAGGAAGATGACAGGGAGTTTGTGGATGCCGGCGAAGTTCATGGCCTCGTGCCAGTCGCCTTCAGAGGTGGAACCCTCGCCACCATCAACAACAACAACGGCATCGCTGCCGCTTCGTTTCAGCTCATACGCAACGCCGCACGCCTGGGGATATTGCACACCGATGACCGAGCCCTGTGTGAAGATGTTGAGGTCTGGCTCCGACCAGTGATTCGGCATCTGCCGTCCACCGCTCGATGGGTCCGATTCCTTGGCGAACACACCAGCGAACACATCTTCGGCTGACATTCCTGCGGCAAGGACGTATGCAGTGTCGCGGTAGTAGGGCATCGACCAGTCCTTCGACGGGTCGATGGCCGATGCCGCACCGACCTGGGTGGCCTCGTGTCCTGATACCGAAACAACGAACGGAACCCGACCCTGGCGGTTGAGGGCCCACATGCGCTCATCGAGTCTCCGAGCGAGCAGCATCATGCGATACAGGTCGACAAGATCGTCCTTGCCGAGACCGAGTGCGGTGTGATCGATCACGCTATCAAGTCCCAACGTCACGATTCGCCTCCTTGTTTCCTGGCCGCATCGATTCTCATCTCCGCAACGTGCTCGGCTGCCGCTTCGGTGCTGATCCCGAGTCGATCCGCTGTCTCCAAGATCTCGGTGAGGTTGTTGTAGATAGTGTCGACCATTCGATTCGATTTCTCGATCGTGTAACCGCCGGTCTCGGCGGCGATGTTGATGATGCCACCCGCGTTGACAACGAAGTCAGGTGCATACAGGACTCCACGACGTGCGAGCCGGTCGACATCTGCGGGAACCGCAAGTTGATTATTGGCCGACCCGACAACAGCGGCACAGGCGAGCTCTGGGATGGTTGTCTCGTTGAGGTCGGCTCCGAGTGCGCACGGCGAGTAGACATCGCAGTCGACCTTGTGTATCTCTTCGGCAGCAACAACCTTCGCTCCGAACTTCTCTGCAGCGGCTTCAGTGGCCTCTTCGTTCACGTCTGCAACGATGAGCTCGGCACCGCCGGAAGCCAGCATGTCGGCAAGGGCGTAACCTACCTTTCCGACCCCCTTGATCGCGATCCTCCGAGCATGAAGATCGTCCGTTCCCCACAGATGGTCGCCTACGGCCTTGATGGAAGCTACGACACCGCGAGCGGTTGCAGGAGACGGATCGCCGGATCCGCCATTCTCGATCGGAAGCCCACTCACGAACGATGTCCTCGTGGCGACGATCTCCATGTTCTCAACCGTGGTGCCGACGTCCTCGGCTGTGATGTAACGACCGGCAAGGCCGTCGATGAAGCGTCCGTAGGCACGGAACAGATCCTCGCTCGCCAGTTTCATGGGGTCACCGATGATGACCGCTTTCCCCCCGCCCTGAGCCAGACCTGCTGCCGCTGCCTTGTAGGTCATGGCCTTGGACAATCTGAGAACGTCAACGAGCGCAGCATCTTCATCGGGATACGGATAGAAGCGAGTTCCGCCGAGGGAGGGACCGAGCACCGTGCTGTGAACGGCAACAATCGCTCTGAGCCCGGATGCCGGGTCACTACCGAAGTGCACGGATTCGTGCGGTTCCGTGCCGATGGTCTCGAATACTCCCAAGACAGGCCTCCGGTGAGTGGTGCAGGCACGCCCGTGGGGCGTACCCATATGATAGTGACACGGCAACCGCCTACTCAGCCCGACGAGAAGGCGTAGGCTCACTGGGTGATCAAGACGGCCTATTTCCGAGCGTACTTGCCTGCCACTCGTGTTGGTGCGCTGCCGCCGGCGCGCGAGGACGACAGTGAGCGGCCCGTGATGCACGATGGAACGTTCATGTGGACGGAGTCGACTGCCGACGATGCGTTGTACACCGTCTGGCAGGGAGAGCAGTATGCGTGTCCTCGCAACACCCGGATCCGGATGATCGAAGGGGCGCTTGCGTTCATGAGGACATACCCGTCCATGTACCTGGTTTCTGAGGTGGAACGGCTGCAACTCGTTGCCGAGCTTTCGGAGTTGAGAGACGCCGCTCCTTTCTCGCGTAGCTACATCCTGTCTTCGCCATGGCACATACCGCTGCGGTGGTTCTCTGCGTTCGCTCCTGCGGAGAGAGAGCTGTACGAGACGCAAGGGAGTCCGTCGATTCGGTACCGAACCTCCATCGGGGAGGCTGTTGACAGGGTCCACTGGTCGGCAACAGTGCTGGCGAACGCCGGTTTCCCTGAGCAGGTCGTTGAGCGTGTCAACGATCTCGAGCGGTGGCTCATGGAGTACTCGGCCGACTCGATGGTGGAACTCGATTATGCCCAGGTTGCTCGGGTGTTCTCAGAAGCCGACGTAGCGCTCGATGATTCGGTCGAAGATGTCAGGAACAGCCTGCTCGCTCTCGAACGTGGCGACGGCGAGGCGTCCCAGAGGCACTACGAGCACGTAGCGTCCCGCTGGTTCCATGCGCAGACCTTCACGTTCTCGAATTGAGGCTTTGCCTCAAATCAGCCGTCAGCTACGTTGACTCCAGATCCATCGCAACGTCGAGTGCCGGGGCAGAGTGGGTGAGCCAGCCGACTGAGATCACATCAACACCGGTCTCTGCTATCTCGCGTACGGTGTCGAGGGTGACACCGCCGGATGCCTCGGTGCGCATCCTGCCTTTCACCATCTCGACCGCCGTTGTGAGATCGGCCGGGCTCATGTTGTCGAGGAGCACAACATCTGCGTCGGTGTCGATCGCCTCGGCGAGCTGGTTGAGTGTGTCCACCTCGATTTCGACGACCATGTCCGGTCCGACCAGAGCCCGCGCCTTGGAAACAGCATCGGCGATCGAATCCGACGCGGCGAGGTGGTTGTCCTTGATCATCACGGCGTCGTAGAGGCCCATCCGGTGATTGACACCACCTCCGGTCGTGACGGCGTACTTCTCGAGTGCGCGGAGCCCCGGTGTCGTCTTGCGAGTATCAGATATCGCAGTGCCGGTTCCGTCCACAGCATCAACAAACGCCCGTGTTGCGGTAGCAACACCACAGAGATGGCCGAAGAGGTTGAGCGCGACCCTTTCGGCGGTGAGCAGTGACCGCGTTGCCCCCGACGCTTCGAGAACGACCGTGCCGACGCCCACGACGTCGCCGTCGTTCGTCTTCGCGACGAAGGAGATCCTTGGATCGACGTGAGAGAAACACATCTCAACCAACGGGATACCTGCCAGGCATCCCGTTGCACGAGCAACGATCTTCGCGATTGACCTGTGGTCCTCGGGGATCGTCGCGACAGACGTGAGATCACCGGCGTCGGCGAGATCCTCCTCGTATGCCCGCGCGATCACATCGTCCGCTGAGGGTGGAATGTGGACGGTCATGGTGTCACCGCAGTTGATACCGGAGTGAGGTTCACCTGATCCTGCGGTTCGGGTGTTACGTGTGAGCGCTCTGCAAGCGCGGCATTCAGGTCGGGATGGTCGGTGCGGTAGTGGGCCCCGCGTGACTCGGTGCGTTCCAACGCTGCTGCAGCGATGAGTCTTGTGACCGTGGAGGAGTCCGACGGTGGTCCATGGAGTGCGGAGAGCTGTTCGAGCGCTTGCTCGAGACCCTGCTCGTCCCTCGCGATCCCGATGAGGTTCCAAGCGATCAGTCGGACTGCGTGCGTGTCAGCCTCGTAGTACCTCGATGCGCGGTCGAAGGCATCAGCAGGAACGCTCCCCGATTCGCGTGAGCTCTCTCGTCCCGATGTGGCAACCGATGTCGCGACTCGGTGACCCATCACCGCTGCCTCGAGGAGCGAATTGCTTGCCAACCGATTCGCACCGTGGAGTCCCGTTGAGGCGACCTCGCCGCAGGCCCACAGCCCCTCGATGCTTGTGCGGCCACCGAGGTCGGTGGCAATACCGCCCATGTGATAGTGCTCCGCGGGTGCGATCTCGATCGGTTGGCGACGTGCATCGACACCGGCCTCGAGCGCGGCGGTGAACACTGTTGGGAAACGGTCCTGCATCGCGTCGCCGACAGCATTCGTGGCGTCGAGGAAGGTGCGGTGTCCTGATTCTCGGTGCTGCCATATCGATCTTGCGACCACGTCTCGTGGAGCGAGTTCGGCATCGGGATGGATACCGACCATGAAACGTGTCCCGTTCTCATCAACCAGCACAGCACCCTCGCCGCGGAGAGCCTCGGTGACGAGTGGTGCCGGATGATTTCGAACCGCGAGAGCGGTTGGGTGGAATTGGACGAACTCGAGGTCGGCGAGTGCCGCGCCCTGGCGTGCTGCGGCTGCGAGACCAGCGCCCTGTACATCGCGCGGGTTGGTCGATCTCGCGTACACGCCGCCGATACCTCCCGTTGCGAGCACGACGGCAGGTGCGAGGTGTATCTCGACGGTGCCGTTGTCCGTGAGGGCGAGTATCCCTGTGATCGAGTCACCAACTCGAACAAGGTCGATCAGCCGGGTCCGGGGGATGAGTGTGATGTCCTGTCGTTCGACGGTTGCGATCCGGAGCGCCCGAATGATCTCTGCACCCGTGGCGTCACCGCCGGCGCGCACGATCCGCCTTGCGGTGTGTCCAGCTTCACGGCCAAGCATCAGATCACCCTCGGGGCCTCGATCGAACGCGGTCCCGTATTCGATGAGCCAGTCAACGAGCTCTGGAGCAGCCGCAGCAATGATCCTTGCGACTCCTGAGTCTGCGATGCCTCCCCCGACACGCAGTGTGTCTGCAACATGGGCGGCCGGCGCATCATCCGCAGCGATCGCCGCTGCCATCCCACCTTGGGCGAGAGCGCTCGAACCGTCACCCACGCCTGCAGCGGTGACGACGACGGATCCGTTGAGACTCAAGGCCGTGGAGAGTCCCGCAATGCCAGAGCCGACGATGAGAGGTCGGTCGTGGAAGATCGTCTCAGTTTTCGCCGCTCTCATCCCAGAGCCAGCATGCGGTCGACGGCCAGGCGAGCGCCTTGGGCGATGTCGTCGGCCACGGTCACCTCGTGCTTCATGTCCCTGAGCGAGTCTCGGATTCCTTCGAGGGTGATCATCTTCATGTAGGGGCACAGATTGCACGGGCGTATGAATTCGGTGTCCGGAGATTCGACAGCGACGTTGTCACTCATCGAGCACTCGGTCACCATCACCACACGCTCGGGAGTCTCTGTCCTGACCCAGTTGATCATTCCGGACGTCGACCCGACGAAGTCGGCCTCCTCCAGCACGTCTGTCGGGCACTCGGGGTGAGCGATGATCTGGATACCCGGATAGTCCTTCCGATACTGCCTCAGCTCCGCTCCGGTGAACCGCTCGTGTACTTCGCAGGAGCCCTGCCAGAGGATGATCTCCTTGTCGGTCTGGCCTGCTACCCAGCGGCCCAGATACTGGTCGGGGAGGAAGATGATCCGGTCGGCATCGAGCGACTCGACGACCCTGACCGCGTTTCCCGAGGTGCAGGTGATATCGCAGGCAGCCTTGACCGCGGCAGATGTGTTGACGTACGTGACGACGGGAGAGTCGGGATAGCGCTCGCGAAGCAGCGCAACATCCGCTGGTGTTATCGAATCCGCGAGCGAGCAGCCGGCCTCGAGATCAGGGATGAGTACCGTCTTGTCCGGACTCACGATCTTCGCGGTTTCCGCCATGAAGTGAACACCTGCCATGACGATGACATCCGCCGGCGTTTGTGCCGCCAGCTGCGCGAGAGCAAGCGAATCCCCTGCAAAGTCGGAGACACCGTGGTAGATGTCGGGAGTCATGTAGTTGTGGGCGAGCACGACGGCGTTGCGCTGCACCTTGAGCTCTTCGATCTCCTCGATGAGCGGGGCGAGGGCGGCGATCTCGACATCGGGGAGCACGTTGTCGAGGCGGTCAATGATGGTGAGTGCCGTGGTCACAGGCATCCGATCTGCTGCTTACCTCCAAGGATACCGCTCCGACATGACTGGGCTTTCGTCTGTCGGATGTCGGTTCTCGGTTTCAGGTTATCGGCGAAGTATCTCTGACCCGATGGCTGATAGCTGATGGCTTCTGCCTTCGGTATCGTCACCGATGATGTCAACACCGAAACTTGTCGGTTTGCTGGTCGCGTGGGCTCTCGCCGCGATCGCGATCGCCGTGGTTGCTGCCATCGTGCTCACGGAGTTCCTCGACCTCATCGGCGTGGTCGAGTCTGGACAGCCGAGCTACTCCTGGGCGATCAACGGAATCGCACTGGTTGTGTTCGTGGTGCTTGTCGCCATGCCGTTTCTTCTCCGCGGCCGCCTCGTCGATACGGAGGACTGACGATCTCGCCTTGCGTAGGCTTCCCCTCATGACCGAGATGCTTCCTCAACCTCCAACACTCCCCGGCATCACATGGCGTCCAGCGTGCAAGGAGGATGTGGCAGGCATCGTTGCTTTGCAGGAGGCAGTGTTCGAGACTGATGGCGGATGGCGAGAAGTTGAATCTGAGATCCTCGATCGGTGGACGTCTGACTACTGCGTCGTCGGGGAGGACTCACTTGTTGCCGTCAACGACAGCGGAGACGTGATCGCCTCTATCTGGTCGTACGTACCGTCGATCGCCGAAACAAAGTGGCGGGCATTCCACGACAACTACATTCACCCGGATCACCGAACACCGGCGCTTCGGGACTTCGTCCTGCAATGGTGGGAGGCCCGCTGCTGCCAACGGTTCGCGAGCAAGGACGACGGCCTTCCTCAGTTTCTTTGGAGGTATGCCTATGACTGGCAGACAGACAAGATCGGGTTCCTCGAGGCGCACGGTTACGAACCGATGCGTTACTACGACGAGCTTCTGGCCGACCTGTCGAAGCCGATTGCGGATCGGTCGCTCCCGGAAGGGCTCACCGTTCAGTCGTGGGAGAAAGCATCACTCGAGGACTCCCGCACGGTTCACAACGCGGCTTTCGTTGACCACTGGGGGTCACAACCGCAGTCAGAGAAGAGCTGGGCGCAGAATGCAAACGACTTCCTCCTGCGAGAGGCGTCATTCGTCGTGTACGACGATGGTGAACCGGTGAGCTATCTGATGGCCGCAGCGTTCCCGCACGACTTCGCGGACAAGGGCAGAAGAGAAGCCTGGATAGAGGGCCTTGGGACGCTGCGCTCGTACAGGAAAAGGGGAATCGGGTCGGCGCTCGTCACACTCGCAATGCAGAAGTTTGCATCTCTCGATATGGAGTTCGCCATCCTCGGCGTCGATTCCGAGAATCCCACTGGGGCATACGGGTTGTACGAAGCGCTCGGGTTCGTCCATGACAGGCGATCCATTGCATACATCAAGAGAATCCCCAGGACAGAATCGGAACATGAACATGGGTGAATTGTCGATCGAACGCGACGAGGTCTTTCGGATGAAGACCGCCAAGACTCCGGGAACACTTGCGAAGGTGCTTGCAGTGGCAGGGGAGCACGGTGCACACATCGGTGAGATCGAGACCGTGTACATCGGAGCGGAGTACAACATCCGAGACGTTTCGGTCATCGCCCCCGGCCAGGATGCCATCGACCGGATCGCCGAGGCGTTCGCTCGGATGGATGGTGTGGAGCTGGTACCCGGCCGCGTAGACAAGGTGTTCCAGCAGCACGAGGGTGGCAAGATCAAGATTCGCTCGAATGCCACAGTGCGAACCCTCCAGGACATGCGCGAGGTTTACACACCGGGTGTTGCACGTGTTGTTCAGGCAATCGTCGAGGATGAGTCCGTGGCGGATCGTTGGACGTGGCGTGGAAGGACTGTTGCGATCGTCACCAACGGAACGCGGGTTCTGGGGCTCGGGGATGTCGGTCCCGCAGCGTCGCTGCCGGTGATGGAGGGTAAGGCGCTGTTCTATGCACAGATGGTTGGAATCAACGCTGTGCCGATCGTGCTCGATACGAAGGATCCCGACGAGATCATCGAGACGGTCGTGCGAATGGCACCCGGCTTCGGAGCAATTCATCTCGAGGACATCGCTTCACCGGGTGTGTATCGGGTCGAGAGGGAGCTCGAGCGGCAGCTCAGCATCCCCGTGTTCCATGATGACCAGCATGGAACGGCCGTCGTGGTCGCGGCTGCTCTCGTTTCTGCTGCAAGGAAACTTGGCAGAGACCTCGGCGACATGTGCTTCGGACAGGTCGGCCTCGGTGCAGCAGGCAGCGCCATTGCCGGGCTCGCGTCCGGTCTCGGTTTCAAGGAGATATGGGCGTACGACCCGTCTGAGGTGGGGATCGAACGATTCAGCGAGGTCGTCGAGACGGGCGTGACCGTCGAGACGGGAAGCAGTGACGCGCACTTCGATGCGCTCATCGAGCGCTGCGATGTGCTCGTGCTCACGACAGGTCAGCCAGGGCTTCTTCCACCCGAACGCGTGCGGAAGGGCCAGGTCATCATGGCGCTGACGAACCCTGTGCCGGAGATCGAATACACCGATGCCCTCGGTGCGGGCGCTGCGGTCGCCGCCGACGGGAGCATCGTCAACAACGTGCTCGCCTATCCGGGAATCATCAAGGGTGCGCTCGACGCGAGGGCGGATGCGGTGACACCGCAGATGAAACGAGCTGCAGCGTTTGCGATCGCTGATGGCGCACCGAGCGGGATGTTGCTGCCCGATCCGCTGAACCAGTCTGTTCACGAGCAGGTGGCTGAGGCCGTGGCGTTGGCTGCCCGGTAGTCGCGCATTCAGATCGTGTCGTCGTGATCGTTCCTACCGATGTTCATCCAGATCAGAAGCATCAGGATCGCGGTGACAACGGTCACCCAGCTGAGTGGAGTCCCCGCGGCGAAGAGCATGGCTGCCAGGACAACAGCGGCGATGCTTCGCATGCCCTTGTTCCAGACCAGTCTGCGAACGGGTCTGTCGAACCGTTCACCGTCTTCAACGAATCCGGGAACGTCCGGATCGAGGTAGGGCTCGTCTTCATGTAAGGGTTCCATGGTCGTGACAAGCCTACGAGGTGGGCGCGCTGATCGTGCCGACAATCGCGTTGCGGGAGGGCGCTGCGGTGCGGCGGTCAGTACCGCCTGTTCCCCTCAGACGTTTGCCTTCGTGTTCAGATCGCGGTACGAATCGAGCGCCGTGCCGACTGCCTGATCGAGATGTGTCGTGTCAAACGGTCCGAAGACCCGTTGGAACTTGGAATCGTTGGCAACGAAGTCGTCGGTCCACTGGTACATCATCTCGAGGCTTTCTCGAGACATTGTGTGGAACGGCGCAGCCATTCGCAACATTGTCTTCGAGATTGCTCCGGTCTTGGCAGGTGCGTCCAGGCAGCGATTCACGGCGGCGAGGAATTCAGCACCCGTCGGTGCGGGAGCGTGGGGGAGAATCCAGGTCTCGCCGTCTGCCTCTTCGGACTCGCCGAGCAGAACGTACGCCTTGGCGATATCGGGGAGATATGCCACCGAGTGCCGCTTGTCGAGACGACCCATCCACTTGATCGCCTTCCCGTCGGCACCGGGGCGAATCGCGAGCGCGGTGATAGCGCTGTTGTCTGCTCGGGAACCGAAGTAGTCAGAGGCGCGTCCGATGGAAACTCGAACTCTCCCCGCCTCGTGAGCGTCTCGCAACATCCTCACCGTTTCCGTGCGCACGCGGCCCTTCTTGGTTTCGCTGTCTTCAGCTGAACCTTCGGTCATCTCTGTTGTTGGCGGGCTGTACATGTACAGGTTGTCGACCATGATGAGGCGGGCCTTGGACGCAGCTACTGCATCGATGACTGTCGTGAGCATCCCCGGGAACTCCTCGGCCCAGCGGTTGTATGCCGGCTGAGCAGCCATGTAGACCACATCGGACCCGGCCACCGCTGTTGCTGCACCGGTCGGGTCTGTGATGTCGGCCGCAGTTCTTTGAACACCTTCGGGCACGGCGGCGTTGCCGGCTCTGTTGACGGCCCGCACCTCGTGGCCTCGTTCGGCCAGGGCGTGCACAATCGAATTCCCTGCGCCACCGCTTGCGCCCAGGACGACGTGTAGCTGATTTGTCATGAGTATCTCCTCGTAGTGTGAACACTGTTCGCTCTTTTGGAATAGAATATGCGAACAATGTTCACAATGTCAAGGATGTTTGCACTTTTCTTGGTATCTGGCACACTGGCCCGATGACGACTCGCCGCGAGCGCCAACGCGCAGCCACATTCGAGGAGATAAAGACAGCCGC
>CAZWMX010000076.1:0-11703 GCA_964635205.1 uncultured Acidimicrobiaceae bacterium | reverse complement strand
GCGCTCGGCAGCGTGCTCAATCATGTCCTCCTTCATCAGACGATCATCGGCGAGGAAGCACTGCTCCAGATGCACAAGGCAGGCGACACGCCCGACATTCTCGTCGGCTGCACCGGGGGCGGCTCGAACTTTGCCGGACTGTCATTCCCGTTCCTGCGCGAGAAACTGGCCGGCAGGATCAACCCTACGATCAGAGCGGTCGAGCCGGCGGCTTGCCCGTCACTCACGAAGGGTGTCTACACCTATGACTTCGGAGATACGGCGGGGATGACGCCGTTGATGAAGATGCACACGCTCGGCCACGATTTCGTACCTGATCCGATCCACGCAGGTGGGCTCCGATATCACGGCATGTCGCCACTGCTCTCCCATGTCTACGAGTTGGGTCTGATCGAGGCGGAAGCCATCGGCCAGACCGAGTGCTTCGACGCAGCAGTGCAGTTCGCCCGAACCGAAGGCATCGTGCCCGCGCCGGAGCCGACCCACGCCATCGCCGCAACGATCCGTGAAGCACTGGCGTGCAGGGAGACGGGCGAGGAAAAGGTCATCCTCACCGCCGTGTGCGGTCACGGGCACTTCGACATGGCGTCATACGACAAATACCTGTCCGGTGAGCTCGTCGACTACGCGTACCCGGAGGAGAAGGTCGCCGCAGCACTCGAGCATCTCCCCACCGTGGACTAGCGAGTCCCCTCTGCTGGAGGGATGCAACGGCCGATCATGGTCGCTCTCGACCCGCACACCCGTGGAAACCTCGATCCACTACTTGACGTCCTCTGCACCTGCGCCGTTCATCCGTCCTCCGTCGAGAAGTGTATGGACCGGGGACATGGGTAACACTCGATACGTAGGAGGTCGCCGAGTTCGGTGGCGACTGCACCTACCGGAGTCGCTACCCATTCGAGGGCATCCTCTCCATAGGGGTTCGACATGTGGTCGGAGTGCGGTGGGATGGACACGGCGCTCGTCGTGCTGCGGAGCAGCTGCGCCGACGCATCTGCCCCGTTGCCGGGCATGGGCTGATGCCCGCGCCTGAACCATGTGTCATCATGGAGTCGACTCGACACACCCTCAACGACGACGAAGGAGAGATCATGGACCTCGAGAAGCTCCTCGGTGACGATGCTGAAGATCTACTGACCCACAAATCGACGGGTATCGGGAAGGAGAGCCTGGAGCTGCCGGGTCCCGACTTCATCGACCGGGTGACCGCCCAGTCGGACCGTTCGCCACAGGTGCTGCGCAACCTCCAGTCCCTCTACGACCACGGCAGGCTCGCAGGGACCGGATACGTCTCGATCCTCCCCGTCGATCAAGGTATCGAGCATTCGGCAGCGGCATCCTTCGCCCCCAACCCCGCCTACTTCGACCCGAAGAACATCGTCGAGCTCGCGATCGAGGGTGGCTGCAACGCCGTGGTCAGCACGTTCGGCGTACTCGGCGCCGTATCACGGCGGTACGCACACAAGATCCCGTTCATCGTCAAGATCAACCACAACGAGTTGCTCACCTACCCGACAACGTATGACCAGGTGATGTTCGGATCGGTGCAGAAGGCCTTCGACCTCGGCGCCGCCGGTGTCGGTGCGACCATCTACTTCGGTTCTGAGGAGTCGATGCGCCAGCTCCGGGAGGTGTCCGAAGCCTTCGAACTCGCCCACCAGCTCGGCATGTTCACGGTCCTGTGGTGCTATCTGCGCAACAGCGCGTTCACGGTGGACGGCACGAACTACGAGGCATCGGCGGACCTCACCGGCCAGGCGAACCACATCGGTGTCACGATCGAGGCCGACATCATCAAGCAGAAGCAACCGGAGAACAATGGCGGGTTCACGGCCGTCGGTTTCGGCAAGACACATCCCAGGGTGTACGACGAGCTGACCACCGATCATCCCATCGACCTCACCCGCTGGCAGGTGGCGAACTGCTACATGGGGCGTATCGGCCTCATCAACTCCGGTGGGGCATCCTCAGGTGCCGGCGACCTCGAGCAGGCCGTGCGTACGGCCGTGATCAACAAACGCGCCGGCGGGACGGGTCTGATCAGCGGGCGCAAGGCATTCCAGCGGCCCATGGCGGACGGTATCGATCTGCTGCACACCATCCAGGACGTCTACCACGATGGGAGCATCACCATCGCCTGATCGCGGCACACGGCAACCCATCCTCGACGGGTCGAACCCACCCGGCCAACGCTGCGTCTACGCTCTCACGCATGTCGACACGCGGGTTCTTCGATTCGGATTCCGAACGGATCTACTTCGAGTGCTGGGGGGACGCCGACGAGGCAGTGATCCTGGTGCACGGCATGGGTGGAAGCCACGCGGTCTGGTACCAACAGGTTGCCTTCCTTGCTCCACGGTATCGGGTCGTTACATGGGACCAGCGCGGATTCGGTCGCTCCAGTCGCATCAGCGGAGACATCGGACCGGGCCCGGCGGTCGGCGACCTGGAGCGCCTGCTCGACCATCTCGGCATCGATCGGGCTCACATCGTCGGGCAGTCGATGGGTGGGTGGTGTGCTCTCGGGTTCGCGATCGCCTATCCGGACCGGACTATCTCTCTGGTACTGGCCGACTCGACCGCAGGGATCTTCACGAAGCAGGTCCGCCGGACACTCGACGACTACGGACGGGGAGTCGCCGATGGCCCACCTCCCGAGGAGTGGCCGCTCGGACTGCATCCGGCGATCGGAACCCAGCTCTACGACGACGATCTGGCGCAGTCCTTCCTCTACACCCAGTTGGGAAGCCTCACCGAGCCACCATCACCGATGGCCATCATCCCGTTGCTCATGGCAACCGACCACACCGAGCGGGTAGCGAGAGTGTCGGCTCCAACACTCTTCATCGTCGGGGAGAACGATCCGATATTCCCTCCATCATTGATCGAGCCCATCACCGGGTTCATCGATGGAAGCAAGGTGGCGATCGTGGAGAACACCGGTCACTCACCATACTTCGAACGACCGGACCTTTGGAACGACATCGTGGCCGGCTTTCTGGCACAATCGGCTCCCTGACGAGGAGGACAATGTGGCAGCCAAGGAAGTCGTCTCGGGTCTCCATCAACTCACCAACAACGGGATCAATGCGTTCCTCATCGACGAAGGCAACGACGGCCTCACCCTCATCGATGCTGGGTTCGCCAAGCACGCCGAAGCGCTCGAGAAGGACATCCGTTCGATCGGACGTGACCCTTCCGAGCTGACGAACATCGTGATCACCCACGCTCACCCCGATCACCTCGGGAGCGCAAAGCACCTGTCCGGCGGGACCACACCTATCGGTCTGCACCCCCAAGACGGTGACATCGCCAGAGCCGGGATCATTCATCAGACGATGAAGGCCGGACCCGGTTTTCTCAACGCCATCATGTTCCGCTTGTTCATCGGCAACAAGCCTGCAGAGTTCCCCGCTTTCGACCCCGACGTCGCGCTTGCAGACGGCGACGTGATCGACGTCGCCGGAGGGATCGAGGTCATCCACACCCCCGGACACACAGCCGGTCACGTATCGCTGCTGTGGAAGAAGGATCGGGGACTCCTCCTCACCGGCGACGCTGCAGCGAACTTGATGGGACTCAACTACATGCTCGGCTACAACGATCTCGCCGTTGGCAAGGCCAGCCTGGCCAAGCTCGCTTCCCGAGAGTTCGAGGCCGCCGTGTTCGGCCATGGAAAGCCGATCCTGTCCGGGGCGTCCGGCAAGTTCGCGGCCAAGTTCGGTTAGGTCGGAGGCCAGGCGCGACTTCTCGGGAAGGATGGCGATTCATGGGACAGATAGAGGATCGGCTGTTAGAACTGGGACTGGAGCTACCACCTGCGGTCCAAGTACCGCCAGACGTGATACTTCCGTTCGCCTTCGTGAATATTCGGGGCGACCGCGCGCTCGTCTCAGGGCACGGACCCCAGTCGCTCGATGGTCCGCTGGCGCCACCGTTCGGCCAGGTGGGTGGGGATGTCTCTCTCGACGAAGCCCTCGAGGCGGCCCGTCTCACAGCCCTGTCGATGCTCGGATCGCTGCAGCGATCACTTGGCAGCCTTGATCGAATCACGGGTTGGCTGCGGGTGTTCGGCATGGTCAACTCAGCTCCGGGTTTCGATCGGCAACCGACGGTCATCAACGGTTTCTCCAACGTGATCCTCGACGTGTTCGGAGCCGAGGTGGGACGACATGCCCGCTCTGCCGTCGGGATGGCGGCGTTGCCGTTCGGGATGCCGGTGGAGATCGAGGCCGAAGTCAGTATTCGATAGCCGTCGGAGATCGTCTCAACGAACCCATCGATCCAACCGGAACACCGAACCGACTCGGGATCCCCCACAGCCGAACCGGTCGCCCACCGACCGCGAGGAGGAAACCCTCGTCACCGGCTCACAGGGCCGGACGAACGCTGAGATCGGTTCGGCTCAACGGCGTGTCGCGTGGCGGGGCTACGCCAGTGCCTCGAAGGCCTCACGGATCGTGTTGGGCACGGGTGTCGGCCGTCTCGTTTCAGCATCGATGACGACGTAGACCTCGTGGCCGCGCACGACCGTCTCACCGGTTGCGTCGTCGATGGTCTCGATGGAGAAGACGATCGACGTACGCCCGAACCCTTCGATCGAGATGCTCGTCACGACCTCCTGGCCCATCCACGCGTCACCCACGAAGTCGCACTCGAGAAGCGCCACGACAAACTCGTACCCACCGTTCTCTTCGGCGAGGAACGAGACCCCTGCCGCATCGAACGCGTCACACAGGACGTCGTCGAAGTACACGAGGTACCTGGCGTTGAAGAGGTGACCGTACGCATCGACATCCCAGAATCGAACCTTGCGCCGGTAGACGGGGAATCCCATGCACAGCATCGTATGGACGATGAGCCGGCAGCCGTTGAGCGCACAGAACGAGGTCAACGCCCGCCGGGCCGGACGGGATCATCCCTACGGGTCTCTCAGGCACCACCAATTCGCATACCTCGACTCCACCACAACAGGGCAAGACCGGGGATTCCGACCATGCCAGGGCGACTCACGAGGATTTCTCCACGCACGGGAAATCGTCGATCGCTGCAGTTTCGGCGCTCATCGCCACACCGCGATGCTCGCTTAAACCTCGGCGCTCGAGTCGGCGAACTCCTCTTTGACATTCCCTCCTCGGATCAGGTCGAGAATCTGTGGAAGGAACAGGACGACCACGACAACGATGGCGAGGCCGATGTTGAGCGGTCCATCGAGGAAGGTGAGATAGTTGCCGTCGTCGGCGAGAAGTGAGCGTCGGAAGTTCTGTTCCAGATCATCGCCAAGGATGAGGCCCAGGAGAATCGGTGCGAGCGGCACGTCCAACTTCCGCGCAAAGTAGCCGATGACGCCGAAGATCGTCATGATCGTGATGTCGAGCGAACTGTTGTTGACCGAGTACACCCCGATGTAGGAGATCACCAAGATCACCGGCATGAGGAACCAGGTCGGGATCTTGAGGATCTGGACGAAGACGTTCACGAGTGGGAAGTTGAGCAACAGCAGGATCGCGTTGCCGATGAACATCGATGCGATCAAGGTCCATATCAGTTCGGGGGAGTCTTCGAACACGTTGCCACTGCCAGGGCGAATCCCCATCGAGATCAAGATGCCGAGCAGCACGGCTGTTGTCCCCGAACCCGGTATCCCGAGCGTGAACAGTGGGATGAGCGATCCGCCGGCGGCGGCGTTGTTGGCAGACTCTGGTGCGGCGACACCGCGGATGTCGCCCTTGCCGAAGGTGCCATCACGATCCGAGAACCTGCGTTCGAGGCCGTAGGACATGAACCCTGCCACAGAGGCGCCTGTGCCGGGAAGCAGGCCGATGAAGAAGCCGACGAATGAACCACGGATGATTGCACCCAAGGAGAACAGGAACTCCTTGAAGCTCACCCATATTCGCTCGGCCTTGACGAAGACCGTTTCCTGCCCGGTCACCCGATCTTCGAGGAGCGAAAGTACCTCGCTCACAGCGAAGAGGCCGATCGCGATGATCACGAAATCGAGGCCCTCCTGGAGCTTCAACTCACCGAACGTGTACCGAACAACGCCCGTCTGAAGGTCGGCTCCGACGGTTGCCAACATGACGCCGAAAACCACAGCCAGCAGGCCCTTGATGAGGCTCTTGCCTGCAAGACTCGAAACGGTTGCGAACGCAAGTATGACAACCATGAACTTCTCGGGAGACTGAAATTGAATCGTGATCTCGGCGAGCGGCGGGCCGAACAGCATCAAGCCGATCACTGCCCCGATGCCAGCAATGAACGACCCGATTGCCGAGATAGCCAGCGCCTGGCCTGCTCTTCCTTGTCTCGCCATCTGATAGCCGTCAAGAGTGGTCACGACAGATGAAGCCTCGCCCGGCACGTTGAGCAGGATGCTCGTCGTCGACCCGCCATACTGCGTTCCGTAGTAGACGCTTGCGAGCAGGATCAGGGTCGAGGCATCCCCAAGACCCAAACCGAGAGTAATCGGAAACAAGATGGCGACACCGGTGATAGGTCCGATCCCGGGAAGAACACCGATGAGAGTGCCGAGCAGACAGCCGATAACGGCCAGCATCAGGTTCTCGAGGGTCAAGGCAGCGACGAAACCGTCCCACAGGTTGAAGTCTGCTGCCGCCAGGAGCAGGTTGAGGTCCGTCAAAAGCCGCCCCACCATCCGGCTGGTAGGTGCAGTCCCAACCAGTTGTTGAAGACGAATGCAACAGCGATCGCAAACGCGAGGCTGAGAGGCGCCAGTTTGGCAATCGGGCCTTTGAAGAAGCTCCCGATGACGATCGCCAGTATTGTGCTGGCGACGATGAATCCCACAGGCTCAAGAATCTGACCGAACAGGAACGACGTCAAAACCACCGCCCCTAGCTGTGACCAGACAGCGAACGATCCCCAACTCGGTGACTCGCCTGGCTTGACTATCAATACGAGTGCCAGCAGCGCGAACAGGATCCCAACAAGGGTCGGCATCGTCTTCGGTCCGACCGGACCCGTCCCGAAGGTGGTCAAATTGAAATTGCGGGTCTCGAGGACGTACCAGACTCCGAGTGCCAGCGACACGAAGCCCAACACCCGGTCGCTGGCGTGTCGGCTCCTTCCCGAAACCGCCGAGGAGGAATCTGACTGACCGGCAGACTGTGGCGCCTGCCCTGAGCGGTCGGCCATGTCAGCCAGATTCTCCCCTTCTCGGTTCGTTTCAGTTCAGCTTACGGAGCGACGAGTCCGTAGGGTTCGGACAGGGTGCGGAAGCTACTGACCGCATCGAGTGCGTACGCTGTGAAGTCGTCACCCAACAGTCTCAGAGGCAGCAGGCCGTTGTCGGCCCTTGCCACTGCCCATTCAGGCGACGCTTCGACCTTACCGAGTGCATCGACCCAGAAGTTGTACGCTTTGTCACTCATGCCACCAGGAGCCAACAGGCCGCGCCATATCGGGAAGATCGTCGTATAGCCCAACTCGATCGTGGTAGGTGCATTGTATCCGTCGATTCGTTCCTCGCCTAACACAGCAAGGACCCGCAGATCTCCGGCCTTGAGGCTGCCGAACGTCTCTGAGACGTCGCCGGTGAAGACCTCGATCTCACCGCCGAACAGGGCGTTCTGAGCCTCACCACCACCGTCGTAGGCAACCCAAGGAACCTTCGCAGGGTCGACACCGATCTCTGTCATCAACAACAACACCTTGAAGTGGTCCTGACCACCTTGAGGTGAACCGCCTCCGAAGACGACCGAACCCGGATCTGCCTTGACAGCAGCCACCAGCTCATCGAGCGTCGTGAACGGGCTGTCCGGTCTCACCGAGATCACACCGAAGTCGGCGCCGATCGCACCGATCCAACGGAACTGATCCGCTTCCAAACCGGTGTACTGGTTCTGAGCAAAACGGATCGCCGTGGCGGGCGAAGCCGCGATCACCAGATCGTTGTCATCTGAACGGTTCGCAGCAATGTCAGCAAACGCTACAGCGCCACCGCCGCCAGGTTGGTTCGTCGTGATCACGTTTCCTGTCGAACCTTGATTCTCAAACAAGAACCCAATCGTCCGACACGTAAAGTCCCAACCACCACCGGGATCAGACGGAGCAACACACTCAGGCGACTCAGGAGCAAACGCCTCAGCTGCAGGGCTGCCTGCGACGAGTCCGTAGGGTTCGGACAGGGTGCGGAAGCTACTGACCGCATCGAGTGCGTACGCTGTGAAGTCGTCACCCAACAGTCTCAGAGGCAGCAGGCCGTTGTCGGCCCTTGCCACTGCCCATTCAGGCGACGCTTCGACCTTACCGAGTGCATCGACCCAGAAGTTGTACGCTTTGTCACTCATGCCACCAGGAGCCAACAGGCCGCGCCATATCGGGAAGATCGTCGTATAGCCCAACTCGATCGTGGTAGGTGCATTGTATCCGTCGATTCGTTCCTCGCCTAACACAGCAAGGACCCGCAGATCTCCGGCCTTGAGGCTGCCGAACGTCTCTGAGACGTCGCCGGTGAAGACCTCGATCTCACCGCCGAACAGGGCGTTCTGAGCCTCACCACCACCGTCGTAGGCAACCCAAGGAACCTTCGCAGGGTCGACACCGATCTCTGTCATCAACAACAACACCTTGAAGTGGTCCTGACCACCTTGAGGTGAACCGCCTCCGAAGACGACCGAACCCGGATCTGCCTTGACAGCAGCCACCAGCTCATCGAGCGTCGTGAACGGGCTGTCCGGTCTCACCGAGATCACACCGAAGTCGGCGCCGATCGCACCGATCCAACGGAACTGATCCGCTTCCAAACCGGTGTACTGGTTCTGAGCAAAACGGATCGCCGTGGCGGGCGAAGCCGCGATCACCAGATCGTTGTCATCTGAACGGTTCGCAGCAATGTCAGCAAACGCTACAGCGCCACCGCCGCCAGGTTGGTTCGTCGTGATCACGTTTCCTGTCGAACCTTGATTCTCAAACAAGAACCCAATCGTCCGACACGTAAAGTCCCAACCACCACCGGGATCAGACGGAGCAACACACTCAGGCGACTCAGGAGCAAACGGTTCGGATGAAACCGCAGTTGTCGTTGTCGCGTCCGTGGCATCGGTTCCGCCATCAGAGTCGCTACTGCTGCATGCCGCAGCAACGAGGGCGAGCACGAACACCAATAAAAGGATGCGTCTAGATCGATGCATCGTTTCCTCCTCCTTGGATTGGCCGCGTTTGCGGACATCTCTCGGAGCGTGGGGCCACCACCGAGCCACGTCAAGGGTTCTGTACATAGAGGTCGAAAGACAGAAAAAGGTCACGAGACGACAGCACCCAGCACGGCTACCGTGCGCTCATGCCTGATACGCCGTGGTACCGTCGACTGTTTACGCAGACGCTGGCAATCCAATTCGTGATTACCGCCCTGGTTCTTACCGTCGCCGCAATTGCTTTCGCACGTCAGGCACAAGCAACGCTAGAAGAACAGTATGGGCTGAGATCACTGGCCGTCGCCGAATCGGTCGCCGCCATGCCAATCGTGCGCGACAACGTGACCGATCCTGACTCACCGCTGCTGCTCCAACCCGTTGCTGAGGCGGTTCGTGCGGCAACAGGCGTGTCGTTCGTTGTCATCGCCGACGTGGAAGGGATTCGGCGCACCCACCCATCTCCAGATCGCATAGGACAGAAGGTATCGACCGACCCAAACGAGACGCTTGCGGGCGTGTCCGGTATCTACACACAGACGGGAACACTTGGACGCTCGGTTCGCGGAAAGGCCCCCATTTTCGATCAGGACGGCGACGTTATCGGACTCGTATCGGTTGGAGTCCTATCAATCACCGTTGCCGAGGCTGTTCGCGGGGATGTCCCCGCAATCCTGCTCGGAAGTGCGCTCGCAATGATTCTCGGCGCGGCGGGAGCTTGGTTCCTTGCACAGCGAATCCGCAGGCAAACGCTCGGTCTCGAACCCGCCGACATTGCGGCGATTCTGGAACGCCGCGAGGCCATGCTGCTTGGAATCCGCGAGGGCGTGGTTGGACTCGATGCGGAGGGACACCTGAACCTGATCAATCCCGAAGCTTCGCACCTTCTGGGTATCACGCAGGACAATCTCGGCGACCACCTGTTGGATGCCGTGCCTTCGGTAGCACTCGAACGGCTCCTCGCGGAGCCAGTGGAGTACCACGATATCGAGCTAGCGATGAGCGAGCGAGCTCTCGTCGCAAACGTGATGCCCATTTCGGTGCGAGGCCACCACGTCGGGACAGTCCTGACACTTCGAGATCGAACGGATTTCGAAAGCTTGGTCGGCGAACTGGAGTCCGTTCAAGAACTCGTTGAAGCGCTCCGAGCACAGGCTCATGAGTTCTCCAACACGCTCCACACGATTTCGGGGCTGATTGAGCTAGAACGCACCTCCGAGGTCGTTGACATGATCTCTGACCACACCGCTACGCACGAGCGCTTGACGGAGGCATTCGAAAGTACTCTGCCCGATCCGCTACTCGTGGGTCTTCTCGTCGCCAAATCGGCGATCGCCGCAGAGCGTCGCATCCGATTCTCCGTAGAGATAGTCGGCTTCGAGGACTGCACGATGGTCCGGGCACGAGAGCTGATACCGATCGTTGGCAACCTGGTCGACAACGCTTTCGATAGCGTCGCTGGGCCCCGCGACGGGGGCGCACAAGTCGAACTCAGCATGACAAGAAACGCAGATACGCTTGAGCTCACCGTGCTGGACAACGGCGCAGGAATCACTCCCGCTGTGCGAGCCAGAATGTTCGACGAAGGCTTCACCACGAAGGGAACTCATGCACACGCGGGAATCGGGCTCTCGTTGGTGCAGGACGCCGTCAGGGCCGCGGGAGGATCGATCTCGGTCGAGCACGACAACGGCACGAGGTTTCGCGTGCGGATTCCGCACGCATTCGTCGAGGCAGAATCGTTGATTCCATGATTTCTGTGCTCATCGTCGAAGACGACTTCAGAGTGGCCGGTCTCCATCGCGAGTTTGTCGAGCGGTGTAAGGGGTTTCGAATCGCCGGAGTCGCGCTCACGGCCAGCCAGGCGATAACCATGAACCGGGAGCTGGTGCCCGATCTCATTCTTCTCGATCTCTACCTACCGGACAAGCATGGGATCGACATCGTGGCGACACTTCGATCCGACTCCGGTGCCGACGTGATCGTGATCACTGCCGCCCGTGACGTACCCAACATCAGGGCAGCGATGCAACACGGCGCGTTGTTCTACCTCGTAAAGCCGTTCCGATTTGCGGCGTTCCGTGAGCGCCTCCAAGCATTCGCTCGCCTCAGAGCCACATTGACCCGCTCGCCTGAACTATCGCAAGAGAACATCGACGATGCTTTCGGCACGCTTCGCACGACGGCACCGGACTTGCCGAAGGGACTCAGCGAACAAACGCTCTACGCCATAGAGCGAACACTTCAAGATACCGACCAGAAGCTGTCATCCGATGCAGTTGCGCATCTCACCGGTGTGAGCAGAGTCACCGCTCGCCGCTACCTGATCTTCCTGGTGGAGTCAGGCCGTGCGGAAGTCCGCAGCGAATACGGTACCCCCGGTCGCCCAACGCATCTCTACGCTCGACTCGGACACAGCGACCAGGACTGACCGCACCGCTCTCTCTGGCGGGGGCGGATCACACATCATCGACATCTCCTCCCGCAGAAAGGTTCCCGTCCCAGGCGGGAAGACGCGTCAGCGCGATGACTCGATGGCTGCCCA
>CAZWMX010000075.1:0-11851 GCA_964635205.1 uncultured Acidimicrobiaceae bacterium | reverse complement strand
GTCGATCAAGCTCTGCGCCTCCGCAAGGATGGCATCGGGGATTGGATCTCCGCCCTCAGCGAAGAGGTCTCCGTTCCGCTTGCCGCTTCGCTCGACGCCGACATGTTGGAGACGGTCCTCAGGGAATGGGAAATCGATGCGATACCCAATCCTGCCTACGAAGGTTCCATCAACGTCTCCAACGGAAACGTCACATACGAATACCCCAGAACCGGGCAGGCGATCGATCGTGACGAAGCCTCCACGCTGCTGCTCGAAGCACTCGAGACCGGAACAAGCGACACCGTCGTGCTCCGGATCATCGAGTCGACACCGAAGCTCACCGACGCGGACATCGACGCGGGGGTGACAAGGGCGAACACGATCATCGACCGTGGGGTCGTGCTCACCAACGACGAATACGGCTTCGAGTTCCGCGTCGAACCGGTCGACCTCGGACGTGCATTGCAGACTCAGGTCGTCAACGGTACGAATCCATCCATCGAGTTCTCCGTCGATCCGTCGGTTATCACTGCCCTTGTTGAGGTCGTGCGTGAAGGGTTCGAGATCGACCCTGTTGACGCGAGCTGGAAGACAGTGCTCGTAGACGACTTCGAGGATCTCCCCGACCAGTACGAGATCAAGGACTCGCCTGAAGAGGACATGACCCCAGAGGAGATTGCAGAGCTCCCCGAGGACGACACCATCGAGCTCCTACCCGGCCTCAACGGTACAACCGTGAATGCAGCCGACATATCGGCTACCGTCGAGACGGCCGCGCTCGGAGACGGCTCGGGCGAGCTACCGGTACTGAAGAACGCAGAACCGGCGTTCACGACGGAGATGGCCGAGGCATTCGGCGATCTCTATGAACTGGCCGAGTTCACGACCAGGACCCCTGGACGCAACCGCGTGTTCAACATCCAGCTCATGGCAGATTTCACCGACAACTCGATCGTGATGCCGGGCGAGACGTTCTCGGTCAACGAGGTCGTCGGCAAACGCACGATCGAAAAGGGATTCAAGTACGACTGCGCCATCGTCGGAGGCGAACTCTCCTGTGAACAGGATCTCGTCAATGTTGGCGGCGGTGTGAGCCAGTTCGGAACCACGATCTTCAACGCGATCTACTTCAGCTGCCTCGAGATCGTTTCCCATCAGCCCCACAGCATCTACTTCACCAAGTACCCAGAGGGACGCGAAGCCACGCTCGGATACCCGCTCCCCGATGTCGTATTCAAGAACGACACGGAAGCACCCGTCATCATCAGAGCGTCCTACACACCACGGACGATCACCCTCACATTCTTCGGGAACAACGGGGGGATCACCTGCGGCACCGAACGAGAGGACCGCACAGGGTATACCAGTGCCGCGACGACCTACCGTGCCGATGAAGAAGGCGAGGTCGAGCCAGGCGAGGAGTTCATTGCGAACAAGGGTTCCGGCGGTTGGTCGATCGTCAACTGGCGGATCTTCTACGACGCAGAGGGCAACGAGACCAAACGTGAGAGGTTCCCGTGGAGGTATCGCGGTGAACGCCAGGTCATACTGATGCATCCCTGTGAGGAGAAGGTCGGTGGGGACGGTAACTGTCCGGTCGGTGTGCCTCCCGTCACAAGTATGTCCCAAGGCGAGGCAACGGCCCTTCTCACCTCCGCAGGCTTCGGGGTCACTGCTGTCGAAGTCACGACAAGCGATCAGACCCTGAACGGCATCGTCAAGTCGTACAGCCCCGACGGTTTGCAGGATCACGAAACGGTCATCACGATCGAGGTCTGGAAGTGGGATGGGACCACGCCCTGACGGCTGACCCATAACCATCGAGTTTCCCGGGTCTGTTCCTACACTTCCGACAACCTCAACAGCAAGCGCGATAGCACGACATGAAGCCAAGAAAGACCCTACTCGCGGTTGTCCCGCTTGCCATCCTGCTGCTCCCGATCGGTGTCTATGCGGCTGATCGCGCAACATCAACCGACGAGGTCGCACGCAACGTCACGATCGACAACGTTCCCGTTGGGGGCATGAATCGCGCCGATGCGACGCTTGCCGTCGAGGCACACGAGAACCGGCTACGCACAGATACGGGCGTGTTTGCCGTGAATGGCGAGACGTTCAAGCTGTCGCCGGTCACGGTCGATCTCAGGGCCGACATCGCATCCGCCGTCGACGACGCGTTCGCCATCAGACGCGACGGCGGAGTTCTTGGAAACTTCGTGTCCTGGATCCGCTCGTTCTCGACCTCCGAGGACGTCCCGCTCACGATCGCATTCGATGCCGAGGCCATCGATCGGACCATCACTGCTTGGGAAGCTGAGGCAATCCCGAACCCCTCATACAACGGCGGCGTCACCGTCGTTGATGGCGTGGTCATCGCTGAGTACCCAAAGGCAGGACAATCTCTCGATCGCGACTCTGCATTCGACGACATCATCGCGGAGATGAGCACACTCAACAAGGTGGGTGTAACGCTCGCAGTCATCGACTCGGCGCCGACGTTGACGAGGGCCGACATCGACGCGGCGGCTGCAGAGACGACTCAGATGATCGATTCCGCCATCACCATGATCTCAGCAGATGTCGGCTTCCGCACGACCTTCAAACCCGAGCAACTCGCGTCTGCCGTACGTGCAGACGTCAGCCCTGACGGCACACGACTCATCGTGGTGTTCGACGAGGAACGTGTGCTCGAAATCCTCGACCCACGACGTGCCGAATACGAGATCGAGCCTGCCAACGCAAAGTTCGACATCAACCTCGAAACCGACGAGTTCACCATCGTCCCCGGTCGAAGTGGAACCCTTCTCGACACCGAGAGTCTTCTGGCGAACATGAAGACTGCTGCCCTCGGGTCCGGCGTCGGGACCTTCCCCCTGCTCGTGGGCCAGGAGCCGGCATTCACAACAGAGGCAGCCGAAGCGTTCACGACACTTGGCCCGCTCGCAGGGTTCACCACCGAGCATCCGGCGAACCAGCCCCGAGTGATCAATATCCAGAAGATGGCCGACACCGTCAACGGATCGATCGTTCTACCCGGTGATGAGTGGTCGATCAACGACCTCATCGGTCAGCGAACCGAGGCAAAGGGATACGTTGCTGCCCCCGCCATCATCAACGGTTCGCCATATTGCTGTGACAGTCCCGCGAACATGGGCGGTGGCGTCAGCCAGTTCGCAACGACGCTGTACAACGCAGTGTTCTACTCATGCCTCGACGACATCGACCACAAACCTCACTCGCTCTATTTCACCCGGTATCCAGAGGGACGGGAGGCGACCCTGGGGTTCCCCGCCCCCGACGTTCGGTTCGGCAACAACACCGAGTTCCCCGTCGTGATCGCCACGGCGTACACGGATACATCGATAACGGTCAAGATGTACGGAGACAATGGCGGACTCACCTGTACCGACGAGACGGAGGAGAGAAGGGACATCGTTGAGTTCGAGACGGAGCTCGTTGCCGATGAAGAAGGCGAGCTGGAGCCGGGGCAACGCGAGAAGGTGCGCTCAGGGATCAACGGCTTCCTCATCAGTGTCCACCGCATCGTCACTTACCCGGACGGACGCACCGAACAGGATCTCGATCTCGTGCATCGATACCGCACACTCTCCGAGCAGTACAGAGTGCACCCATGTGAGGTGTCGGGCGAGCCGGTCAATTGCCCCGTGAAGCTCGCTTCGGTTGTGAACAAGACATGGGAGAACGCCCTTGCCTCGCTCTCAGAGGTCGGTCTGCTGGCTGCAAAACTCACGGAATCCGTTGACAACCCGGCAAAGGATGGCATCGTCCTCAGCCAGGACCCGGCACCAGGCGAATGGGTCGGCGCGGGGACAACGATCAGGCTCACCGTCGGCGTGTATCAGGGATGAAACAGGTGTCAGGTATCAGCCGTCAACGCTGAAGGCTGAAGGCTTTCAGTAGTGCAGGAAGAAGTCCTGGATCACCTGGGAAACACCATCGACCGCGTCCGTTCTCCATCCGCCTCCGCGTTGGATAACGACCACGTTCGAGGACACGAACACCCGCGAGATACCGTCGTCTGACTCGAAGAGGTCGGTTGCGAGCTTGGCGCCGAACGTTGATGCATCACCAGCCTGATCAGCCGACGAGTATCCCTCACCATCGGTGCCGGTGAGGCTTCGATCGGTGGTGACGATCACCGAGTCATCGACGACTCGGCTGCTCTCGATCTCGATTCGCTGACCCATGCGACCTCCTCGAGGATCCTCCTCGCGGTTTTGCGGTGCCGAGATGGTACCGACCGGCCAACGTCTACCCCACTACTCACCCGACGCCGGGTGGAGCACGTCTCCAGATCCGACCTCATGCAGTTTCATCAGATTGGTGGAGGCACTCTGGTTCGGCGGCACACCTGCAACCATCACGAGGCCGTCGCCCTTGTCCACCAGCCCACGGCGCAGCAGTTCGGTCTCGGCAGCAGCGATCATCTCATCCGTCGAATGCACCCGGTCGATCAACATCGGGCGCACACCTCCGTAGATCGCCATTTGGCGATAGGTGCAATCGAGAGGCGTGAATGCGTACACATCCGCCTTCGAACGGTACTTCGAGAGTAGACGCGCAGTCGTTCCGCTCTCTGTGAATGCGACGATCGTGTCAAGGCCGAGCCGGTCGGCGGTGTCAACCGAGGCTTCGGCTGTCGCGGATGCGAAAGCTGCACCTTCGGGCAGATTCGAGATGTCCTTCGCCCTGCCATAACTCGTGGAGCGCTCAGCTTCCGCGCAGATCGAAGCCATGAGCTTCACTGCCCGTGTCGGGAACTCCCCGATCGCCGTTTCTGCCGAGAGCATCACAGCGTCTGTTCCGTCAAGCACCGAGCGATACACATCGGATACCTCGGCACGCGTCGGGCGCGGGCTCGAGATCATCGACTCGAGCATCTCGGTCGCGGTTATCGAGATCTTCCCGGCGGCGTTCGCACGGTGGATGATCTCGTACTGTGCTCGTGGCACCGACTCGATGGAGAGCTCAACACCAAGGTCTCCGCGGGCAACCATCGCTCCATCTGCCTCGTCGAGAATGTCGTCGAGGTTCAGGTAGCCGACCGCAGTCTCGATCTTCGCGATGACCGGTAGCTTCCCGACGATCTCGCGAACGGATCGAATGTCACTCCCCGAGTTCACGAAGGACGCAGCGATGAGGTCGAAGCCAAGCGTCAGGCCGAATTCGAGATCTGCGGCATCCTTGTCGGTGACGGCGGGCATAGAAACCCGAGCACCGGGGAATGATGCCCCCTTGTGGTCCAGAAGCTCACCGGCCTGGATCACCGTGGCGGTGACACCTTGGTCATCAACGGCAGTAGCTTCGAGTTCGATGAGACCGTCGGCAAGGTACACAGTCCCTCCGACACTCATCTCGACACATTCGAGATAGGCGATGTTGATGTTCTCGGCATCGCCGACACCTTCGCCTTCATGGAGACGAACGGTCGAACCGGCCACAAGGTCAACAGCTCCGCCGGGGAATTCGCCGACCCGGATCTTGGGTCCCTGAATATCCTGCATGATCGCGATCGGTGTGTCGACGTCCGATGCGCACTGCCGGACGATCTCGAAGCGTCGTGCGTGGTCGGCATGGCTCCCATGGCTGAAATTGAAGCGCGCAACGTTCATACCGCGTTCGATGAGCTTTACAACAACATCTGGTGACTCTGTTGCCGGTCCAAGAGTCGCTACTATTTTGGTCTTTCGACGCATCGGTGCAACCTTAGGCTGGGGCATGACGTCTCGTTGCGAACTCTCGGTCACTCTCTCGCCAGTTCAGGGAGCAACGCGCCTAGGCTTCGGTGGACGCGGGACTGCCCGCTCGAACTCCGAACTACGAAGGAGACATTGAAATGGACGACAATCTGAAGAAATGGCTGCCGTGGATCGCGGTAGCAGCTGTGGCGATAGTCGTTGTGGCGATAATCGCGATCAACAGCGGTGGTGATGATGATGACGTGGCCGGCGCTGGCGACACAACCACGACGACCGCTGCCGAGGACACCACGACGACCGCTGCCGAGGACACCACGACGACCACTGCCGAGGAGACAACCACAACGACCGAGGCTCCGAGAGTCGTCACGGTCGGCGTTGAGAATCTGTATCCGCCGTTCAACTACATCGACGAAGCGACCGGCGAAGGGGCCGGCTTCGACTATGACATCTGGAGAGAGATCTGCAATCGTCTCGACTGTACCGCCGAATTCGCGGAAGCCGGATGGCCTGCGGTCATCGAAGAGACCGGGCAAGGCGTCTACGACACGGCCGCGGACGGTATTTCGATCACCGAGGAACGCAAGGCGATCGTCGCGTTCTCAGATCCCTACATGTCGACCATCCAGAAGTTCATGGTTCGAGCGGACGAGGACCGGTTCACGACCTCTGACGAGTTCATTGCGGGTGACTACCTCCTCGCCACCCAGGTCGGTACGACCAACTTCGAACTCGCCGAGAAGCTCATCGGCGCTGCACGGATCGAGGCCTTCGACAACTTTGCGTTCGCCGTACAGGCACTGCTGTCGGGTGACGTCGATGCGGTGATCATCGACGACGTCGCAGGACAGGGATATCAAGGAGCAAACGCTGGAGAGATGAAGAACCTCGAAGGTGATCTCCAGTCGGATCCGCTTGGGTTCATCTATCCGCACGATTCGGATCTCATCGAACCTGTCAACAAGGTGATCGAGGACATGCTTGAGGACGGAACCATGGACGCACTCATCAAGAAGTGGTTCATCGACTTCGAAGCGTAACCGCGGGGAACCTGCTTGAAGGGTCGGGTCACGGGACCCGACCCTTCCACGTGTAGGCGTCTACATTGCTCAATACGTCGCACAAAGGAACCACGTGACCTCGATCCAAACCGTTCTCCCGACCGACCCGACACCCCCAGGAGCCAAGTTGTCGTATGACTGGGGCGAATTCCCGTGGTGGCTTGTCGGCATCCTGCTCACCATTCTGTTCCCGGTCTACAAGATGTTCACTGATGAGACCTGGAACGACGGGTTCCTGTTCATCAAGGATGGAATCGTTCTCACGTTCACAGTGACGATCGGCGGGTTCGTTGTCGCGATCGTCGTCGGGCTTCTCGTTGCCCTCGCCAGAATGTCGAAGCGCTTGATCCCGCGAAACCTCTCGATGTACTACATCGAACTCATGCGCGGGATCCCCGTTCTCGTGACGCTGTTCATGCTTGGTCTTGTGATCGTCCCGTGGCTCCTCGACCTTGCCGGCGTAAACCCTCGATCGATCATCGCGTCGAAGGCCATGCGGGCAACGATCGCCATCGGGCTCATCTACGGCGCGTACATAGCTGAGGTCTTCCGTGCCGGCATCGAGTCGGTGCTGGCAGGCCAGAGGGAGGCCGGAATGTCTCTCGGGCTCAGCAAGCTACAGGTCTTCCGTTTTGTCGTGTGGCCCCAGGCGATCAAGAACGTCCTGCCTGCGCTCGGGAACGACCTCATTGCGCTTCTCAAGGACTCCTCGCTTGTCTCCCTGCTCGCCGTTCGTGAGATCACACAGATGTCGAAGCTGTGGACAGGCTCAAGCTTCCAGTTCTTCGCCGGGTTCATGATCCTCGCTGCGATGTACTTGACGCTGACCGTCTCGCTCTCGCTGCTGCTCCAGTGGTACGAACGTAAGATCGCCACACCATGACCGATATCGAATCGATGGAAGAGGGGCTTGCGGACGTCATCGAGCGGTTCGACCATGTCTCGATCGCGGTTCACGACATCGAGATCGCACAGGCGCTCGTAGATCTCCTTGGTGGATCCCACATCGGCGGCGGCCTCAGTTTCGCGGGTGACTTTCGTTGGATCCAGTTCGATCTTCCCGGCCAGGGTCGACTCGAGCTGATCAGCCCTCTGGTCGACGACGAGGACAACTTTCTCAACAGATACCTCGCCGAGCACGGCGAGGGGATGCATCACCTCACGTTCAAGGTGAGCGACATACACGGGGCCGTTGATAGGGCAAGGGAACTTGGATTCACCGTCGTTGGATTCAACGATCGTGAAGAAAATTGGAAAGAAGCGTTCGTTCACCCCGCGTCCGCACACGGTGTGCTCATCCAACTCGCAGAGTTCCCGGACAAGTAAACCCATGCCCCCCTCCCCCACTGTCGTACTCCCCGTACGCGACTTCGCCGGTATGTCACGTCTCGGTGCGGTACTCGGACCCGATGAGAGAGCGAGGCTTGCGCGTACGCTCTGCACAAGAGCGGCTATTGCGGTACAGGAAGCGGATCTCAGGCTCATCATCGTCTCGTCCTCAGCCGAGGTCGCCAGATGGGCGGACGACCAGGGGTCGGAGACATGGACGGACCCCGGCAGGGGGCTCTCGGCTGCCGCATCTGCCGCCGTGGATCGGATGGGGTCAGATCCGTGGATCATGCTCCACGCGGATCTTCCGCTCGTGACAGCCCCCTCGCTCCTCGCGGTCGCCGACGCAGTTTCGAGTGGCCCTGTGCTGGTTCCGAGCCATGACGGTGGCACGAACGTGGTCGCGTCTCGAGGCCCCTTTCCCTTTGCCTACGGTGCAGGGTCCTTTCATCGTCACTTCGCCGAGGTTCCCCATGCGACGATCATCTCGACCGCAGAGCTCTCCATAGACATCGACTCGCCCGCTCAGCTCGAGGCCTTCCCCGAGCTGAGCGCAGCATCTAACCTCTCACCATGACAAGCGATCTCTACGATGAACTCTCGGGCGACGAGGCACCGCTCAGCATTCCGGAACGCGTGCTGACGATCGGCGCTCACCCGGACGACGCCGAGTTCGGTGCAGGCGCGGCCCTCGCGCGGTGGGCAGACGCTGGAGCAGAGGTATCGATGCTCATCGTGACCGACGGCTCAAAGGGCTCATGGGATCCAGAGATCGACCAGACAGGTCTCGTTCGGAGGCGAAAGGACGAACAATCCCGAGCGGCGGACGTACTCGGCGCCTCATCAGTGATACATCTCGACCATGTCGATGGTGAACTCGAATACTCGATGGATCTCCGAAAGGTTCTTGCACGACACATCAGAGCCATCAGACCCGACGTCGTACTGACACACGACCCGTGGCAGCGCTATCAGCTCCACCCCGACCACAGGATCACAGGGTTCGCTGCCATCGACGCCGTTGTTGCTGCCAGGGAACCGCTCATGTACACCGACCTCGGAATCCCGGCGCATCGGCCAGATTCCGTGCTTCTGTGGTCCGCCGACGAACCTGATCACGCCGAACCAGTTGAGCCGGAGTGGTTCGATCGGAAGGCCGAGGCATTGTTGTGCCACTCCTCCCAGGGATCCACGACGATGGGCGGAGCGGCATCAGGCCTGGCACAGCGACTCGCCTTCATCGACCGTCTCGCTGTTTGGCACGCAGACAAGGGCGAGGCATTCGGCATCGGCCAGGCAGAATCGTTCAAGAAGATCGCTCCCTGATGGCAACACTCGTCCTCGGATCAGGCATTGTCGGGTCGGCAGCGACATGGGACCTGGTACGTCGGGGCCACGATGTGACGGTTGGTGACACGGATATCTCGACGGCCGAAGCCGTTGCTGCTGCCCATGGTGCCCGGGCGGTTCACCTCGACGCTTCGGACACGGGCGCACTGCTCTCCCTTCTCGACACCCATGACATCGTCGTTTCCGCCGTCCCCTACCGATTCGGGGTTTCGGTGGCAACAGCCGCGCTGACCGCAGGAACCCACTACCTCGATTTCGGTGGAAACCCAACAGTTGTTGCTGTCCAGAAGCGCCTACACGACAAGGCACTCGCCGCAGGGATCATGGTCGTCCCCGACTGTGGGCTGGCTCCCGGGCTCGCCAACGTCATCGCCGAGGACCTCATCCTGTCTGCATCGGAGGGACCGATCGATTCGATCCAGATCCGCGTAGGAGCTCTCCCGCAGGAACCAAGAGGTGCCCTCGGCTACCAGCTCGCCTTCAGCTCTGCAGGGCTCATCAACGAGTACGCCGAACCGTGCGAGGTCATTGAAGAGGGTCGGTACAGGACGGTTGAGCCCCTCAGCCGATTCGAGGAGGTTGTCTGGGAGCGCTGGGGACCGCTCGAAGCGTTCTCGACTGCAGGAGGCACCTCGACCATGGCCTTTCGGCACACCAACAGGGTCAAGGATCTCGAGTACAAGACCCTCAGGTATCCCGGACACGGGCACGTGTTCCGCTCGATGCTCGAGATCGGCCTCTTCGACGAGTCTGCAAGGACGGTCGGTACCACCGCGGTGGCGCCGAGAGACGTGCTCCTCGATGCCCTGGACCACACGCTCCCGCGCGGTGCACCCGACGTTGTGCTGATCCGCGTGTGGCGCGATCAAGGTGGTAGCCGACTCACCAACCAGATCGTCGACACGGAACGAAACGGCTTCTCAGCGCTGGCGCGCACCACAGCATTCCCTGCAACTGCCCTCGCGGATCTGATCGCCCGCGGAATCGTCGATCGGCCGGGTGTAGCAACGATGAATGAAGCCGTGGTCGGAAAGGAACTCCTGCCCGAGCTCGCCTCAGTTGGGATCGAACTCGAAGAGATCTAGCCGGGCGCAACAGCTCCGATCTTGGCGCTCGTCGCGATCTCGAAGAAGTGCAACTTCGCTGTATCGATCACCAGATCAACCGACGCGCCGTCAGGCACGTCGACGTCCGAGCTGACACGAGCCGTGAATCTGGTCTGATCACCAAGGGAGGCCGCGTCCAAGCCCGAGTCTGCGAGGAGCTCCTCGATGTCGGGCGTCACAACAGGTGGTGAATCGATATGGAAGTGGACATAGGATTCCGACCCGAGGTGTTCGTTCACGTCGGTGGTGACACGAATCGTCCGGTCGGGCCGTGGCCCTGTTATCTCGGCATTCTCGAATGCACTCGGCCGAATCCCCACGACGATCTTCTCACCCATGTGGTTCTCGATGCCGGGATGGGCATCGATGGCGGTTTGGTCAACCGTGACGGTGTACCCGCCGAAGGAGGCCTCGACCTCGTCACCCACCTTGGTGAGCTCTCCGTAGATCATGTTCATCGCAGGGCTCCCGATGAAACCGGCAACGAAGAGGTTCACAGGATGGTTGAACAGCTCCGTCGGCGCAGCAACCTGCTGGAGGTTGTACGGACGTTTTGCAGAAACGGGCCGCATGACAGCGACTCTGTGTCCGAGGGTCATTGCCTCGATCTGGTCGTGGGTCACGTAGACGGTCGTCGTGCCAAGTCGATTGTGGAGACGCCCCAGCTCGGTCCTCATCTGAACACGCAGCTTCGCATCGAGGTTCGAGAGGGGCTCATCCATCAGGAAGGCACTCGGTTCACGGACGATGGCACGCCCCATGGCGACACGCTGCCGCTGACCACCCGAAAGAGCTTTCGGCTTGCGTTCCAGGTACTCGGTGATCTCGAGGGTCTCTGCCGCCTCTCGAACACGACGTTCGATCTCGTCCTTTGGCATCTTCCTCAGCTTGAGGCCGAACGCCATGTTGTCACGCACAGACATGTGTGGGTACAAGGCGTAGTTCTGGAAGACCATCGCGATGTCCCTGTCTTTCGGAGGCACATCGTTGACCAATCTCTCACCGATACTCATCTTGCCTTCGGTGATGTCCTCGAGACCAGCGATCATCCGCAGGACGGTGGACTTCCCACAGCCGGACGGCCCAACGAGCACCAGGAACTCGCCATCTTCGATTTCAATGTTTACCTGACCGACCGCTCTCGTTCCGTCCGGGTAGATCTTTCCGATGTCTTCGAGCGTGATCGACGCCATGGATCCTCCGAGATGATTGGAATCGGGACACCAGAGTACCACGAGGCCCGGAGGTTTCGGAATGGTCGCTATTGTGACGATATGACCGACTCGAATGTTGCAGTGATTCC
>CAZWMX010000074.1:4390-12003 GCA_964635205.1 uncultured Acidimicrobiaceae bacterium | reverse complement strand
GGCGCAGGCGTCAACTGTGACGGCCAGGTGCTTGTGTTCCACGATGTAACCGGTCTCGGCGCGGGCGAGTACCTGCCGAAGTTCGTCAAGCAGTACGCGCAGCTTGCGGACGACGCTGTTGCAGCCCTCGAGGAGTTCTTCGCCGATGTCGAATCGGGCGCCTTCCCCTCCGATGCCGAGACCTACCACATGCCTGCAGAATCAGAGGAGATCCTGCGCAAACTCTCCCACACATCAGACCACCTCATGGCAGACGAGGCAATGGAACGCTAGGAGTTCGTCAGAGCCAGCCGAACCGATCGGTGAGTCCGTCTCGTCCGTTACTGATGTCCAGCGTCTGGTAGGCCCTGTGGAGATGGTTTTCCACGGTGCGTTCGGAGACGAAGAGGGCATCGGCCACCTCTCTATTCGAAGCTCCGCCCAAGACACTCAGCACGATCTCGACCTGTCGGTTCGACAGTGGCTGCTCGATCACCGCCACATCGCCTACCACAGGTTCCGCTCCTTTGGCCGCCATGAGCTGTACGCGGGTGCTGCTGATGAGGCTGATCGGCTCGACGGCCCGAATAGCCGCCTCTATGGCGTACGTCGGGGCACCGGCCTCCCACCACATACGCGCGACCGTCCGGAGATCCCCTGGTGTCTCGGATCGTGCATAGTGCCCGGCCATGGTGGCCAACCCTGCTCCCCGTGTGATTGCCAGATGCTCGATATCGGCCGCGACATCTTCGCCGTTGCCGAGGCGGACGGCGTCGATGAAACACAAGAGCCCCCAGAACCGGTGCCCGAGACCCACGGCCTCCCGGCCGACCTCGATCAGGAGTTTGCCTGCAGTGGTGTCATCGACTGCCCATGCGTACCAAGCCTGCGCTCTCTGGCTCATGATGTGATCGATCTCGGCCACTGCGGGGTCAAGAGGCTGCTCGACGGTCTGTTCTTTGGGTGCCGCTCGTCGTGTCTGTGCCAGACGCAACTCGGCGACGAGTTTGGCCTGTGAGAGGTTGCCGGTGGGATCGAAGCTCTCCAACTCCGAGACCGCCGACTCCGCCATGCGCAGGGCTCCATCCGCTGACGACCATGCGTCGGCCATGACTGCTTCGATCATGAGCCACGATCCCGGCGCGGCTTTCCCTTCGGATTGACCCAACCGGACACGGGCGTCGCGGAATTGCCCATCGGCGAGATCGACCAATACGCGGCTCATCTCGAGCTGTTCGAAAAGCAGCGAGTCCGTCCCCATCGATTCGACGATCTGCCGCCCTCTGGCATACGTGTCATCGGCCGATGATGTCGAGAGCGTCAGCCCTTCGGCCAGCTGGGTAGTGGCCATGGCCAGCAGACGCGTCTCTGGATCTGCATTGTTGCTGACGGTGCGGCCGGCGCCGAGGAGGGCGTCCATATCACCGCTCAGTCCGGAGAGGATCAGCAACTCGGTAGCAAGCCGATTCCGATGTGTGGACTCGGTGAGAGATGCCATCCCCTCCTGCAACATCGCGATGGCGTCGGCGAACCGGCGTTCCCCGTACGCCATGGCCTGGGATTTGGTGGAAAGGAAATCGGTGAGAGCACTTTCATCCAAATCAACAGGCACCTCGTCGGGAACCTCTCCGAGAAAGCGGAGTGCTCTGGCCCGCAGAACGATCAGTTGCTGATCGTCTGGCGCGTGGGCAGCGATCTTTGCCGCTCCTGTGAAATCTCGCCATGCCATTGCTACGTCGGCCGCCACTTCGAGCTGTTCCGTGTTCGGGATGACGCCAGCGCTCAGAGCCACCCTGACGAGAGAGGCGACATCGCCGGGATCGATATCCTTTCCGATACCATCGAGAAGCTGGCGTGCGCAGGCTTTCCGGCCCTCCAGGGTGAGTGTTTCGTTGGCAACCGTGGCGAGGAGGGGATGAGTTACCTGTGCATACTGGGGTCCCACTTGGACCAGTCCACTCGTCTCAAGCCGCGACAGTGCACCGATCTCGTCCATGATACTCAACACATCAGTGGGTATGGACTCGGCAAAGGCGATGGCGTCGAAGAGACGCCGCTCTTCTCGATCCAGGCGGGAGAGCCTCCGTTCCAGCAGACGGGTCAGTCGATCCGATGAGCCCAAGAGCGACTTCACTGCTGTGGACGCGTCTTCACCGGCCTTCTCAATTCGATCAGAAACCTCAGCGGCGATGGCTGCGACATAGAGCGGGTATCCCAGAGTGATGGAGGAGATCTCATCCAGGGCTGCATCATCGATGGCTCGGCCCAGCAGGTCGGCAGCCATCTCACCAACCTCATCACGTGTCAGAGGGTCGAGGTCGATGCGGCAGTCAGGCCATCGCGCCCAGATGGCTGTTATGTCGGCCGGGAGACGCTCACCGGATGTGACCGTGATCACGAGGCGCGCACCGCGCGATTGAGCGATTCCGCTGATCAACGCAGCACTCTCATGGTCGAGGAGATGGGCATCATCTAGAACGATCATGCCCGACCTCCCGGTGTTCATGATCGAAGCCGTCGCCCGTGTAACCGTTTTGGTGTCGGTATCGCCCACCTCCAAGGGCACAAAGGCAGCGAGGGCACCAAACGGGACACGCTGGAGACCGTGCGTACCCCGCAGCTCGAGAACCCGCCCACCCTGAGCCCTGCACTCATCTGCGAGAACATCCGAGAAGGCGGTCTTCCCGATTCCAGCCGCACCGGCAATCACGACTACACCCCTGTCGTCAATCGATGACCGAGCACGGAGGAGGTCATTCTCACGACCCACGAAGCTCGTCGTGAACGTGGGCAGATTGTGCGGCGTCGGGTGGACGTCGACGGTGTTGAGATTCCGATCTTGGAAGAGGATGCGCTCCTCGAGTTCCCTGAGTGCCGGGCCGGGTTCGATGCCGAGTTCCTCTCCGAGGATCCGCTGAGCCGATCGGAACTGTCTGAGTGCATCGGCCTGTCGACCGGAGCGATAGAGCGCAAGCATCAGGTCTTCGTGGAGTCGCTCCCTGAGCGGATGTCGCTCAACGAGCTCCCGGAGTTGAGGGATCGCCTCGTCGTTGTGACCGAGCGCGAGCAGCGCCTGCATTTGCAGCTCGAGGAGCTTGAGGTACGTTTCGTTGAGTCGAGTTACCTCAGGCAGCGCAAAGGTCTCCTCCACCAACTCTTGATACGGGTCTCCCCTCCAGAGTTCGAGGGCACTCCGTGTCAGTACCACTCGCTCCAAGGGGTCGCGCTCTCTGTGGGCAGCGACAGCGAGACAGTCGAAGTCCGACACGTCGAAGTCGTGTCCATCCACGTCGATGCGGTAGCCGCGAATCGCGGTCACGATCACATCACGTGGTATGGCCTTTCTCAACGCGCCGATGTGGACCTGGAGAGCGTTGCGCGCTGACTGCGGTGACCGGTGGCCCCACATGTAGTCGATGAGGCGGTCCCGATCGATGTTGGAGCCGTGGTGAAGCAATAGGATGGACAGCAGCCTTCGTTGGGAGGGCCGGGTGATGCTGTCGGGGAGCAACGGTCCGAGGACGCCAAATGCCATATATCAACGGTACACAGGCCTCATTGATTGTTGCGAATTGCTCGTGCCGATGCCGCCGGTGCGACAGTACGCGCAGCCGGCGGTCGTCCCAGACGTTCCGTCCGCCCATCCGACCCATCCTCAGGGCGAACGCATCCTTTCCCAGAACACGAACGGGCAGATCTGTTCGGTGCTCGTGTGTCTCTGAAGTCTCATCCGAATGTCACGGAATAGGCTGCCTGCCCTCCCGCTCCGAGCTGCATCGTGTAGGTGGTGTCGGCGACCACGTCGATGGTCGCAGTTCCGCTCCCACCCGGTTCGACGTCGACTGTGACCATCAGGGCATCGCCGAAGACGTTCAACCGGATTGACGTGTCGGCGGTCGGCGCCACCGCGAGTTCGATAGTGATCGTCGCGGTTTCGGCGGCGGTGAACTTGTACCAGTCGCGGTTGTCGTACTGGCGGGCGATATTGAGGATGCCGCTGAAGCTGCCTTCTGCCGCCACCTCCTTGGCCAAAGCCTCTTCATCGGGGGCGTCGCCGCCGCTTCCGCCGTCGGGCTGGGTCACTGCAGCGAGAGAAGCGGTGTAGGACCCGGCCGCGCCGGCCACCCGGAGATAGAGCGACTCATCGGCGGCGTTGACCAATGCGTAGGTCCAGCTCTCGGTTTGGCCGGGACCGAGGTCAGTGGCAACCAACACATTGCCATTGTGGAGCACTTCGACCCTCGCTCGGCCAACGAGATCCGATGCGGCCGTGAGTTCGGCTGTCACGACGGAATCGAGGGGGAGAGCCAGAACGAAGAAGTCTTCGAGGTCCTCGCCACCGATGATCCCCTCGATCGCTCCGAAGTCCGCCTTCTTGGCGGTGCCTTGATCGCCACCGGCATCGCCGTCGGTACCCCCGTCGCGCTGTGGGCCGGCTTCGATCGTGAAACCGTAGGCGCCGGAACCCTTCACACGGAGATAGGCCTCCCCTGTTTGCTCCTGTGCGAAGATCTGTAGGACGGACTCCTCACCGCCTGCGTTCACATTCAGCGAGGTCACCGGTGAACCGTTGTACACCAGATCGGCGTTGACACCGCCGAAGCCGAAACGCTCGCCTACCGGGGCGTCGAGCGTGATTGACACGACATCACCGCCTGCAAGCGGGATCGTGTACCAGTCCTCGCCGTCCTCGTCGCCGAGCAGGCCGTCGAGGCGGCTGCCCATGTCGATCGACTTCGCCACGCCCTGGTTGGAGCCAGCGTCACCGGCCGTTCCGGCATCGGCTTGGAGCGGTGCGTCGACCTGGAGTGTCACCGAGGTGCCGGGGTTGGCCGCCACTTCGAGTGCCCACGGCCCGCCGCCGTCGCCGCTTGTGACGTATTGGAACGGATCGGCCGCTGTTCCCGGCAGAAGCTCTATGAGCTGCACCTGCTGGCCGGCAGGGCCGATGGCGACCCTCAACGACTCCGTATTCTGCTCGGGCGCGGACGCCTCCATCGTGACCACGCCACCGGCGGGTACGTCGAAGGTGAACCGGGCCGCAAAGGTGTCCTCAGGCATCTGGAACGTGTAGGGGCTGCCGAGCTCGAGAGTGCTCGGCACTTCCGCCTGCGGGACGGTGATGGTACCTGATGATGGCTGTGTGGTGGCGGCCTCTTCAATGGAGGTGGCGAGCTCTTCGATCGAGCTGCCGCACGCGGCGAGGATCAGCGCGAGTGCGAACAGCAGCAGGATGCCCGCAGCGCGCACGGCACGTGTCGGGCCGGTGACGGCCCGACCGCCCGGCGCTGGCGACAGTCCCGACAGGGGGTCACCTGGCTGGATATACCGCCGCATCGGCTTCGGTCGACCGTCACCGGTTCCCGAGCCTCGAAGATCTGATGTTTCAGCCATGGTGTGGACCCCCGTGTCGTTTGCGCGCCATCGTGACACACAGCGCTTAACAGTCGCTGAACGCCACTGAGATCGCTTCCCGCACATCTCCGTGGATGTATCCGAAATCAACCGCAGTTGATGTCAAAGGTGCCGGCCACGGGATCGGGCAGCGGATCCCCGAGCGCCCCGGCGAACATGTACGCCTGGAGGTCGATGAAGGTCGCGGTACCGGACGCTCGAGCGTCTACGACCGAGAAGGAGTCAACCCGGACCAGTTCGCGGAGTTCCTCGTAGTTATCGATGTTCGAACCTCCGGTTTCCCAGTCCCGTTCGATGCTCTCGTCTCTTTGGTCACGGATGCGGATGGACGGCGCCTCCCAGCCGTCGGCAGAGGTCTCCCAGTCCTCAGGGGAAATGTCGATTTCGAGCGAAACCGATCCGTCTGCAGTGAATCCGGTACCCCCGACCGCACCACCCATCGAAAGGCAGGCAGGCGACATGTCGAACTCGAACTGCTCGTCACCGATCACGACGATGGACCGCTTCTCACCGAGGCCGATCGGAACCGACTCGTCCGCGTCTCCACCGGGATCATCCGCAACTTCTTGGGATCCGGCGTCCGATACCGTCGGAGGTTCGGCATCCGAAACTGAGGTGACCGTCGGCGCGGACGAACTCGCGGCGTCGTCACTGCCACTGCCGCACGCGGCGAGGATCAGCGCGAGTGCGAGCAGCAGCAGGATGCCCGCAGCGCGCCCGGCACGTGTCGGGCCGGTGACGACCCGCCCGCCCGAAGCGAGCGACGCTTCCGACAGGGGGTCACCTGGCTGGATATGCCGCCGCATCGGATCCGGTCGACCGTCACCGGTTCCCGAGCCTCGAAGATCTGATGAATCCGCCATGGTTTAGCCCCCCGTGTCGCTTGGGTGACATCATCACACACATCGCTTAACAGTCGCTGAAGGCCACTGAGCCCGGCGAAGACCGGCCCGGGTACGGCGGGAAGACGGCCTTTGCGATTGAAGTCCAGACCCTCGTTAAGCGGGCGTTAAGCGCGAAAGCGTACGGTACCGGTGGAGAAGATCCGGCCCGATGCAAGGAGAGGTTGATGAACCGTCCATCGATCACCGAGAAACTGCGTGTGTTCGGTCGGCGCAGGAAGATGAGCCCGCTACCGGTGACGCGCGTTGTCGTCGTTGCGGTAGCCGCACTTGTGGTCCTGTCTGGATGCTCGAAGGCCGACGGTGCAGACGTCACCGATTCGACGGTTGCCGTGACCGGGACCGCTACGACGGCGCTGACTGCCGAGGGAACCGTTCCGGGAACGACCGCATCGACTACGACAACACCGACTACGACAACACCGACTACGACCCCAGCATCTGATCTGCCGATCCCGGACGGGTATCCGATCTCCCATCCGCCGGGCGGTGACGTCACGGACGTGACTGAGGAGATCGAGAACAACTCCGGTACGGATCAGCTCGTGACGAGGGTCGGGGTGTGGTACGACGGGGATCGCCTCGAAGAGTTCGCCGCGTTCTATCTGAATTGGATCGTCGAGAACGACTATCTCATCGGGGACAGTCTCATCAACGAGGACGAGAGGAGTGTCATCATCAGGGGTCTCATGCCTCCCGAGAACGACACGTACGGGTTGACGGTGGCCGTGGTCGGGGATTCCACGGTGGTATCGACCCTGTGGGGTCGACCGCCGGGCTGAATGCTTCCCGGGGCTCGCTCCGGGAGCGCCGAGCTCGAGAACGGAGCCGACCCCGAAGATCGGATCGTCAGGGCGAGATCGGCCGATCGCCGCTGATGGCGAGGATCGTGCCATCAGCCGCGTATGCGGACACGGACCACAGGTAACCCGGACCGATCGTAGGGCCGTTGCCGTAGTCCTGGGGGAACTCGGCTCCGCCAAGGGGGATGGAGGTCTCCGACCCTTCCCACGCCCAGTATGCAGCACCCTCCTCGTCCTTGACGACGAGGAAGTACGTGCCTGCACCCTCGATGGCTTCCCAATCGAGCGTCGGCCGGAGCCCGACACCCCCGATCGGGGTGATCTGGATTACCGGGTTCGCTCCCGTAAGGAGCGGTTCAGCCTGCGGGGCCAACGTCGTCGTCGTTGTCACCTGCGTGGACGTCGATGGCGTCGCGGTGGCCGATACGTTCCCCGCCGTGTCTCCGGTCACCGCCACCGTGTCGGTGCCACCTTCCACCGACGAGCAGGCAGCAGCGAGCAGAACTACACCGAC
>CAZWMX010000074.1:0-4290 GCA_964635205.1 uncultured Acidimicrobiaceae bacterium | reverse complement strand
TGGCTGCAAGCTCAGATCCCCAGCGACCGACGAGTTGACTGCACCTGTTCATCACATCGGTCAACGGCTCATCGAATGTGTCGGGACCACCGGCACGGAACGGTCCGAGACTCCCTTGCGGGCCGTCGAAGTTCCATGAGCCTTCGCTGCTCGTCGTGCCTATCAACCGACCTTCGAGAGGTGTGCCGGTGAACGTCCCGCTTCCGACATTGGTCGTACTCCCCGAGGCGGTACCCGACACACCGTTGAAGGAGAACGTCCCGCCGATGTCGCTCGAGCCTTCCAACAACCATTCGCCGGACAGCGACGGCTCGTCCGAGTCCATCGTGATCCTGGCGTCACCCTCTTCATCGGTGCTGGTCGTGAGGGCGCCGAGACCGTCGAGATCGAGCTTGGCGGTACCCACGTGGAAATAGATGCCACCGCTGTAGTTGCCATCGGGAAGACCGTCGGGATACACCGCGACCTGAGATCGAGCAGTGGCCGTGGACGCCGCGACAACGGCCAAGGCGACGAGCAACACGACGACCCATGCCGTTGCTACGCGATGGAGGGGCGCGGGGTGACGTCGATCAACCACAGTTCGTCTCGATCGATCGACACGTCCGGTGCATCGTCGCTGCGCTGCTCGTGTCACGCATCGCTGCCGCCCATCACTGCGACAGGGCTGGAGCGCTGCGCGGGACTCGGCTGAGAGTGTGCGCGGCCGCGGCACTGAAGATCTGACGTATCCGCCATGATGGAGACCCCATGTCTGTCGCTTGGACGGAATCGTGACACGCCGCGCTTAACAATCGCTGAACGCCACGGAACTCGATCACCGCAGAGCGTATCTCGTACCGCCTCGCGGCCTGCCGCCTACGGTGTACGGTCGCCGCCCCTAGGGCCGTCTGGCACGGTTGGTTTGCCCGATAGGGACACCGAGGGCGATCCGAAGGACACCGGCAACTGACGGCTCCTACCCAACAGAGTTACCTGTGACCCTCGACGATCCTCGAGAACTTCGCCGTGACCGAAGGCCCCGATCTGGTCAGCGGCAGCGATGGCAACGGGATCCCGGACTCCGCGGCCATCCCTGTCGACCCCGTTACCGGTCAACCCCTCAACGAGGTCTTCCCAGGTGCCTCCATCCAACGGGGAGCCGGTGGCTTTGCAGGCGGCCTGGCTGCGAGAATCAAGCTGTTCAGCGACCCGGTGGACCTCGGTGACACGACCGCAAACGCCGAGGGCGTGATCGCCGTCGTAGTCTCCATCCCGAAAGATACGATGCCGGAAGAACACCGCATCATCCTCTCTGGCGACTGGAAGAACGGTGGACTCTTCGAGACATCTTCCCGATCGAGGCGCTCGGTGTCTGTACGATCACCGGAACGAACGGCAACGACATCTTGATCGGTACGCGTGGCGACGACGTGATCTGCGGATTCGGAGGGAACGGCATCATCGTCGGTAGGGGCGGGGACGACCGCGTCTTCGGCGGTGCCGGCAACGATGCGATCTTCGGTAGCCGTGGGAATGATGCCCTGTTCGGTGAGATAGGAGACGCCTCGTTCGGTGTCGTCCTTCTCGAAGGTGTGGGTGAGTCGGGTGAAGCTGCAGTGAGCCTGATCCTCAACTGGGAGGAGTAGACCCTCGCGGTGGTCAGTCCCCGATCGTGTAGACGAGCTTCATGACGCCGTTGCTGAAGGCGTGCGATTCGATGAGTGTCAGTGGTCCCTCGCATGGCTCAGTGAAGAGCGGAATGCCTCGGCCGAGCGCGATCGGCATGATGTACAGCTCGAGTGTGTCGACAACTCTTGCTTGCAGCGCTGCGGTGACGACCTTGCCACCGCCGATCACCCAGATTCGTTTCTTGGTGGTGTGCGCGAAGGCGCGAATCGCTTCGCCCGTGCGTTCGTTCGAGAAGGTGACATCAGCTCCGTCTGGGACCTCGAGTTCCCGGCTCGTCAGGACAAGTGTCGGAGTGTCGCCGTAGGGCCATCCGAAGCCGAGTACCTGCTCGTAAGTGGTCGATCCCATGACCGCTGCACCGACGCCCGCGATGAAGTCGTCGAATCCGAACTCGTCCGACCCGAAGTCATCGAGGAACGTGACCGACCCATCTGCCTCGGCTATGAACCCATCGAGCGATACCGCCAGATATGCGACTACATCTGTCGCCATGGCACCTACCAGTACCGGTACTTCGTGACCGAGATTCTCACAGGGACGCAGTAGCGCTCGGCGAACCACTCGGGGGTCCAGCCGTTGCCATCCATTACCGGTTTGTACTTGGTGAGGTACGTGGGATTCTCCGCTGCGGAAGGCAGGTCCTCATCGATCGCTGCGGTGCCTTCGATCACGACGATGTCGCCGCCCATGCCGTTCCCGTCGAGGTGCAGCGAAACCCGTGGGTGATTGGCGACATTTCGTGCCCTGGCCGACTCGAGGCTGTAGATGAGGATGCTGTCCTCACTCCACAGGAACCAGATCGGGGATGTCTGGGGCGTACCGTCGGTGGCTACCGTCGTTAGCCAGCCGATGCGGTCGTTGTTCAGGCGTTCGATCACCTCTGCGCCTCGCGGATCGTTCGGGTCGATGGCGGGAACGCCTTTGTGTGGGTTGCTCATGTTGACATCGTACCCGGCCCTCTATCTGTTGATGACCGGTAGCGTTCCCGCAATGCGATGGATGACAACAACGATCGTGATCGCCCTTCTCGCCGCAGCATGCTCTTCGGCGGGGACGGATACGGAAGCAACGACGACGATCGCGGCAGTCACATCGACAACGGAGTCGGGCAGTCCCGCGGTGCCGCCCCAGATCGCCGACTACGAGGTGCAGTCGGTCGAAGTCGGAGACCGGATACTTCTGCTCGCCATCGCGGACAACCCATCCCTCCGCCAGCAAGGCCTCCAAGGCGTTACCGACCTGGAGGATCTCGACGGGATGCTCTTCTTCTGGCGCCACGATGGGGATGCCTTCTGGATGAAGGACACGTTGATCCCACTTGACATCGTGTGGTTCAACGAGGACGGCACTTACAAGGATCGCGCTTCGATGGTGCCATGCACCGATGACCCCTGCCCCACCTACGCTCCTGCCGACCTCGACTTTCGCTTCGCCATCGAAGCACCCCCCGGCACCCTCGCTTGGATCGGTCCCGACACCGTCATCACCTACTCCGACTAGCCCCGACCCTTCTGGCGTCCACAGCGTCGAGAGTGGGACGGCCCGGACGCCAGAAAGCGAGGGTCTTCAATCAGGATGTTCGGTGTGACACGGTGTGAGCGTGCCTGGTCGAGAGTCCCTTCTAAACGGTATTGCCCGAGACCAACGCGGCGTGTTCACTCTTGCCCAGGCGGCTCGGTGCGGCATTCCGGCGAGCACGGTCCGAACTCGTTCGAGTCGAGGCAGGTACGAGCTCATTCACCCAGGTGTTTATGGACTCGCAGGGTCCGGGGACACATGGCACCGGCAGGTCATCGCAGCTGTGGTGTCTGCTACTGAACCGGCGGCGGCTTCGCATCGCACTGCCGCGTACCTCTGGGGAATGACCGATCGTCGTCCGCGCACGATAGAGGTCGTTTCGCCCCGACATCTACGTGTGAAACGGGTGCCATTCATCGTCCATGAGTCCAAGGACATACGGACCAGCGACATTGTTCGAGTTGACGCAATCCCGGTCACCTCCGCCGTCCGAACTGTCGTCGATCTTGGCGCGTCAGCGCGGCTTGGCGTTGTTGCTCGCTGTCTTGACACGGGTCTGCGCACGGGCCTGTTCACTCTGGGGGAGGTCGAGACATTCGTTACACGCGTTGCGCGCAAGGGACGCGCTGGGGTCGGCGTGGTTCGTCCGCTCATCGAGGAGCGGAGAGCATGGAAGGGCGTTACCGAGAGCACGCTCGAAGACAAGTTCCGATCGGTTGTCAATGCATCATCTCTTCCAATGCCTGATGCGCAGCTGGTTGTGTCGGCCACGTCGGGAGAGTTCATCGGCAGATACGACTTCGCATACCCGGAGTGTCTCGCGATCTTTGAGCTCGACAGCGAGGGATGGCACATGGACCCTGTGTCATTCCAGCGTGATCGAGAGAAGCAGAATCGTGTCCAGATGCTCGGATGGACGGTCTACCGATTCACGTGGCGCCAACTTGTCGACGACCCTGACTCCGTTATCGCTGTTCTGGCGTCCGTACTGACGAGATGTGGACGCTCTGGACGCCAGAACAGGAATGATCTCGCGTAGAATCGTCGCGTGTTTCATATTGCGGCGTTCTACTTGTTCGCGGATCTTCCGGACCATGAAAC
>CAZWMX010000073.1:6711-12102 GCA_964635205.1 uncultured Acidimicrobiaceae bacterium | reverse complement strand
CCGAAGACTCCAGCGACGTAGTCGTCGACCGACAGGTCCTGGAGTTCGGGGGGCATCGATCCCTCGACGGCCAGCGAGGCGAGGCCGTGTGCCAGGGACCAGAAGTAGACGGCCACGATTCGTAGATCGACATCTCCGAGCTCGCGCTCATTGACGAACTCGGCAACAACCTCCATGAGGACACCGAGGGCATTCTTGGCGCAGGTGTAGAGGTCCCCATAGGCCTCCTTCTCGATACCCGAGTGGAACATGACCTCGAAGTACGGTCTGTGATCCACGGCGAACCGCACGTATGCCGCTCCTACAGCCCCTATTCGGTCGAGGGCGTCCCCGGTTGCGGCACCGTCTCGAGCCTCCTGCATCTCGGAGCGGAGGATCTCGTAGCCCCGGTCGCAGAAGGCGGCGAGCATGCCCTCCTTGTCACCGAAGTGGTGGGCCGGCGCCGAATGCGACACACCGGCCCTTCGTGCGACCTCTCTCAGGCTCACGTCGGCGGAGTCCTTCTCCTCGACGATCTCGGCAATCGCGTCGAGGAGTGCATTGGGAAGATCGCCGTGGTGGTACACGACCGGCTGACTGACTGGGCTTGGGGATTCGCGCATATGGCTCAGGCTACATCTTCACATTTCATCTTGACACTGTCCAGTAACTTCGGTAACTTGCCACTGTCTAGTTGACGTTGTCAAGATCGAACACCCGAGAAGGAACAATGCAGGAACCACAGAACCAGAACAACGGCGCCTTCGCCTGGATGGCGCGCCACCCTCTCTACGTCATTGGGGCTGCGGTGCTGATCACCGCCATCCTCTCCGTGCCCTTCCTCACGATGGCCCCGACGACAAGCGCCTCCCAGGAACCCGGTGGCGCCGTCTTCGACGCCCGAGACGCTGTTGAGGACCAATTCGTTTCGGCCGTCTTCGACGTGCCGATCATCGTCGAGTCCCGCGACGGGAACCTCCTCACCCGCGAGAGCCTCATCGAGCTCCTCGACAACGCCGCCGCGCTGAGGGCCGAGCCGCAGCTCGGATCGACTCTTCTCACCTACTACGACCCGACCACAGCGAGCGACGTGGTCGGTGTTCGCACGATCGCCGACTTCGTCGACGCTCGCCTCCCTTCAGGACTGGAGCCTGCATCCGATGCCGAGGTCGATGCGGCCGTTGCAGCGATCATTGAGGAAGCCGGACCCGAGTCCGACGCTCTCGGCCTGTCGGCCGACACCCGATTCGACGCAGATACCGGGCGCTGGATCGCCCCTGCGTTGCTCACGGCGGTGCTCGCGGACAACGACATGCTCGGCTTCACCGATGGCGGCGTGACGCTCGGTAGCGATACTGCGCCCGAGGAGTACTCTCGAGACGTCGCTGCCGTGATCCGAGGCGACGAACGCACATTCCAGGCGTGGGGCGTCGCGATCGACGTCAATCTCACTTCACAGGAACAGGGAGCCGCAGCGGGACCATTCATCGGCTTCACGATTCTCGCTGTGCTGGTGATCGTAGGGATCGTCTTCCGTTCCTACTGGGCCCTTGCGATCACAGGCGCCTCCCTCGGAGCGCTGATCATCTGGCTCTACGGGATCAGCAATCTCATCGGCCTTGAGAACGACATGATCCTGTCTCTCATCGTGCCCATCGCCATGATCTCGTTCGGAGTCGATTTCGCTTTCCACTCCCTTGGCCGGTATCGGGAGGAGCGAAGGCTCGGTTACGCGCCGCGTCGGGCGTTCTCTGTTGGAATGGCCGCGGTCATCGGTGCCCTTGTGCTTGCATTGCTGTCGGACACCGCTGCCTTTCTCGCCAATGCCTCGAGCGGTATCGAGTCGCTCATCCAGTTCGGCATCGCCACGTCGATAGCGCTCGTTGCCGCATTCCTGCTCCTCGGCATCGTCACACCGTTGGCCTTTGCCACCATCGAGGAGCGAGTCGGCACGCCTCCTCGAAGCCGAACACGCACCGTTGGACGCGTTGCAGCCCAGACCGGTGCAGGGCTCTTCGCGATGACCACGGTTCTCCTCATGGTGTATCTGTCACCACCGGCAGGTGTCGCGGCCTTGGCGATCTACATCGGCGTGGCGCTTGTTGCCCCCGTCATGCTCTCGCGCCGCCGGCCCGTCGAGAGCGACATCGCTGAGGGAGGCGGTGTCGGGCACGTCGCTGCCCTTGTCGGAACCGTCGTGGCATGGTTCGCCTCGAAACGCTCGATTGTGCTCCCCGTTGCCGGAGCGATAACGATCACCGCAGGATTCCTCGCGGTCCAGGTGCCGACCGAATTCGATGTCAAGGACTTCTTCACCGCAGACTCCGACTTCGTGGTAGCCCTCGACAAGGTCGACGAGCACTTCGCCGAGCGGGGTGGTGAACCCGCGACCATCTACGTCGAAGCAGACCTCACCGATCCTGTCGTCGTTGATCGCCTTGCGCAATTCCGCGACGATGTCATCGCCCTGGACGCCTCGAGCCTGGCTCGAGCCGCCGACGGCCGGACCTTTGTCGACCGAAGTGTTCTCCAGGTCATCGAGGATGCCTGGGCTTCGCCGATCACGATGCAGGCGATCTCCCAGACACAAGGAGTGACGCTCAGCGACGTCGACGGCGACGGAATCCCCGACGACGCCGCACAGCTCGCGACCCTGTACGCGTACACACGCCGGGCCGGCATCGCGGTCGACTCAACGAGGTTCCTCCGTACGCCGAACGATGTGCAACAGCGCATCTGGATCAGCGATGACGGTACGACGACCGCTACGACCTTCATCATCGGAATGACCAACACACGGCGGCAGGAGTCGATCGTTGAGGCCAGGGAGGCGGTCGATCCGCTCATCGCCGGGCTGCGCGCCGATCTCCAGGCAACCGATGACAATGCCGTCGTGCAATTGACCGGAGGTCCGATCGTCCGTCAGGAGAGCCTCGACGCCGTCTCTCGTGCGTTACAGGTATCACTGCCCATCGCAGTGGTTCTGTGCTTCCTGATTGCAGCCGCGTTCATGCGGTCGATCCGATTCGCCGCGGTGAGTGTCATCCCGATTCTCATCACGGTGGCGCTGCTCTACGCCTTCATGGAGGTGGCCGGGTACTCGATCAACATCGTGACCGCAACGATCGGAGCGGTCTCGATCGGGATCGGCATCGATTTCGCGATCCATCTCACGATGCGCTACCGCGAGGAGCTTGATCGCAGCAGCTCCAGGGACATGGCGATGCGCCGAACCGGCGAGGGAACAGGGATCGCGCTTCTGTCTTCTGCGGTTTCGAGCGCCGTCGGATTCTTCATCCTTGCGTTTGCGCCGATGCCCATGTTCGCGAGCTACGGTCTGCTCACCGCAGTGATGATCACGATGGCAGCCGCTGCAACACTTCTCGTGCTACCCAGTCTCCTCGTCATGGTGACGAGGGAGCCAAGCCACTCCATACCGGACGAGGAGCCACAGCCGGAGACCGAGCTGGCGACGGTCTGAGTCGAGCAGGAGCGCTCTCAGCTCGAGGCCGACAACGCCGCGGAGTGGGAGTGCTGCCGCCGACAGCTAGCGCGGCAAGGAGGAGAACCAAAGCAACGCCAAGCGTCAAGGCTGGAGACCGCTCCAACACAACTCGACGACTCAGATAGCAGATGCCCGATAGGCATCGACGAAGGCGGTCGCCTTGGCCTTGTGGATCTTGGCAACGCCGAAGCCAGCCGTATGACCCCCATTCGTCGTGACCGACACGAGCGGCATCTTCTGGCCGAAGAGACTCGTCGTCCCCAGGGCCATCTCGGCAATGTCCGATCGCGGGATGACACCAAGGCACTCCTTCGCCTTGCCGGAGAACCCGACGGTGAACACCAGGATGCGGCGGTCGGTCAGGACGACGGCAACCTGCTTCCCCTTCGATGACGCGACACCGGCAGCGTCGGTACCCGCGCGACGCTCCTCGCCCAGGCTGTCACCGAGCTGGCCTCCATACAAGAGCCCTGCAGCGCCGAGCGACACACCACCGGCGGCGCCGAGAATCCCCGCTTCGGCCTCCCCATCCGGGATACCCTTCACCGCGGCGAGAATCTCCTCCCCCGGTTCGAGGTCGTCGGTCACCCCCGCTACGAGCTTGTCGAGCTTGCCTCCCATATGGTCTCCTCTCCCGATCACAACCGCCGCTCGAGCTGATCCGTCTACTGGCTGACCCATGCTACTTCGTGGGTCCCGCGATCGTGCGCCAAGAGGGACCGGGAAGAAATATGTGACTTTTCGCACATCCGCAATCGTTTGCGTGTAGGGTCACGGATATCCTCAATCGTTTGAGTTCATGAAACAGGCCCGAGTAACCATGAGGGATATCGCCGACCAGGTCGGTGTGTCGGTTTCGGCTGTGTCTCGAGCACTCGGTGGCTCCACCGAGATCGGCCCTGAAACCCGTGCCGCGATCACCGAGGCAGCCGAGGAACTCGGCTACGAGCCAAACTCCGCTGCCCGCCAGCTCAAGATGCAACGCACGGACACGGTCGGCCTGATTCTCCCGCCGGTGGCCGACCTCCGCTTCTCCGACCCCTTCTTCAGCGAGTTCTTGACCGGGCTCGTTGCCCAGTTGGAAACGTTCGGAGTCGAGCTGCTTGTCTCAGCCGACGGCGACCCCGATCCGGGGGCTCCCTACCTGAAGCGCATCAGGAGCAGGCGGGTTGACGGTTTCATCATCGTGAGGACCCAGCTCGAGGACCCACGCATCACCACGCTCAAGGGGCACAAGGTTCCATTCGTTGCATTCGGCAGGACACGGGACGCAGACGACTTCTCGTACGTGGACGAAGACGGTGAACAATCCATGATCATGGTGGTCGATCACCTTGTCGAGCTCGGTCACACACGATTGGTCTGTCTCGCCGAACCGGTCGAATACACGAAGTCCCACAATCGAGTGCAGGGATTCCTTCGCGGTCTCGAAAGTCACGGCTTGCCGGTGTCCCAGGACTCTGTGGTTGTCAGCGGCTACCGGCAGGAGGCAGGTCGGGAGACCGCCGGACACATTCTCGACCGGGCTGATCCACCGACAGCCATCGTCGGCTGCAACGACCTCCTCGCTCTCGGCGCAATGAGCGCTGCGAGGGATCGAGGGCTCGTCGTAGGCAGAGATGTGAGCATCACCGGCTTCGATGACATCGCCCTCGCGGTGTACGCCCACCCTCCGTTGACCACTGTTCGCAACTCCGCGCACGATTCGGGAAGGTTGACAGCCGACATTCTGGGCCGACAGATCAGGGGCGAGCATGTCACAGATCATCAGGTCCTACTCAATCTGGAGCTCGTCGTGCGAGGTTCGACCGGACCTCCCCCAGCCGCTCCACACGACTAGGACAGAGAGAAAGAGGAACGAAATAGCAGCCAATCGAAACCGACCGGAGACCCCAGGCGCTCGCCGA
>CAZWMX010000073.1:0-6611 GCA_964635205.1 uncultured Acidimicrobiaceae bacterium | reverse complement strand
GAGGCGCCGAGGAACGGCGTGAAACCCACGAATCCGTCGATAGACGGAGGGAGGAAGAAATGAATCGATACATGAAAATCGTCTCACTGTTGGCAGTACTGCTGATAGTCGCGGCGGCATGCTCGTCAACCACCGACGATGCAGACACGACAACAACGACAACGACAACCGTCGTGGAAGAGGCAGGACCAGTCGCCTTCTTCTCGACACAGTTCGTACCCATCGAGGAGCAGGAGCTCTTCCGAGGCATCCTCGAGGGCGGCGGATTCGATGTGACGGGAATCGAAGAGGGCCCACTGATCGATCTGGTACTGGCCGGTGCCCAGGCAGGCACGAGCGAGGTCGACCTGATCGGCGGACTCCACGGGATGTTCCCGCCCCTTGCACGTGAAGGTGCGGTCACGAACATGGCGGACATCGCGGATGATCTGAGCGCCAGCCGCGACATCGCTCCCGCATTCCTGGAGGCAGGCTTGCTGGGAACCGACGATTTCCTCTACTACGTTCCGTGGATGCAGGCCACGTACATCATGGCTGCGAGCACACAGGCCCTGCCCTATCTGCCAGATGGCGCAGATGTCAACGCGTTGACCTGGGATGAGTTCGGCACGTGGTGCCAGAACATTCTCGACGGGACGGGAGACGCAAAGTGCGGTCTCCCCCACGCCGGACTGTTCCATCGCTTCCTCGAAGGGTACGTGTTCCCGTCATTCACGGGCGGAATGGTGACCGAATTCAAGTCCGCAGCGGCAGTGGACATGATGGAGTGGTTGCGTGACACCCTGTGGCCCACGATCCACCCCCAGTCGATCACCTACGAGTTCATGCAGGAGCCCTTGCTCTCAGGCGAAGTGTGGGTGGCATTCGATCACACAGCGCGTCTCCTCGACGCGTTCAACACATCGCCGGACGACTTCATCGCATTCCCAGCGCCTGCCGGCCCCGCCGGTCGCGGGTTCATGCCCGTGATCGTCGGCTTGAGCATCCCAGAGGGTGCGGCCAACCCGGCGGGCAGCGCTGAGTTGATCGAGTTCCTGACCAGGCCGACTGTTCAGTCAGACGTTCTGAACAACCTCGGGTTCTTCCCTGTGGTTGGAGGTGTCGATCTGAGCAACCTCCCTCCGGGAATCGGTATCGAAGCCGGCGCAGTTCTGGCACAGGCGAGTGCGCCAGACGCACTTCCAGCTCTGCTTCCCGTAGGACTGGGTGATAGAGGTGGGGAGATCAACCAGATCTTCCGCAACGCCTTCGACAGGATCGTTCTCGACGGTGAGGACATTCAGACCGTGCTCAATGAGGAGGGCGCGAATCTTCAGACGCTCATGAACGAGACCGGTGCGGCGTGTTGGGCACCCGACCCGCCCAGCGACGGTCCCTGCCAAGTGAAGTAACTGAGATAGCCGTCGCAACCTCCCGCCCTGTGGGCAATGCCACAGGGCGGGAGGCGGCGACATCTCCGATCGCTACGATGCGGGGCCGTAGGACATGAACGACGTTGTTGAGACCACCAGTGAGGTAGACACCGGAGCGGCGCGCTCCAGGCCGAAGAAGCGCAACTGGGCACCCTACGCGCTCATCTTTCCCACGGTCCTGTTCCTGGCCCTGTTCTTCGCATGGCCCATGGTTCGTGGCCTCAGCCTCGCCGTGTGGGATAGCGAAGCGTTCCTGTCACTTCGTGAGGAGCCTGCCGCGACGGCTCCAAGATCCGGCCAACTCAGACAGAACACACCGCTCGAAATCCTCGATGAGGAGAGTCACATCGTCGAATCCGACCGGGCGGCGGAGCAGCGCGTCAACATGGTCACCGAGATCTGGTATCTCGTGTCGGGTGACGGCCCCGACGGACGGACCGTAACCGGCTGGGCGCCGGAGGCGAGGATTCGGGTTCGAGGCGAAGACACCTCCGGCAACGCCAGCAACGGAACAATCCGTCCGCGACTGGGAGCGGATTCCGACCCTCTCACTGCCCTGTTCGAGGAAGCGAGCAACAGGAGCGAGATCGCCGGCTACCTGGAGCAGCAGGCAGCGGTCGAGATCCTCGACCAAAACACTCTGGAGACCTGGTTCCAGGTTCGCGGCACCAACGAAGCCGGCGAGGTCGTTGAGGGATGGGGGCAATCTCGTTTCATCCAGGTATTCGAAGACGAAACCAAGGGAAGGGTTGATCGGGGTGACACCGGCGAACTGACGACCCGATTCATCCAGAAGATGGTCGATGACCGATTCTTCGAACCAGCAGTGAAAACAACTCTGCTCCTCATGATCCTGATCATTCCGGTGCAGTTCGTTCTGGCAGTCGTGATGGCCCTGGTCATCCAAGCACGCCTCAGAGGGAACACGTACCTGCTGTACGTCTTTGCGATTCCGCTTGGTGTGTCGGATCTTGCCGTCGGCATCGTCTTCTTCTCGATATTCACTCAGAACGGCTTCTTGAACTCGATTCTCCAGGGACTCGGCCTGATCGACGGCCCGATCACCTACCTCTCCGCCGAAACACGCGGTTGGATCATCTTCGCCATTTGGTTGGCAGAGGTGTGGAGAGCTACCGCGATCGTCATGATCATCATCGTCTCCGGCCTCCAGGCCATCTCAGATGAGGTACTCGAGGCTGCGGAGATCTTCGGAGCGAACCTGTGGCGCAGGGTGCGTTATGTCATTCTTCCTCTGTTGCGCCCGAGCATCCAGATTGCTCTCATCCTGCGAACGATCCTGGCCCTACAGATGTTCGCAGTTGTCATCGCCCTGAGTGGCGGCGATGTCGTCACCGTGCTCACCAATGAGACGTATCGGCAGTATCGGGAACTGAGGAATCCCAACGTCGCCGCGGCCTACGCTGTGTTCATCCTCCTGCTCTCGATGGTGAGCACGACCCTGTACCTCTACTCGCTCCGAACGCAGAAAGAGAAGGCAGAATGACCGTCGACGCCGACTCAGACAGCACGTACATCGCCCACGCTTCTCCCGAGGTCAGGGCGATCCATCGGCGCATGCTGCGTCGAAAAAGGATCAACCGCGGTCTTACGTATCTGCTGGCGTTGATGATCGCGCTCTGGGTCCTCGTCCCGATCTGGTTCATCGCGTCGATGGCGCTCACAACCCCGGAAGTAGTCCGCTCCTATCCGAAGAACGTGTTGCCGTTCATCCCGTTCTCATTCGAGTCGATGCGGTTCTTCCTGGAGTCGGACGGGATCGTTCCCGGGCTGATCAACAGCATCATCGTGGCGTTCATCACACTGACACTGTCCACGATCATTGCCGCTCCGGCCGGCTACGCCGTCTCCCGCTACTTCTTCGCAGGACGCGACACCTTTCGGCTCTCCATCCTGGCTGTTCGCTCCTTCCCGATCGTCATCCTCGCGGTACCCATCGCCGTCATGTTCATCAGCCTTGGCATCTTCGACAACGTCGGCAGCCTCGCGCTGATGCACACTGCGCTGACGCTGCCGACAACGGTGCTCGTGATCGGCAGCGTCTTTGCAAGCGTCCCCTACGAAATGGAAGAAGCGGCGATGGTCTTCGGATGTTCCCGGCTGAAGGCGTTCAGACATGTTGTGCTCCCACTCGTGGGCCCGGGAATCGCGGCAGCGGCGGTCTTCACCTTCGTGATGTCATGGAACGAGGTGTTCGCTGCAAGCATTCTCACGGTGCAGAATCGCACGCTTCCCGCACAGGTGCTCTTCGCCCTTGACGGGTCCCCCCAGCACTACCAGTTCGCCGCGGCGTTCTTCATGCTTCTCCCAGCGATCTTGTTCATCTTCTACATCCGGCGCTATCTGTTCAATATGTGGGGTCAAGTCAGCAAGTAAGTGGATTGGATACAGACATGGCAGAGATACGAATCGAGAACGTGACGAAGAGATTCGGCGATTTCGTCGCTGTCGACAACGCGAGCCTTTCCATCAGGGACCAGGAGTTCGCCGTGTTGCTGGGACCAAGTGGGTGTGGCAAGACCACACTGCTGCGGACGGTCGCGGGCCTTGGGATGGCCGATGAGGGCAGGATCACGATCGACGGCAAGGACGTCACCTATCTCCCGCCGCGTGAACGGGGCATTGCCATGGTATTCCAGAGCTACGCCATCTTCCCGCACATGACGGTCCACAAGAACATCGCTTTCGGGCTGAAGATGGCCAAGACAGACAAGGACGTCACCGACCGACGCGTGCAAGAGGCAGCCGAGATGCTCCACATCGAGGACCTCCTCGACCGTTTCCCCAGCGACATGAGCGGCGGTCAGCGGCAGCGAGTTGCCGTAGCAAGGGCAATTGCAATGCAGGCCAGAGTGCTACTGATGGACGAGCCCCTCAGCAACCTCGATGCTCTCCTCAGACTCGAGATGAGAGCGGAGCTCAAGCGTCTGCTGGCCGACATCGGGGCAACAACGATCTACGTCACGCACGACCAGATAGAGGCCCTGAGCATGGGTGATCGCATCGCGGTGATGCAGGACGGCAAGATCCAACAGTTCGAGAAGCCGATTGCTGTGTACGACCTGCCGAGCAATCGATTCGTCGGAGGATTCATCGGCAACCCACCAATGAACTTCCTCCATGGCCGGATCGAGAGAGATGGAGACGAGCTGAGTGCTTTCATCGGTGAGTTGAAGATCACCCCGCCGGACGAGATGATCCCTCTCCTGGCGCCATACGCAGGTGGCCCGATCGTCATCGGCATTCGTGCCGAGAACATGGAGACTGTGGATCGGCCTTCCGATCAAGCGCTCAGCGTGCGTGTTCTCGTCGTAGAACCGCTCGGCTCCCAGAACCTCCTCACGGTCAGAGTCGGCGATGACCTGGTCAAGATCTCCACGCATCCGACATTCCCAGTGACAGCAGACGACGACGTCTGGCTGCGGTTCCCTGTCGACAAGATCAGATGGGTGGACAGCCAAACGGATCTGACCATCTACCCCTCACTCGTCCCCGCATGATCGCCTCGCCCGTCTCACGGCACACACCCCATTGTGGCGGTTCCGTCGGCATGCTGATTCCCGCGCTCACCATAGGAAAGGAAGGCATCAGTAGGCATGCCTCAGAACCGAGAAACTCGAATCGCTCTTGTTGGTTGTGGAAACATCGGCGTCAAGGGCCACCTTCCGGCATACGCCCGGATCCCGAATCTCACACTCGCAGCCGTCTGCGACACGACCGGACCCCTCGCCGACAAGGCAGCTGAGCTCACAGGAACGCCTGCCTACTCCAGTCTCGGCGATCTCCTGGACAGTGTCGACGTCGACGCTGTCGACATCTGCACACCCCCACGGACCCACGCAGAATTGGCGATCGAAGCCATGGAGGCAGGTAGACACGTCCTGTGCGAGAAACCGATTGCTCACTCGCTCCGAGATGCCGATGCCATGATCGAAGCCGCTGAGGCGAACGACGTCAGGTTGATGATCGGTCAGGTTCGCCGGTTCGATCATCGGTATGTGGCACTGAAGAGCCAGATCGATGCCGGCCGTGTTGGTCGGCCGGTGTTCATCCGTAGGGCTGAACGGCAACTCCTCCCGTTCCCGCCGGACACCTGGTTCTGGGACCCGCAAGCCGGAGGAGGTGTCATCCTCGATATCGGTATCCACGCCCTTGATCTGTTTCGCTGGATGTTTGATCAGGAACCGGTCGAGATCAGGGCAGTGGCGCGGGCGGTACACCGCTCGGCGCGCGAGGCCGGTTCATTCGACTATGCCATGATCACCTGCAAGTTCGCTGGGGGCGGCATCGGTTTCGCCGAGGCCAGTTGGGCCCACCCTCAGGAGTTTGGTCCGAGCTTGTATGCCAGTCTCGACGTGGTCGGTACCGATGGGAAACTCGAGTACAGCGATCGGAACGCAAACCCGATGCTTGTGTTCGACGGCGAGACGGGGGTGGCACTTCCGAGGTACTTTGCATTGATGTCTGCGACCGAACATGCCTTCAAGGCTCAGATCGCGCACTTCGTGGATTCCGTCCGCGAGGACAAGGATTTTCTGGTCGATGCCCACGATGCACGGACTGCCCTGGCAATGGCGCTGGCAGCCCAACGATCAGCAACGAGTGACCGAGCAGTGATCCGCGATTTCACGACCGGAATCCGTGACAGCAACAACGAAAGTGCCGACCAGGCGGCAGCCACGGCATCACCGGAGGACATCAGGCTATGAGCAGGGTCATCAACATCGGGATCCTCGGATACGCCCATCTTCACGCTCCCCGGTTCGCGGCGAGCATTGCAGATCACAATCAGGTCCGATTCATGGGAATAGCAGATGCAGGCGTCAACGCAAGTGCAGCACGCGACGCCGCAGAGCATCACGGCACCGCGTTCTTCGACACGTATGACGAACTCCTCGACCAGGACGACCTCGACGCCGTCTATCTCGGCAATGAACCGGTCCACCACAGGGACGTTGTGGAAAAGGCTGCCCGTCGAGGTGTTCACGTGCTGTGCGACAAACCCATTGCGACGACGCTCGAAGATGCCGATGCGATCATCGAGTCGGCCCGCGCTGGTGGGATCAAGCTCATGGTGTCGTTCTTCCCTCGTTTCCAGCTGCCTCTCATGAAGGTCAAGGAAGCGCTCGACAGCGGCGACGCAGGTGACCTGGTCGCCATCTACGCAGTCAAATACGGCCG
>CAZWMX010000072.1:1775-12293 GCA_964635205.1 uncultured Acidimicrobiaceae bacterium | reverse complement strand
GCCGGTCTCCAAAACCGGATGTTGTGGGTTCGAGTCCCGCCACCCCTGCGAACTATTGAGGCGAACTACCGAGGAGTACGTAGTGAACCGTGAGATGCGACGCCTCCAGGCGAAGGAAGAGGAACGCGCGAAGAAGAAACGCGCTGATGCTTCGCGCCCACAGAAGAGGCAGAAGAAGGACCAGGAACTCAGTTTCATCCAGCGGACAATGAAATACATCCGTGAGGTCCGCCAGGAACTCAGGAAAGTCGCGTGGCCGTCCACTGAAGAACTCGTCACCTACACGATCGTTGTGTTCGGCATGACGACGATCCTCACGCTCATTGTCTTCGGGTTGGACTGGGCCTTCAGCAAACTCATCGTCAACGTCTTGAACGCGATCACCTGATGCCAGAAGCAGCGGAAGCCGTGGAAGAGGTCGAGACGGACGAAGATGTCGAGGTCGTCGACCACCGACCCGCCAGCCCTTACGATCTGCCGGGCGGCTGGTACGTCGTCCACTCCTACTCGGGATACGAGAAGAAGGTGCAAGCGAACCTCGAGAACCGGGTCAAGTCGATGCATCTCGAGGACAAGATCTTCGAAGTCGTCATTCCGATGGAGGACGTCGTCGAGTACAAGAACGGCAAGAAGGTCACGGTTGCTCGGAAGAAGTTCCCCGGATACGTACTCGTCCGCATGTACATGGATGACGACTCCTGGTACGCCGTTCGCAACACCCCGAATGTAACTGGATTCGTCGGATCGGGTACAAAGCCGAGTCCGCTCTCCCGACGTGAGGTCGAGAGAATCCTCGGCGTTGAGAAAGAAGAAGGCGCCAAGAAGGAGAAGCCGACTTTCAAGCCGGCGTGGGAGGTTGGCGAAACGGTCCGCGTTGTGGAGGGTCCGTTCGCAGACTTCAACGGCGTCATCGAAGACATCAACGTGGACCAGTCGAAGGTCCGTGTTCTCGTAGACATCTTCGGTCGTGAGACTCCAGTGGAGCTCAACTTCGACCAGATCATCAAATACTGATAGGCAAGGAATCTGAATCATGGGTCGCAAGAAACTGATGACCGTGCTCAAATTGCAGATCCCGGCCGGACAGGCAAGCCCTGCTCCGCCGGTTGGTCCCGCACTCGGTCAGCACGGCGTGAACATCATGGACTTCGTCAAGGCCTACAACGCCACAACACAGGCGCAGGCCGGGACGATCATCCCCGTCGAGATCTCGATCTACGAAGATCGCTCGTTCACCTTCATAACCAAGACGCCGCCGGCGGCCGTGCTGCTTCGCCAGGCCGCGAAGATCGAAAAGGGCTCTCCGGTGCCTCACAAGGAGAAGGTCGGAACCGTTACGAAGGCTCAGGTCCGCGACATCGCTGAGACCAAGATGCCCGACCTCAACGCCAACGACATCGACAACGCGATGCTGATCATCGAGGGCACGGCCCGCTCGATGGGCCTCGAAGTCGTCGAGGCATAGCCTCGATGTAGTACGTAATACGTAGTACGTACTTCGTACTACGTCCATGTGGAAGGGCGCGAGCTCGCTACACCACGAAAGGAAACACCCCATGGGTATCTCGAAGAACCGCGCTGATCAAGAGCGCAGGTACGACGCCGAAGCCGCCTATCAAGCATCCGACGCCATTGATCTCGTCAAGACGCTCGCGGCCGCCAAGTTCGACGAGTCGGTAGACGTCGTCTACCAGCTCGGTATCGATGCTCGTCAGGCCGACCAGATCGTGCGTGGCACCGTTTCGCTGCCACACGGTACGGGCAAGGACGTCAAGGTGGTTGTGTTCGCAAACGATCAAGCCCAAGAAGCAGAAGATGCAGGGGCCGACGTCGTCGGTGGTCAGGACCTCGCAGACAAGATCTCGAGTGGCGACATGCCCCTCGACTGGGACATCACAATCGCTACGCCGGACATGATGCCCGTCGTCGGAAAGCTCGGCCAGGTTCTCGGACCGCGTGGTCTCATGCCGAACCCGAAGACAGGCACGGTCACCAGGGACGTCGGTAAGACGGTCGCGGCGTTCAAGGCCGGTCGCGTCGAATACCGAAACGATCGGTACGGAAATGTCCACGTTCCGATTGGTCGTGTCTCGTTCGAGGCCGGCGATCTCTTCGAGAACCTGCTCTCCGTCTCGGATGAGATCATCCGTTCGAGGCCGCCTTCGGCAAAGGGCAGCTTCGTGCGCAAGGCATCGGTTTCATCAACGATGGGCCCCGGCGTCGAGGTCGATATGTCGTCTGTCGAAGACGCTCTCAAGGAACGCGAGTAGGGAAGCAACTCATCGGAAAAGGCGGTCTAGGAGCGAATTCGTAGACCGTTTTTTCGCGTTCCGGCCCAAAGGGCGCTGTTAGGCACTTGCCGTCGGTGAATTTCCCAGGTTTAGGTTGACATCGCAATTTGGCGCGACAAGCATGAGTCCATAGCAAGGGGACTGTTGGAGGAAGGATAAAGCAGGCGATCCACCACCGCCTTATGGTTGGTTCCGGCACTCCGGACCACGCAGGTCGGCCCCTACCCCGGCCCTCCGGAGTGACATACGGGTGAATGGCATCCTGGCCCGCTGTTTACTCGACCTCGAAAGAGACCACCATCCTCCTCCGACACTCCTTGCTTTCTTCGGACTCGCTGCGCTCGTCGTTTTCAGTTCACAGTCTTCAGTTCGCAGTGACACTCGCTATCAACTGCGAACTCTCAACTCTGGACGGTTGACTGTGACAGACCACTAGGTCTGCGACCGTCGTACACTCCGGCAACAACCTCATACCGACCCGAGACCGTTGGTGCCACAAGGCATAAGTCGCGAGACGCCAGCGCAGGCCAATCCACACGGAAGCTCCTGACGTCTCTGGTCGGGGGCTTTGATCGTTTCAGGGCCCACAAAGGTTGGTAAGTGAAAGTCCGATTTGAGGAGACGCACATGCCAAGACCAGAAAAGGTCCAGGCTGTCGCCGACATCAGAGAACGTATCGAGGGAGCACAAGCTGTGTTCCTTGCGGAGTACGCGGGTCTTTCGGTCAAGGATCAGCAGGCACTGCGTCGTAGCCTTCGTGAGAACGGGGCGGAGTTCAAGGTCGTGAAGATGAGCATGGCTCGCCTTGCGGCTGCGGAACTCGATATCGACACACTCGACGAACTGTTGCTCGGCCCAACCGGCCTTGCGTTCGCCGACGGTGACCCGGCAGGAGCAGCGAAGGTACTCAAGGATTTCGCCAAGAACCACGACACGTTCGCGGTCAAGGGTGGTCTCCTTGGACTCGAGTTCCTCCCACCGGAGAAGATCGCAGAACTCGCCGAACTCGAGCCGCGTGAGGTACTCCTCGCCAAGCTCGCCGGAGTCATGCAGGCACCGATGGCGAACCTTGCAGGCCTCCTTGCTGCACTCCCACGCAACACCGCCTACGCCCTCTCACAATTGCTTGAGAAGAAGGAAGCGGAAGCACCGGCAGAGGTCGCAGTCGAGGAAGCCCCCGTCGAGAGCGCTGAGTTGGCCGACGAAGCTGCTGACGCTGACGATGCCGATGAGGCATCGACAGCTTCTGCCACGACCGATACGACTGCTGAAGCATCAGACGATGCCTCTGCTGACGCAGAGGTTGCAGTTGCCGCCTCTACTGACGTAGAGGTTGCAGTTGCCGCCTCTACTGACGTAGAGGTTGCAACTGCTGATGGCGATAGCGACGATGCCTCCGCTGACGCGGAGGTTGCAGACGCCGCCTCTACTGACGCGGAGGATGACGATGCCTCCGCTGACGCGGAGGTTGCAGACGCCGCCTCTACTGACGTAGAGGTTGCAACTGCAGACCCAGACATCGACGACAAAGACCAATCGTCTGCTGTAGCAGACGACGAGGAGTAACAATGGCCAAGACAACAACCGAGAAGTTGCTCGAAACGTTCGAGGAGATGTCTGTCCTCGAGCTGTCCGAGTTTCTCAAGGCATTCGAAGAGAAGTTCGATGTCACCGCTGCCGCGCCTGTCGCGGTTGCTGCTGCACCCGAGGGCGGAGACGCCGGCGGTGCCGCTGAGGAAGAGCAGGACGAATTCGACGTCGTGCTCACCGGAGCCGGTGACAAGAAGATCCAGGTGATCAAGGAAGTTCGTGGTCTCACGAAACTCGGTCTCAAGGAAGCAAAGGCGCTCGTTGACGATGCACCTTCAGCGATCCTCGAGGCTGCAGACAAGGAGACCGCCGAGAAGGCAAAGGAAGCCCTCGAGGCTGCCGGTGCTTCGGTGGAGCTCAAATAGCGAAGCGGAGCTTCGCTGTAGTAGGTATTACGTAGTAAGTAGTACGACTCAGAAGGAGAGGGGAGTGGCTTTGGTCACTCCCCTCTCCTTGCGTCTAGGGTCTTCGCCATGGACGACGATGAGCTTGATCCGGAGATCGTTCGCTACTACACCGAGGCATGGGATGAGGATGCGCGGCTGCGATCAGGACTCAACGAACTTGAGTTCATCCGTACCCAAGAGATCGTCCGCCGGCACCTCCCGGAGGGAGCGCTGAGGATTCTTGACGTGGGAGGTGGGGGAGGTGTTCACGCGGAGTGGCTGCTGGCTGATGGACACACAGTGCACCTCGTGGACCCTGTGCCGCGCCATGTCGAGGAGGCACGATCGCATCTTGCCGCGAACGATGCCTTTTCCGCTGGTATCGCCGATGCTCGATATCTGCCAGTGGACGATGCGTCTTTCGATGTGGTCCTTCTTCTCGGTCCGCTCTATCACCTGCAGGATCGCGAGGATCGCGACCGAACGTGGAACGAGGCATCGCGGTCGGTGCGACCCGGGGGTCTTGTGTTCGCCGCAGCCATATCGCGGTTCGTATCACTGCTCGGAGGGCTATCCGAACGCGCGATCTTCGACGACGAGTTCCGCACCATCGTCTACCGGGATCTCCCGACCGGGAGACACAGCAATCCAACGCTGAGACCTGAGTGGTTCACGACGGCCTACTTCCATCGCCCGGACGAGTTCGAGGCAGAGGCCGAGGATGCCGGCCTCTGCGTACGTGCAGTGCTCGGTGTCGAGGGCATCGCTGGATACTTGTCACAGCTCGAGGCTGATTGGGAGGATCCCGGGCATCGGGAGATCATCATCGATGCGGCACGGGCCATCGAATCCGAGCCGAGTCTGCTCGGCCTCGGCCCCCACCTCCTCCTCGTTGCCGAGCGACCTGCGGAGTAGTACGTATCACGTACTACGTACTACGTACTTCGGCAGTCGGAGAGACTTCGTCGCTCCGACTGCTTGAACTTTCGCGCCTTTCCCTGTATCCTTCCAAGCACAGTTGAAGACCTTTTCGCGACTCGCTATAAATAGTGATGGGATAGTGGTGTGCTATCCCCATTCTGTGCTATCCTCACCAGTTCACCCGTTTCACTGCTCCTAGCCCTGTGCTGTTGCATCGTCTATAAGAGGAGGATCCGCGTTGGCTCGTGCGCGTTCCCAGAGGCTGTCTTTTGCGAAGATCCCACAGGTCCAGGAGATCCCAGGTCTCCTTGACGTTCAGAGGGACTCGTTCGCAGCCTTTCTCGATTCCGGACTCAAGCAGATGTTCGATGAGGTCAGCCCGATCGAAGACTTCACCGGCAACCTTGCACTCGAACTCACCGATCACCGTTTTGAAGAACCACCTCTGACGATCGAAGAAGCAAAGGACCGCGATGCCAATTACTCGCGTCCGCTTTTCGTCACCGCCAGGTTCCTGAACAAGGAGACAGGCGAGATCAAGGAGCAGCAGGTCTTTCTCGGGGACTTCCCGATGATGACCACAAACGGAACCTTCATCATCAACGGCACCGAACGTGTTGTTGTCAGCCAGCTCGTCCGTAGCCCCGGTGTCTACTTCGACAGGACCATCGACAAGACCTCTGGTCGTCCGGTGTATGCCTCGAAGGTGATCCCCGGCCGTGGTGCCTGGCTCGAATTCGATATCGACAAGAAGGACACAATCGGTGTCCGCGTCGACCGCAAGCGTCGTCAGTTCGTGTCGACCTTCCTCCGCGCTCTCAGTATTGCTGAGACGGATGAGGAGATCATTGCGCTTCTGGGCGATTCCGAACTCGTGCGCAACACACTCGAGAAGGATCCGACGTCAACCAAGGACGAAGCTCTTCTCGATCTGTATCGCAAGCTCCGACCGGGCGAGCTGACAACGGTTGAATCTGCGCGCAGTCTCATCAAGACCTTGTTCCGTACGCCGAAGCGGTACGACCTCACTCGGGTCGGTCGCTACAAGGTGAACCAGAAGCTCGGCGGCGACGCCTCCATGGAGCTGATGGACAACTTCAGGGCAGATGAGCAGGGTCTGATCACCGACGATGACATGGTCAAGACGATCAAGTACCTGATGAACCTGAGAGTGGGGACGGAAGGGTACCGAATCGATGATATCGACAACTTCCAGAACAGGCGTATCCGAACCGTCGGTGAGCTGATCCAGAACCAGATCCGGGTTGGTCTGACCCGCCTCGAGCGCGTTGTTCGCGAACGGATGACCACGCAGGACCCCGAGGCCATCACACCCCAGACACTGATCAACATCCGTCCTGTTGTTGCATCGATCAAGGAGTTCTTCGGAACCTCACAGCTGAGCCAGTTCATGGACCAGCCAAACCCGCTTGCGTCGATCACTCACCGCCGTCGCCTCTCGGCGCTCGGCCCCGGTGGCCTGTCTCGTGAGCGCGCGGGGTTCGAGGTACGAGATGTGCACCCGTCCCACTACGGCCGTATGTGCCCGATCGAGACACCAGAAGGTCCGAACATCGGACTCATCGGTTCCCTTGCGTCCTACGCACGCGTCAACCGCTTCGGTTTCATCGAGACGCCATACCGAAGGGTCAAGAAGGGCAAGGTCTCCAAGCAGATCGACTATCTCACGGCCTCAGAGGAAGAGGGCCACATCATTGCGCAGGCGAACGCACCTCTTGACGACAACGGCAAGTTCTCGAACGACCGCGTACTCGTTCGTAAGACAGGTGGCGAGGTCGACACCGTGCCGGCAGAGCAGGTCGACTATATGGACGTGTCGCCGAAGCAGGTTGTTTCGATCGCCACATCGTTGATCCCCTTCCTCGAGCATGACGATGCGAACCGTGCGCTGATGGGCTCAAACATGCAGCGCCAGGCAGTGCCACTCATCACGTCTGACGCACCGCTTGTCGGTACGGGCATGGAGGAGCGTGCTGCAAAAGACTCCGGCGAGGTGATCATATGTAACTTCGATGGCGAGGTCGTCGAGGTAACCGGCACAGAGATCGTTGTCAAGGAGACCGGTACCAACAAGAAGCACACATTCCCGCTCGACAAGTTCGAGCGCTCGAACCAGGGCACATGCATCAACCAGAAGCCGATCGTCGTCGAGGGTGACAAGGTCAAGGTAGGTGATGCTCTCGCCGACGGCGCATCGACAGATGGCGGTGAACTGGCACTTGGGCGCAACCTGATGGTGGCGTTCATGCCGTGGGACGGGTACAACTTCGAAGACGCGATCGTCATTTCGGAGCGTCTTGTCAAGGAAGACATCCTCTCTTCGATCCACATCGAGGAGCACGAGATCGAGGCACGCGATACCAAGCTCGGTGCCGAAGAGATCACGCGAGATATTCCGAACGTCGCCGAAGAGGTTCTGATGGACCTCGACGAGAGCGGCGTCATCCGCATTGGTGCTGAAGTCGGTCCGGGCGACTACCTCGTTGGCAAGGTCACACCAAAGGGTGAGACAGAGTTGACACCGGAGGAGCGGCTACTTCGTGCGATCTTCGGCGAGAAGGCCCGTGAGGTTCGGGATGTTTCGCTCAAGGTCCCGCACGGCGAATCAGGTAAGGCGATCGCCGTCAAGGAGTTCAGCCGCGAGGATGGATACGATCTTCCTCCCGGAATGAACGAGCTCGTACGTGTCTTCGTCGCCAAGCAGCGCAAGATCTCTGCAGGTGACAAGCTCGCAGGTCGCCACGGGAACAAGGGTGTTATCGCCAAGATCCTCCCTGAAGAGGACATGCCGTTCCTCGAGGATGGAACACCGGTTGACATCATTCTGTCACCTCTCGGTGTGCCCTCCCGCATGAACCTCGGCCAGGTGCTCGAAACACACCTCGGATGGGCCGCAGCCACCGGTTGGGGACCATTTGACGACCTCGAGAGCCCCGCATCTGATGGTGCAGAACCGTGGACCAGGGTCGCGACCCCGGTATTCGACGGTGCCCACGAAGATGAGGTGCTCAAGGTTCTGTCCACATCACAGCCCAACCGCGACGGTGTTCGGATCATCGACGGTGAAGGCAAGGCGACGCTCTATGACGGTCGCTCAGGTGAACCGTTCGACTCACCCATCACGGTGGGATACATGTACATCCTGAAGCTCGTCCATCTCGTGGATCACAAGATCCACGCAAGGTCGACCGGTCCGTACTCGATGATCACGCAGCAGCCACTCGGTGGTAAGGCCCAGTTCGGTGGGCAGCGCTTCGGTGAGATGGAAGTGTGGGCACTCGAGGCCTACGGCGCTGCCTACGCACTCCAGGAGTTGCTGACGATCAAGTCAGATGACGTCCGTGGGCGTGTCAAGGTGTACGAAGCGATCGTCAAGGGCGAGAACATCCCTGAGCCGGGCATCCCTGAGTCGTTCAAGGTGCTCATCAAGGAGATGCAGTCACTCGGACTCAACGTTGAGATGCTGTCGGCGGGTGAGGAAGTTGAACTCAAGGATCTCGAGGAAGACGTATTCCGCACAGCGGCGAGCCTCGGGATAGACATCTCTCGTCCCGAGCGCCCCGACATGGATGTAATCGTTTGACCAAGCCGACAAGAGATTTTGAGAGCGGGAGCGAATAAGTGCCACAGCTTTTCGATGAACTGAAGATCAGCCTCGCTTCGTCAGACCAGGTCCGATCCTGGTCGTACGGCGAAGTCAAGAAGCCCGAAACGATCAACTACCGGACCCTCAAGCCCGAGAAGGACGGCCTCTTCGACGAGCGTATTTTCGGTCCCACGAGGGATTGGGAGTGCTACTGCGGGAAGTACAAGCGTGTGCGATTCCGTGGTGTCGTCTGCGAGCGGTGCGGTGTTGAGGTCACAAGGGCCAAGGTGCGCCGCGAGCGAATGGGCCACATAGAGCTCGCTGCACCCGTGACTCACATCTGGTTCTTCAAGGGTGTTCCGAGCCGGCTCGGCTATCTCCTCGACATGTCCCCGAAGGAGCTCGAAAAGGTCATCTACTTCGCTGCCTATCTCGTCACGGACGTAGACGCAGACAAGCGCACGAAGGACCTTCCCGATCTCGAAGAAGCAGCTCGTCATGAGCGTGTCCTCATCACCGAGGAACTCGAGGAGTGGCGTGAAGCCCGTCTCGAGCGTCTCGAGGCTGAACTCGCCCAGATGGAGGACGCCGGCGCAAAGCCGAACGAGATCAACGCCCGCAAGAAAGAGGTTGAGCGCGAGATCAAGGACCGCGACGAACGTGCCCAGGTCGAGATCGATCTCCTCGATGAAGCGTTCGACACGTTCAAGGCGATGAAGCCGCGTGAACTTGTCGAGTCCGAGCAGCTCTGGCGAGAGATCGTCGACCGGTACGGTGAGTACTACACCGGCGGTATGGGCGCTGAGTTCGTCAAGGATCTCATCAGCCGCATGGATCTCCAGGCTGAAGTCGAGAAGCTTCGCGAAGATCTGGTCGACCCACGGAGCCAGCAGCGCAGACAGCGGGCCCAGAAGCGTCTGAAAGTTGTCCAGCCGTTCGCGGATGGCAAGAACGATCCCACAGGGATGATCCTCGAGGCAGTGCCGGTGATTCCGCCGGACCTCCGTCCGATGGTCCAGCTCGACGGTGGCCGTTTCGCCACGTCGGACATGAACGACCTCTATCGCAGGGTCATCAACCGCAACAACCGTCTCAAGAGACTGATCGACCTCGGTGCCCCCGAGATCATCGTCAACAACGAGAAGAGGATGCTCCAAGAAGCAGTTGACGCGTTGTTCGACAACGGCCGTCGTGGCCGTGCCGTGACTGGACCGGGTAACCGCCCACTCAAGTCATTGTCAGACATGCTGAAGGGGAAGCAGGGACGTTTCCGTCAGAACCTCCTCGGAAAACGTGTTGACTACTCGGGTCGTTCAGTCATCGTCGTTGGTCCCCAGCTCAGGCTGCACCAGTGCGGTCTCCCCAAGATCATGGCTCTCGAGCTCTTCAAGCCCTTTGTGATGAAGCGACTCGTCGATCTCGATATCGCACAGAACATCAAGGCTGCAAAACGTATGGTCGAGCGGCGTCGTGTGCAGGTGTGGGACGTGCTTGGCGACGTGATTCAGGAGCACCCGGTGCTGCTGAACCGTGCTCCAACACTTCACCGTCTCGGTATCCAGGCGTTCGAGCCCGTGCTCATCGAAGGTAAGGCTATCCAGCTGCACCCACTCGTGTGTGAGGCCTTCAACGCCGACTTCGATGGTGACCAGATGGCCGTGCACCTGCCGCTGTCGGCTGAGGCACAGGCGGAGGCACGCATTCTCATGCTGTCCTCCAACAA
>CAZWMX010000072.1:0-1675 GCA_964635205.1 uncultured Acidimicrobiaceae bacterium | reverse complement strand
AAAGGCGTCATCACCGACGACGAGCGTCGATCTGAGCTGATCGAGATCTGGACGGTTGCGACCGACGAGGTCAAGAACGCCATGCAAGAGACGTTGCAGGAGGATCCGTTCAACCCGATGGACATGATGGTCCGTTCGGGAGCACGCGGGAACATCATGCAGCTTCGCCAGATCGCAGGGATGCGTGGATTGGTTGCCAATCCGAAGGGTGACATCATCCCTCAGCCGATCAAGGCGAACTTCCGTGAGGGCCTCACCGTACTCGAGTACTTCATCTCCACCCACGGTGCGAGGAAGGGTCTTGCCGACACTGCTCTGCGAACTGCGGACTCCGGCTATCTGACCCGGCGTCTCGTCGACGTGAGCCAGGAGATCATCATCCATGAGGACGAGTCGGCCGATCCCGGCCTTGCGGTCACGATCCGTGAGAACGGTGATCCGATTCGTCACCTGAGGAACAAGATCATCGGCCGTGTTCTCGCCGAGGACGTGAAGATTGGCAGGTCACTCGCCGAACTGCCGGACGGCCGCAAGCTTCGCTCCGGATTCGTGCTCGACCGTGAGGCGGTCAACGGAATCCAGGAAGTCGAAGACGTCGAAGAGATCAGGGTTCGCTCACCGTTGACAGACGAAAGCAAGTACGGCATCTCACAGCTCTCATACGGAATCGACCTCGCGACCGGTGTGATGGTTGAGTTCGGGACTGCCGTGGGGATCATGGCTGCACAATCGATCGGTGAGCCGGGGACGCAGCTGACCATGCGGACCTTCCACACCGGCGGAATCGCAGGTGAGGACATCACCCACGGTCTCCCTCGTGTCACCGAGCTCTTCGAGGCTCGTCGACCAAAGGGTGTTGCGCTTCTCGCCGAGGCGGGTGGTGCCGTGAAGCTCGAGACGGACGAGGACAATGGGCTACGGTCGATCGTGATCGTTGATGGCGACGAAGAAGTCGTTTCGTACACCTTGTCTGCCCGTGCACGTCTCCGGGTGTCCGAGGGCGACATCATCGAGCCGGGAACACAGCTCACCGAGGGTCCCCTGGATCCGAAGGAAGTGCTTGCGATCCAAGGTGTTCGGGCATGTCAGCGTTACCTGGTTGATCAGGTGCAAGAGGTATACCGCTCACAGGGTGTCGACATCCACGACAAGCACATCGAACTGATCGTTCGCCAGATGCTGCGCAGGGTCCGTATTGCGAACCCTGGTGATGGGCCATGGCTCCCAGCCGAGCTTGTTGATGGTCAGGTGTTCCGTGACACGAACCGTGAGCTCGTCGAAGACGGCAAGCAGCCGGCGGAGGGTCGCCCCGAGCTGATGGGTATCACGAAGGCCTCGCTCGCGACCGATTCGTGGCTCTCTGCTGCCTCGTTCCAGGAGACGACGCGGGTCCTCACCGAGGCGTCGCTCCAGTCCAAGTCCGACTACATGCGTGGTCTGAAGGAGAACGTGATCATCGGCAAGCTGATCCCAGCCGGTACCGGTTCGACGGCGTATCAGTCGATCGAGCCGATGCTGCCCGATGCCGAGGTGCCGACAGCGGCGAGTCTCTTCGGAGACATCGATGTCGAGTCTGCAGACGACACGTTGCCTGCCGATCCGGCGGAATGGCTTGCATCCCTCGGTGCAGCTTCGTCGGCAGCACCATCGGGAGACGCCGACGCCGACGAATAGC
>CAZWMX010000071.1:0-12350 GCA_964635205.1 uncultured Acidimicrobiaceae bacterium | reverse complement strand
ACGCGATAGTGGTCTACGCTGGGGTGGTGTCGTGGCATGAAGGCCCGCTGGCCGCACTCGACCTCGAAGCGACAGGCGTCAACACTTCAACGGCGCACATTATCGAGGTGGGGTTGTTTCGCTTCGAAGCCGACGGCTCGTCGGTTGCGCTTGTCGACCGGCTGATCGATCCGGGGGTGCCGATCCCAGCCAAGGTGACGGAGATCACGGGGATCAGTCCGACAGACCTGGTGACGAACGGTGGCAATCCCGAAGAGGTTCTCGCAGCCACCAGAGCCGCGATTGTCGAACTCGTCGACGCCGGTATACCCATCGTCATCTACCGCGCGCCGTACGACTGGCCGCTCCTCGGCGCCGAACTCGAACGGCACGGCCTCGGACCGCTCCCCGACGTTCCCCCGGCAATCCTCATCGACCCGCTCGTCCTCGACCGCCACGTCGACCGCTACCGCAAGGGAAAGCGCACCCTCGAGGCGGTCGCCGCCCACTACGGTGCGCCGCTCGACGACGCGCACCGTGCCGCGGGCGACGCCGCAGCGACGGTCGCGGTGGCCCGCAGGATCGCAGAACGGAATCCAGAGCTCCACCTCGACGGGCCCGGCATCGTCTCCCTCCAGGTCGAGGCCCATGAGGAGTGGAAGGCGTCGTTCAACGAGTACCTGGCGAGCATCGGGGCCTCGCGTTCTCTCGTGACCGAGGACTGGCCGACCGGGTAGGGGGCCTCTCTCCACCAGGATTCGGCCACCTCGGGGCCATCTCCTATCCTGAGACCGCCCGAAACTCCCGCCCTCACGACACGGGCGGGCACACCCGATACCGGGCAAGGAGTGCATGATGTTCCTGTTCCACCCCCACCTTCGGGACCGCTTCTACCCCGATGAACGCTCCGACGAGGTGATGGCCAAGACCGTCGAGTTCTTCGAAACCAAAGGGCTTGTGAGGATCAAGGAAGATGACCATGCAGCGGTCTGGTATCAGGACTTCATCGACTTCATCGGTAGAGAACGCATCTTCGCGACCATGTGCACACCGTCCGGGTATGGGGCCGAAGACTCGCGCTGGGACACGTGGCGCGTCTGTGAGTTCGCAGAGATCCTCGGCTTCTACGGGCTGCCGTATTGGTACGCCTACCAGGTGACGGTGCTCGGCCTCGGCCCGATCTGGATGACCGAAAACGAAGAACTCAAACAGCGTGCCGCGGCGCTGCTCGAGGACGGAGCCATCTTCGGATTCGGCCTTTCGGAGAAGGAACACGGAGCAGATCTGTACTCGACCGAGATGACCCTGACGGCGACCGGCGACGGCAGTTACGTCGCGAACGGATCCAAGTACTACATCGGCAACGCCAACAAGGCAGCCATGGTGTCGACCTTCGGCACGATCACCGACACAGGGGAGCGGTGCTTCTTCGTCGTGGACTCCCAGCATCCTGCGTTCCACCTGGTCAAGAACGTGGTGCATAGCCAGAACTTCGTCGCCGAGTACCGGCTCGAGGACTACCCGATCACCGACGCCGACATCCTTTCTCGCGGTGAGGATGCGTGGAACGCCGCGCTCAACACCGTCAACATCGGCAAGTACAACCTTGGTTGGGCGTCCATCGGAATGTGCACCCATGCGATGTACGAGGCAATCCAACACGCGGCGAACCGCCATCTGTACGGGATGACCGTCACCGACTTCCCACATGTCAAGCGCCTCTTCACCGACGCCTACGCCAGACTCGTCGCGATGAAGCTCGTGGCTCTGCGCGCAGCGGACTACATGCGGTCGGCGTCACCCCTGGACCGCCGCTACCTGCTGTTCAACCCTGTCGTCAAGATGAAGGTCACCACCCAGGGTGAGGATGTCATCAACCACCTGTGGGACGTCATCGCCGCCAGGGGTTTCGAGAAGGACGGGTTCTTCGAGATGGCCGCACGCGACATCCGCGCCCTGCCCAAGCTCGAAGGCACCGTGCACGTCAACATCGCCCTCATCGTCAAGTTCATGGAGAACTATTTCTTCCACCCCGTTGACCTGCCCGCAGTCCGGCAGCGAAACGATGCGGCGAACGACGACTTCCTCTTCGACCAGGGGCCGACGAAGGGACTCGGCAACATCGAGTTCCATGACTACATGAAGGTCTTTGCGCGGTTCGATCTCCCCAATGTGAACCTGTTCGTGGAGCAGACCGAGATCTTCAGGACAATGCTCGCCACCGAGGCACCAAGCCAGGCCCAGTCGAAGGACACCGATTGGCTGCTGGCAGTCGGTGAGATCTTCACCCTCGTCGTGTACTCCCAGCTCGTTGTGGAGAATGCTGAGATCTACGGCATCGACGACGGCATCGTCGACGAGATCTTCGACGTTGCGGTCCGGGACTTCTCGCGGTTCGCCGTCGAGCTCCACGGCAAGGCTGCCACGACACCCGAGCAGGGCGAGCTCTGCCGGGCGATGGTCCGAAAGCCGGTGAGCGATGACGCTCGCTATCAGCGGGTGTGGACGGACCATGTGTACGCACTGAGGGACGCGTACGTGATGGCCGAGTAGTAGCCGGCACCACTCCGGACAGCACCGCCCGACGGCAGGGGTACCCGGCATCGCTACTCTCTAATTGATTAGTTGCTAACTAATGATATCCTTGGAGGAGTGATCGCAAGCGATGACGAACATGTTCGTCAAGGTGGTTGATCCTTGTGAAGAAGAGAATCTGGCTCGTTGTCCCTCTGCTGGGACTGCTGGGAGTGTCGGCGTGCTCGGGTAGCTCCGCGACAACGGAGACCACCGCGACAACGGAGACCACTGCCTCGATCGAGGCAGCGGGCGCTGTCCTCGAGGGTGTGGAGTTCATCGTCCACCAGGCACCTGGTTGAGGATGCTGCAAAGGGTGGGTCGGGTACCTGCAAGAACGAGGAGCCAGCGTCGATCTCTTGGAAGACCCTGAGGTGGCTGCATTCAAGGCCGAGCACGGTGTTCCCGAGGGCGCCACATCCTGCCACACCGCACTGGTCGACGGTTACGCTGTCGAAGGCCACGTACCCGCCGAGGCGATTGTCCGACTCCTGGAAGACCGTCCGAATGCCGTTGGGCTTGCCCTTCCCGGGATGCCGCAGGATTCGCCCGGGATGGGGGGCGACCAGGAGTCGTGGGACGCCCAGCCCGTCCTGTTGATTCAGAACGACGGAGAGCTGGTGCCGTTCGAATTCTGACCACCGGTTCGAGAGAGCCCGTGGTCTGCCACAATCCTGCCCCTTGGCTCGCCGATTGGAGCGTCCGGCCGTCGCTCGACGCGTGTCCCGAATACCGAGGCGTCCTCGAGACGAGAGATGATCAATCGTCGTCGTCGTCGTCGTCGTCGTCGTCATCGTCGCTATCGCCCTCGTGCTCCTCACCAAGGGTGGCGGCCAGTCCTGCAGCGAGGGCATCGAGCTCGGCCTCGGTCAGGCGAGCTCTCGTCAGCGAGTAGAGGCGTGGGGGCATCGATCCCTCTCGGACGGTCTCGGCGGACTCATCACCCTCCTGGGGTCGGTTCCATTCTGAGTAGTTGAGCTCGGAGCGCCCCTCGTCGACCTCGTTCTGGATGAACCATGACATCGGTGCCACCTCGGTGAACCAGCCCCACTGGGTTTCGTTGCTGTGGCAGTCGAAACACGCCCGAACTGCCAACTCCCGTGTCGTGGGCGAATCCCATGCCGGCTCGGCGATCACCGGTGGGTTCTCGTGGTCACGCCCGTAGGGCACGAACTGGATCACGACCGCGAGACCAACCAGTGCGATGAGTCCACGTTTCAGCCAGGTCATGTTCGAATCTCCCCTTCGTCCACGCCCTCCCCTCTCCACACTACATCCCCGACACAGTGTGTCATGGGCGATCCGGCAGGTCTCGTCATGTGCGAAACGCCGTTCGGGCTCCCGCGAGGCAAACGTCGCGGCGATGTCTGGGTCAGGTCAGCTCGACGGCACCGTTCGGCGTGTGGATCGTTACCCGGATCGCAGCCGTGTTGGCCGCAACCACCTGCGTTGGGACACCCACCGCTTCCATGGCGACTTCGGCCTCCTCCGCATGTGGGTGTTCGAGATCGATGGCGACGAGTTCGCAGCTTTGGGGGAGGAGCGCTGCCGGGTGTGCGCTGTCGCCCCAGTCGATGAAGAACGGGACGATGCCATCCATACGGTCGGCGTAGGGATCCGTCAGCTGCCACTCCAGCATGGACCCGTCCGGGAGGATCCGGTTTCCGTCCGAGACGTCGCCCAGGTCGACACCTCCTCTCTCCGCCGACGCAACGACATCCGTCAGGTCGGTGCCCTTTGCTGCCCACGTGATGAGGCGGGGACGATCAACCTGATCGATCTTGAACAGTGTTGGCATTCGACTGGTTGACCGCTGCGGGTCGGGGCCGATGATCTCGAGGTACGAAGTGGTACCGAGGGACACGAGCGCATTCCATGTGCCCCAGTTCTCGTGCCGCCCACCCTCGATGACATCGGTACCGAAGAGGTGTTCGATGAAACGAACACCCTCATCGAGGTCAGGGGCTACATAGACGAGATGATCAACAAAGCGGAGCATGGCGTACGCACGATCGGATCGGGTATGGGCGCCACGCTAGTGCCTTCACCACCAACGTTCGGGGTGTCGATGTCGAGTCAGGGGCGCTGGTCGCAAGGACGCAGGACGAAGGCGCAGTCTGGACTGCGTTGAGGACGAGGACACCGCGAGCGGTGTTCCTAGCCGGCAGAACAGTGCAAAGGTTGCCTGACATGGCACTAGGTTGTCGATGCGGACGACCCGCAGTTCGTCGCGCGGATCGTAGGTGACAACGGATCGATTCTGGTGTTCGACCGAGCCAGGGAAGAGGCAGTCTCCCGCCGGGCCGATGCGGGAGGTATTGGCTCTCGGGCAGGAGCAGCTCACAAGCATCCAGAACGGCGGTAGGGACGCGCTACGGTCGTCACCGGTGTATCGCTGGTGGCACCGTGTGCAATACGAGTTACTGAGATGGTGGTGCGACGCTCCCTGATGCGACGCTGAACCAGCGGTCGTATATCTCCTGGTAGGTGCCGTCGCCGATGATGGCTGTAAGTGCTTCGTCCAGCGCTGCTCGCAACTCGCTGTTGGTGGGATCGACCCCGAAGACGAAGGTGTCACCCGTAGGGATCGAATCGACTATGACGAACGGGGGGTACAGACCCGCGGCGACCGATGGGAAGAACAGTGCAGACACCACGCCTTGCACTTCGCCGGAACGGTGTGCGCTGAACGCGGCACTTGCCCCGTCGAAAGCGACGATGCCAACACCGACGCTCTCAAAGTTGGTGGTGGCCCACTCATCGGCCTGTGAGCCTTGTGATACCCCGATTGTGTCCCCTTCGCCGAGGTCGGCGAACGATCCGATTCCACCGGCAACGCTCGGATCGACGATGAGCGCATAGTGAGGGTTGAAGTAGGGAAGGGTGAAGTCCAAGTCGCGGTACGAACCGATCGTGATCCTCCCGGCAGCGACGTCGTACCGGCCTGTGGAGGCACCATCGAGCATCTCAGCGTTGTCGGTCTCGACCCAGGTCACCGCTGCACCGGCCCGGTCGGCAACTGCGTTCAGAATGTCGATGTCGAATCCTGTCAGCGCGCCATCATCGTCGAGCTGTTGGAAGGGAGGGAACGCTACCCGGTGGCCGATCGTCAGGGTGAACAGCGGAGCCCCGGTTGTCGTCGATACCGCTGTTGTTGTGGGTGTCTCCGCTGCGGCGGCTGGTGCTGCGGTGGTTGGCGGTGTGGTCGTCGGGGGAGATGTCGTCACTGTGACCAGTGTCGTCGCTGGGATCTCGGCGCTGCTCGCGGCCGTGTCTGCCGCTGGGTTCGGGCCACTGGAAAGGAGAGCGAAGGCTAGGACTGCTAGAACGACGGCGATGCCGGCTCCAACGAGCACTAAGGGAAGGTGCCACCGGGTCCGCGACTCTGCTTCGTCCGGCGGAGGTGTGGGGACCGGCGGTAGCGGAGGTGGTTTCGGCGGTATGCGCTGAGAAGGGGACTCGTCTGGTGGGGGTCCTGGAGGTGTTGCGTCCATGTGTCAGCGCTTGACAAGTAGTGCTACGCCTGCGGCGAGAAGGAGCCAGGGTGCGATTCCGAATCCGTCGGTGAAGAGGGTGCCGACGGCGCTGAAGAAGCTCTCGGAGAAGTTCGTGAGGATCCTCATGAACTGCAGCAGGAAGACCGCGGTGACACCGACAGCGACACCTCCTGCGATCATCTGATGACGACGGTTCCCGACCAGGACGACAACTGCGGTGGCAACTGCCAATACCAACAGGACGATGCCGAGACTGAATCCGGACGGCTCGACGTCGAGCTTCCACAGAAAGGCAATGGGTATGTCGAACGCGTTGCCGCCACCTCCTGCCCATGACAGGAACGCCGAAACGAGCATCGCGCCAGCCGCTGCGAGTTGGATACGTTTGGTGCGCAGAGTGGCGAGGTTGATGCTGCCGTCGGTCAAGGCTTTCAGGTTGAGGCCGCCACCCGTCCAGACTGTGGGGTCGAGACGACTGGTCGCCTGTGCCTTGCTTGTGGAGGATGCAGGCGCACCAGCCGATGTGGGTGCAGATGTTCCGGCCGCGACGAGCCTGCGGCCATCGACCCAGGCCTCCCAATCGTTCTGAGCCCGGACGTGTGCCCAGTCGGCGCGTCGTTCGGTGACCTGTAGCTCCACACCACCCGCCAGGGTGGTGATGACCGGTCCAGCCGGCTCGGGCGCTGCCCACGCCTGGATCCCTTCGCCGGGAACGGTGTGGGACACCGACCACGCCGGTTCTGCTTCAACAGGAACCGGCATCGGTTCAGGGTCCAGCGTCCTTTCAACGACGTCCGATCGACGGTGGATCTGCGCTGCGGGTGCCCAGCCCTCGAGGCGCCCGTCGGGATCGGCGACCCGCACCCAGGCACCTTCCTCGCTCACCAGCAGGTACCAGGTTTCCGGCTGCAGGTTGCCCACGACCACCTCCGTGTCGTGCAGACCCCTGACCTCGACCGGATCGAGAACGTAGACCCACTCGGCGGCGCTGGTCGGGGTAGGAGATTCCGGTGTGGGTTCCTCGTTGTGTCCACAGGTAGGGCAGAAGCGGTGGCTGGGTTCGAGGGCTGTGCCGCAGCGGGTGCAGGAGCGTTGCGGGTGTTCTGTTTGATCGATGGTCATGCCTGGGGTCCTGTCGTTGGTGTCGAATGGTGTCGGAGCTTCGCCGCCAAGGGATCGGTAGAGGTCCATGAACGTGGAGTCGTTCAGATAGTCTGCGGGGCAGGCTTGGAGCATCTCGAGGGCGACGTCGTTGTAGCCGAGGGCCTGGTTGGCGCGGGCTGCGAGGAGGAGGATGAGCGGGTTGTCCGGCTCGAGGGCGAGTGCCCGACGGTATTGGGCGGCAGCTTCGTTCAGGCGCCCCTGGGTCTGGTAGGCGAGGGCGAGGTCGGCGTTGAGTCGGAAGCTGTCTGGGGCGTAGGACAAACCCCGAGCGAAGTACCGGGCCGCTGCTTCGGGTCGTCCCTCGGTTCCTTCGTTGGTGCCTGCAAGGTGCGTGAGTTGGGCGATGATTGATCGGTACACCTCGACGGTTTCGGGGTGAGCGGCCACGTACTGGTCGAGTTCGTCGACGACGAGCCCGAACGCGACGGTGGCCCCATCGAAGATCTCCTCGACTTTCTCGCTGCGTACGGGGAACACCATATCGGGGAGTCCGAGGCGGGTCAGGACCTCGGCGTCGAGTCGGTACATCACGTGGGGCGAGGTGGTGGTGCTCATACTTCGAACCCCTTGGGTCTGGCGATCTCGGCTATGGGGAGTCCGGTGTCGAATCGGGGGCCACGGCGCAGGACCCCGTCGGGACCTATCTGCACGACGGTCTCGGCACCCGAGATGTGGTTCGCCGACAGCTTGTTCTGCAGCTCGATCGCGGACTCGTACGCTTCGCGCCATTCGGGTGACCCGAGTTCCTGGCCCATGGTGAGGTCTCCGATGATGTTGACTTCTGCGCCGTGTTGGCCCATTGCACCGCTCCGCTTGAACTTCTCGACCACCTCAAGGTACCGGTCGGCGCTGAGGAAGTCACCCGTTGTGGCGTCCTTGAAGAAGACCGGGTCGATGTCCCCTGCATAGGGGAGACCCGTCCTGGAGTCCACGAGGACGCCACGTACCTTGTCTGGGAACAGCGTGCCTTCCTGCACCATCCTGTCGACGTCGCTGGAGTACTTGCGGAAATCGGCCAGCCTGTCGTCGTAGCGTTTGAGGACGTCGGCGTGGAGGTTGTCGGGCACCTTGGAGAGATCGGGCCGTCGCGGCTCGAAGTAGCCGACCAGTCCCTTGTCCTGGGGTCTGGCGCCGAGGAACGTGTCGAGTTCGTTGATCGTCTTGGACTTGATGTCGATCGGTTTGGGCATCGCTCGTCCCGCCCGGATGTGGCGTGCCGACTCGATGTTCGTCGTGCGAGCCCCGATGATGACGTTCTCCTTCTGAGCCAGGTTCCGCATCGCGGCGATCTGGTGTTCCGAGTAGCCGGTCTGTGCGAGGAGCCTCGGGTGGACGATCTCGGCACCCTCGGGGAGATGCCGGATGTCGTCGATCGGATCGGTTGCGTAGCCGGGTACCTTCCCGCGCCCTGCGACCCTGCCGGTATCACTCACAGCGTCCCCTGCTCGCGCTGCGTCCAGAGCATCGTCCGACACACGTATCGCATCATCGGCCATCCCACCGGCACGTGCAGCGTCTCCAACGGCGTCGCCTGCGCGGGCTGCATCTGCAGCCGCATCCGCAGCGCGCGCAGCATCCCCGATCCCGTCCGCGGCCCGTGCAGCGTCAGAGATCGCGTCTGTGGCCCTGGCGGCGTCCCCGAGAGCGTCGGCGCCGCGTGCAAGATCCGAGACCGCATCGAGAACCCGCGCTGCGCCGGCACCGGCCCCCATCAAGATCCCACCGGTGTCGAATACTCCCCATATCGCCCGTCCGAGGCGTTCGCTCACTGGCACGCTCTTGTCGATCACCTTCGACCAGTTGTCGGCCCCAAGGACCGCTTTGGCGACCCCGACCGCGGCACCGGCAGGGTCGTCCCTGGCCGCGTCCCACAGTACCCCTGCAATCCTGACGGCAGTCTTGGCGCCCGCCTGCATCGTGCCACCCACTTTCGTGACGGTGGCTCGGTCGCCGACGATCAACCCGCCGGCGTCCTTTGCGGAACCCAGGATGGTCTCGCCTGCTACTCGCCAGTTCTCCGGATCGCTCAGCTCGCCGTGAACCCACCGGATGGCGTTCCCCGTGCCGTCGTACAACTCTCCGGGAAGCGCTGCCATGTCCTCCTTGATGCCGCGCTGGTACTCGTCGTAGAAGTCCTCCCACCACCACTCATCCGTCGCCTTGCGTGCTGAGTCCGCCTCCAGGATGCCCTGCCGCCGGTCCAGCGCGTCACGGTCTTGGATCCTGCGTCCCCAATCGTCCAGAGCCTCGCGTTCGGCCGCCCTCTCCCGAGCGGCCTGCTCCTCTCCCGCCCGGCGCACACTCGCCTGGTCCCGCTGGTCATCCATCCACGTCGTCTCAGCCTCCCGAGCCCGACGCCCCAACCACTCCTCGTTCGCCCGACGAGCAGCCTTCTCCGCCGCGACCCGATCCACAGCGTCGGACCTCGAGATCCACGATACATTCCCATAGCCGTCGACCCACTCCACCTTCCCGGCCGGCACAGGGTTCCCCGCCGCGTCCCTCACCGTGCCATCGGAAACCGTCATCGGGTTCCCGTTCTCATCGAGCAAGGGGGGAGGTGGCGGAGACCCCGGAGGCCCCGAAGGCGGCGGAGGTGCGGACGGTTTCGGCGGAGCCCCGTTCCCACTGCCGCCGAGGCCCGACAGGATCCGCGTGATCTCACCCGTCGCTTCACCCCACGTGATCAACCCGATCGCAGCCGCCGCAATCAACCCCGCTATCGCCTGCCCGGCAGCCTCCTCGGGCGTGACTGGACCGGCGGATCCCGACGGCGGCGGCGGGAGCGCCGTATCTCCAGCGTTGGACGTGCCCGAGGTATCTACAGGCGGCGCGAGAGTCGAGGTGATCGCCGGCGTGGACTCTGGCGGCGGCACATCGGAAGGTGGCACCGACTCTGCGAGGAACGCCTCGATGTTGTGGACCGTCTCGGCCATCGGTGTGATCATCGTCTCGATCAGAGTTACCGGTCTGCGATACCCGTCTGCGCCCTTCTCTCCGAGGAAGAAGCCGAGGTCGTAGGCGTTGCCGAAGAGCATGAAGGGCCCGACGACCGTCACGACACGATTGGCGACGCCCCCGACGCTGAACCACCTGCCGGGCAGACCGAATTCGGAGAGGTCGCCTTTGTTGTAAGACTGAGTTGAGTCCCAACTGTCGTCGGATACTGAATCCCCTTCGAACTCGGCGTACCAATCGGCGCCCATGGCCATCTCGCTCTGGAAGCGAGAGAGCGCTTCATCCTCCGAAGCGAAGAGATAGACGAAGAAGTCGACACTAGTGCCGGTGTAGTCCTCCCGGCCTTGAGACATGCATCCGGCGATCGCCTCCTCGATGGGCTCCCCCGAGAACGAGAAGTCGTTGTCATAGCGCCGATCGCCGGGGTCGTACAAGCTCGCATAGTTGGTCGAAGGCGCATAGCGGTTCGGCGCCGTGAGGGCGCAGATCTCGTCGTCGGTGAGCTGGATCCCCTGTGCCTCAGCCGATGATGTCATGCCTGTGATGAGGGCTGTGGCTGGGAGTGCGAGGGCGATGATGACGGTTGCGACCCCGGTGCGGGCGAGGTTCTTGTTGAGGGGTCCGGTGCGGCCGACGATGAGGCCGATGCCCATACATGCCGAGAACCAGGCGACGGTCTGGCCGAGTTGTACCGCTCCGGTGCGTGACGCGATGCCTGCGGCTTGCATCAGGATGATGCCTGCACCCCACCCGACGAGCGCGATCGGGGTGCGTTTGGCGTAGAGGCCCTTCTCCCCTGCAGAGATTTCGACCGTGCTGCCCTGGGTGAAGCCGAGACCGACACCGACCGCAATCGCGACGAGGACCGCTATGACGGGCGTGACCACGTTGGTGATCATTGCCATGGCGAGGATCGCTCCGACCCCGATGACGGCGCGTGCGACGTCGAATCCGACCCGGATCCTGGTCTTCTTACGGGCGAAGACGACGGCGAGGGTGAGGGACGCGACGGTGAGTACGATCGAGCCGATCGTGATCACACGAGCCAACCCTTCGCCCAAAAGCGACCTCCTCTCGAATTCGCCGCGGATTGTTACACCCAGCGACTAATCAATTGTAGTCAACGGACCCTTTCCGCGTCGTGAGAACCCGAAACTGAACGTGGTCGCCGGCACTTCGAGAACAGCGAGACGGTACGGAGAACCCGAGCGGTCTCAGCCGCTTCGACCTCGGTCAGTCACGTTGTTGATGACTCGGCGGGCGGCGTCGAGCTGGCGGTCGATCGCGCGATAATCCTGCATTGCGCGATCCTGCTCCTCGGCGATGCGCGCCAGCTCCCGTGCAGGCCTGTCGAAGATCGTGCCTCGGTCACCCGGTCGGGCCGGTTCCACATCGGATACGTGTGTCAGAGACTCGCGATGTGCGATTTCGTTGCGTAGCCGCTCAGCCTCGTCGAAATATCTCCCCGTGGTGGCCCGGGTTCGCCAATCCTCCAATGCACGCGCGTACTCCTCCTGAGAGTCCGGATGCAGCGCAAAATCTGCCTCGATCGGTGGCGAATTCCCCTGCTCGATTCCTTCCAGTGCGCCTCTCATGTGCTCAACGCGTGTCCTGTCCACGGTGGAATACTGTTTCAGATCTTCGGTCAGCTGATCGTTCAGTGACTGTCTTCGACCCTGGAGACGCTGCAACTCGTCGTGATGCCACCCGTCAATATCGCGGTTTCGCCAACTCTCGAGTGCTTCCTCGCGGGTTGCCATTCCTGCGCGCGGGAAATCGAACGTCATGGGATCCGGACGTCTGTTGAGGCGAACGATTTCTGTATCGATCTTCGCAGTGAGCGCCGCCACCTCGCTCGAACGAGCCGTCATGTCCCGAACGCCTGCGGCAAAGCGCCCCATCGTCATGCGTTCAGCACCTCCCCACCGCGCCGCTGCCCGATCGAGCTCTGCGATGTCACGTCGGAGATCGGCCCGGGTACCCTCCAAACGCCGCGCCTCTGCAGCCGCCCGCTCGAATGCGGCGGCCTCGGAAGCGGTCACCGTCACCGGACCTGCGTCCGTGTCGACCTGAACCAGCGGCTCGGGTAACTCGACGGGACCGGAACCGTCTCTTGCCCGGTTCAATCCCTCCACGTCCTGACGGATGTCCTCAGGCGACCGGTTCCACTCCACACCC
>CAZWMX010000070.1:0-12456 GCA_964635205.1 uncultured Acidimicrobiaceae bacterium | reverse complement strand
GTATGCAAGAAATCTCTCGGTCACAGCCTGCGTATGGCCGCCGATTACGCCTTCAGTTCGCCGAAACGCCGAATCGGAAGGTGCTCGAAACTCTGTCGAAACTCTGTCGAAAGGGTTCTCCTCCACGATCGGGGCCATGGAGAGACCCGAACGCCTACTCACGACACAGCAGATGGCTGAGTACCTTGCGATACCGGTCGCAACCCTGTACGCCTGGAGACACGCCGGCAAAGGCCCCCCTGGCTTCCGAGTCGGGAAGCACATCCGCTATCGATGGAGCGACGTTGATGAGTGGGTGCGAAGCCAACTCCACTCCGCTTCTTCGCTTCACGCCAATCTCGTTGACCCCGATTCCAGCAGGAGCCTATGGTGAACATCGGCGGTCGTCACCAGGGAAAGGTAGCTTGGCCATGGCCCACATCCGGAGACATCCCAAGGCTCCCCATCGATGGCAAGTTCGCTACGTCGACCCCTACGGCAAGGAGAGGTCGAAGAACTTCGCCCGCCGCATCGACGCTGAGAAATACCTCCATACCGTTGAGGTCCAGAAGATCAGGGGGGAGTGGACCGACCCTGCGGCCGGCAAGACCAGATTCGGCGACTGGGCCGTCCAGGTCGACGCGACCCGTCCCAACCGGCGAGATTCAACTCGAGCGCGGGATTCGTCGTACCTGAGGAGCCTGGTGCTCCCAACCTTCGGCGACGTCGAACTGGCCGCGGTGCACCCCAACGACATCAGGGTCTGGATAGCCGACCTCCAGGATCGGGGGTACGCCCCAGCGACGATCACCACGGCCTACCAGATCCTGTCGCGTGCCTTCCGGGTCGCCGTTGCCGACGGCCTCATTGCCCGCACGCCATGTAGGGAGATCAAACTCCCCAAGAATGACCGCGACGAGAAGCGCTTCCTCACAGGCACAGAAGTCGAGCACCTCGCTGAGGCCATCGACCCCCGATACCGGGCGTTGATCCTCACCGGTACCTACACGGGACTGCGCTTCGGCGAGCTCGCCGGCCTCCGCACGAACAAGCTGGACCTGCTCCGTCGCACGCTCCGAGTCGACGAGCAGCTCAGCCGGCAGGGGTCATGGAGAATGGTCGCCGGACCCCTCAAGTCCAAGAAGGCGTACCGCACCATCGGCATCCCCATCTTCCTAGGCGAAGAGCTGGCCATCCATCTCACCGAACACCCATCCGCCTCGGATCTGGTGTTCTCCCATGCCCACGGAGGACCACTCGACTACAACCGCTTCCGCCGCCGGCACTGGAACCCAGCAGTCGAAGCCTCCGTCGACCCTCCATGCACCCCCCATGACCTCCGGCACACCCACGTGGCGATGCTCATCGCCGAGAACCAATCCCCTCGATACATCGCCGATCGGCTCGGACATGAGAGCACACGAACCGTTCTCGACGTCTACGGACATCTCTACGAGGGGGTCGACGAGGCTGCAATGGAGAGTCTCGATCGGCTCCGTTCAGCAGCTCAGACGGACACCAGACGGACACCAGACGGGTCAACCGTCTTGCCGATGAGATCCGAGAACGCGAATCATCAAGCCCCGTAAGGGATTTCTCTGGTGGGCGATACTGGGATCGAACCAGTGACCTCTGCAGTGTGAATGCAGCGCTCTCCCGCTGAGCTAATCGCCCGGGAATTGGTGAGTATACGGACGAGCAACTTCTCGGCGCTGCACGGATGGCACGACCCGAACACAGGTCACGGTTGCTCCTCGGGTACGCTGCGATCATGGACATCAGCACGTTCGAACAGGAGGTGGACACCGTTCTGGGTGCTCTACCGATGTGGGTAACCGACCAGATGGAGAACGTCTCGGTCGTGGTTGATGCCCGGCCGACAAGGGCACAGGACCCCCAGGACGACGGTCTCCTCGGTGTCTATGAGGGCATCCCCCTCAACGAGCGTGGAAACGACTACTTCGGTGTGTCGCCGGATCGCATAGTGATCTTCTACGAACCACACGTCGCGCTGCGCCTGGATGATGCGACGCTCAGGCAGGAAATTCGCAAAACGGTTCTGCACGAGGTCGGCCACCATATCGGACTCACAGAGGACCGTCTTCACGAACTCGGCTGGGGCTGAGAACGCTTTCTACAACGAATCTAAGATATGCAACACGAATCCAGGGAGGATTATGCAGGATCTCATCAACCAGATCGTAGAGAAGACAGGGGTGACTGCCCAGCAGGCCAAGGACGCAGCGGACATGGCCGTGGGATGGGTCAAGGACAAACTGCCTGAAGGGATTCGCGGCACTGTGAGCGGAATCCTCGACGGAGCGGGCAACATGGCTGCTGATGCGGTGACAAGGAGCAAGGACGCTGCCGGTTCTGCAGCCGGCGTTGCGGGCGGCGCAGCCTCGTCTGCAACCGAGGCAGCCGGGGGCATGTGGGACAAAGCGAAGGACTCGGTGAGCGACCTCATACCGGGGAAGGACGAATAGACCTCATCCAGAAGGTCCCCGGCATCCCGCGCCGGGGACCTTCTGCGTCTGGCGACCGCTCCCACGGTCAGCCGGTAGGATGAGGGGCGAGAGACCTGCGAAGGAGCACAGTGGAAGACCTCATCAGAGAAATCCAGGAAAAGACGGGGCTATCGGCTGACAAGGTGCTCGAGGTTGTCACGATGGTGACTGACTACATGAAGAACGCGCTTCCCGAGGAACTCGTCGCCCAGGTGGCATCGTATCTCGGTGATGCTGCTTCAAATCCCCAAGGCGCTGTGACCACGGCGGCTTCTGCCGCATCCGAGTTCGCGACCCAGGCCGCCGATACCGCGGTAACGGCCGTAGGTGCGGTCCTGAGCGCAGTGAGCGACGTCCTGCCGAAACCAGACGACGGATAGTCTGTCATGATCGAAACCGGGGACACCGCCGGCGAGGTCGACTCTGCGGCATGGCCCACCGAGTCGGGGCCTTTCGTTGTCCTCGTCGATGCGTCGAGTTCCTTCGAGTCGAATCTCATTGCTTCATGGATACACGACGCGACTCAGAACGTCGACGAACCGATCGACGTTCTCGGTCTTCCCCCGTCGCGGCGGCAGCGACCGTTCGGAAACATCGACCCCGCCATCGGGGAGCGCCTGGCCGGAGAGGATGACCCTCTGTGTGTTCCGATTCGAGTGGTGTGGCTGGCGGAGGAACGCGATGGAGTCCGGCGAGTCAGACTATCGGACCTCCTCAAACCCGGCGATCCACGCGATCCGAACTTCCTCCTCCAACGCATCATCCTGCGTCAGCACCCCGACCGCTGCCGCATCGTCGTTGGAGAGCCGGCACGTCGAAGTGAACTCGAGAAACGGTGGAGCGCACCTTCTGGGAGGGGGCCGGCCGACGGAACCACACTCGGCGAATTCGTTGCGCTGCAGGCCTGGATGGCTCTCGAACGAGCGGAACGCCACATTCGGGGTCTGAGATACAAGGTACCCAGGTTCCTGCGAGAGGATCTGTTCTGGAGTCGACCGTTCCAGTCCGGCATCCAGCGCTTGGCGCGACAAGAAGGCAGACCAGAGAAGCGGATGCGACAGCGCACGGGGAGGTATCTGAAAGAGATCGCAGCCCAGCACTCCCCCTACATGATCGATCTCCTCAACGGCATCACCACCAAGGCCATCGAGGCGGCCCACCACAGCGTCGACTATTCCGAGGACGACCTCAGAGCGATCTACCGGTTCGCCGAGGAGGAGCCCATCGTTTTCCTCCCCTCCCACAAATCGAATTTCGACCACCTGGTCTTCCAGCACGTCCTCTACGAGAACGAGCTTCCCTTGAACCACACTGCTGGTGGGATCAACATGAACTTCTTTCTCATCGGTCCGCTCCTGCGTCGATCCGGCATCTTCTTCATTCGAAGGGAGTTCCGCGACAACGCTCCCTACAAGTTCGTGCTCCGCCAGTACCTCGACTACCTCCTCGAGAAGCGATTTGCCCTTGAGTGGTATGTCGAAGGCGGTCGCTCCCGAAGTGGCAAGCTGAGGGAACCCAGGATGGGTCTCCTTGCGTACGTCGTCGACTCCTATCAGCGCGGCATCACCAACGACATCATTCTCGTTCCGGTCTCGATCAACTATGACCAGATAACGGACGTCGGTTCGTACGCCGAAGAGCAGCGAGGCGGAAGGAAGGAAGCGGAGTCGTTCGCGTGGGCTCTGCGTTTTCTCGGGTCCCTCCGTCGGCAGAATGGACGGATCTACGTTCGGTTCGGCGAACCGTTGGTGCTCAGCGATCACGTCGAGCGCGACGAGGATCTGACATCACCAGAGGGTCAGCTCGCGCTCCCGAAGATCGCTTTCGAGATCAGTACCCGGATCAATGATGTCACTCCGATCACAGCGATAAGTATGGTGACACTCGCCCTGCTGTCAGAAGACAACCGTGGCCTGACCGTTGCCGAAACAGCGACAAGACTCATGCCGTTCGCAGCTTTCGTTGCGGAGCGGAATCTCCCCACTACGGATGATTTACCGTTCGCATCCGATGACGAGATCGCAGCCGCCCTCGACGCTCTCGTCCTATCGGGTGTAGTCACTCGAACCGATGGCCTCACCGATCGCGTCTACTCGATAGCCGAGGGCAAACACCTCGCAGCCGCGTACTACCGCAACACGATCATCCACTTCTTCGTGAACGCCGGCATCACCGAGCTTGCGCTTGGTGTTTGCAGGAGGTGCGGCAGCCCCATGACCAGAGAATCCGTTGTGGAGCGTGCCCTCGAGATCAGGGATCTCCTGAAGTTCGAGTTCTTCTTCTCTCCGAGCGACAAGTTTGCGAATGAAATCGGTGACGAACTAGATCGCTACACCGTCGGCGGCACACTGGAGGTCGATGACGTCGGCTTCGCCCGTGACACGTTCCATCCGAAGAGTCCGATCGTGCTGCGACCCTTCTTCGAGGCTTACTATGTGATCGCTGCAGCGCTCGCCTCTGAGGGATCCGAGCCGCTGTCAGAGGCGGACCTTGCAGAACGTGCACTGCGGATGGGTGACCAGCTTGTGGCCCACGGCGACCTCTCGAACCAGGAGGCTGTCTCAACTGCCCTGTTCGCCACCGGCATCAAGCTCGCGGAGAGTCGAGGGTTGCTGAGCGGTTCGGCACAGGATCGCGAGGCTTTTCGCCTGGAATTGAGGGAGATTCGCGACACCCTCGATGCGATCAGCGAATGGAACACGACGTAGGTCGTACGACCCATATTTCGCTCAACTTCTGGCGTGAGGTGCCGATAGGAATCCAAGGGCAAGCGGAGCGTGCTTCATGCGCGTAGGAGTCGGTCGATGACGACCAAGCAAAAAACGGATAAGTCAACTGGTGGTGGCAATCCCACTGTCGATATTGCGGGCGAAGACGCGCAACCCCAGGTCGAGAGCGCTTCACGCGAGCTGCTCGCCAAGGCGAGGTACGATGCCTTCCGGCTCATGACCGAAGCCCGCGAAGAGGCCGAATCGATTCTCGACGAGGCGCGCGCCGAAGCTGCGGGGACCATCAAGGCAGCTCAGATATCTGCTGAGGCAACCGCCGAGAAGGCAAAATCCGTCGCCGATGCCACGATCATCGCCGCCAAAGAAGAAGTCGCGGCCATCGTTGCGAGTGCCCATCGCAAGGCCGGAGAGCGATCCCAGATAGACGACTCGGCGGCCTTGGAGGCCGAACATCGTGCGCTGTCGGAACGAGTATCGACCCTTCGCACCCTCGCCGATCAACTCGAAGACCGGTTTGCCGCTCTCGCAAAGACTGCCGGGTCTTCTCCGACCGATGCGAAAGAACCTCCGCCAGACTCCGCGGCGAAGAGTGGAACTCCAATACTCGACTATTCACCATCCCCGGCCGCGCCCGCCAAGCCGGAAGAATCGGAGGACCTCGCAGAGCCCGAACCGGAGAGGGACTCGTTCTACAACCGCAGGTCTGCGAACCTGCCTCGCCTCGGTGAGGACGGCGGCAGGAGTGCTCTCGAGATGACAAGGATGATTCGGGAATCACTCGACACGGAGTGACAACCTAGGCGTAGAACGGATTCAGTCCCATGGAATGGTCGGTCACGTCGACAACCTCGGTTATCTCAGGGATGGCGTCCAGGATCGCCCGCTCGATGCCCTGTCTGAGTGTGACGGCTGCAAGGCCACAGCCCTGACATCCACCGCCGAGTTCGAGATGCGCAATGTCGTCTTCGACCCGAATCAGGTTTGCCACGCCGCCGTGTGAGGCGATCGCAGGGTTGATCCTCTCCGCAAGAAGTGTTCGCACCTTCTCTTCAGGTGTTCCCGTCAGTTCGAGATCACCCAGGTCGGTGCCGCCGAGTGTGGGCGATGGCACATTCGGGTTACGCATCACGAGACCAGGTCCGGCGCCATCCCCCGTCAGGTCGAGCACCGCGCCCCGCAGGTTCTCAACGCTGTCGAGTGAGATCGCGACAGGAAGGCCACCGTGATCCTCGACGATGTCGGACGAAGCGACGTCGTCCGACCGAAGGAACGATGTCTCGTAGATGAAACCTTGTGGTCCGACACCGGTGATCCTCAGGCCCAGGTGCAGGTCGGGGATACCTTCGCCGTCCCTGAGCGCAATGATCTGATCGCGTGCGGTGTCGGTAATTTCAACGATGGTCGTAGTGGTATCGCTCATGTCGGCCAGATGGTACCGGTACAGGATCAGCTAGCGATACGGTCGATCAGCGGATGGGTACAAGGCTGTTGGTCGTGAGATCGAGGATCTGTTCCTCGTCGTTCCCGCGATCGGCGATCCAGCGGCACAACGACTCTCCGGGAACACGCACGATCCACCACATCACATCCTTGGTGCCAGATTCACGTGCAGATCGCCATGCGTCGCGGCCGTGTGCGATGGCGTCGGACTCAACGTCGAACGTCCCGAGAACACGTTCTTGCGTACCTCGGAACGGTTGACCCGGCTCCGGAGTCGGCTCACAGAACTCAACTACTTCAAATGCCATCGTTCTTCTCCAATGCCCGGACCCATCGTACCAACAAAATCAGATTCAGCGGGTGTCATCCCCCGACGCACCGGCGGTCTAGTGCCGTGTCGGGCACTCATCACCTATCCAACGCTCATGGCAACGTCGAGCAGCGTACGTCTTCGGCGAAGGGAGCCGAAACCCTATGTACCATCCACGGGTCGAACGATCGATCGCGTCCGACGGCCGCGGCACGACCCAGAAAAGGGAACCCATGAGAAACGACCTCCCTGTCATCATCCAAGGTGGCATGGGTGCTGCGGTGTCGGACTGGAGGCTTGCGAACGCCGTGTCGTCTGAGGGGCAACTCGGTGTTGTGTCCGGTGTTGCACTCGGCGCAATCCTTGCGAGACGACTCGAGATGGGTGATCCGGGCGGTCACATGCGCAGGGCACTCGCTGCTTTCCCCTTCAAGGATGTCGCACAGCGCGTTGTGGACAGGTACTTCATCGAGGGAGGCAAGGATCCCGATGCCCGGTTCGCTGTCAAACCCATGGCGAAAATGCACACGTCTCGCAGGGTCGAAGAGCTGATAGTTGCCGGCAACTTCACCGAGGTGTACCTGGCCAAAGAAGGGCACACCAACCCGGTGGGAGTCAATTTCCTCGAAAAGATCCAGGTGCCGACACTCCCGGCTCTCTACGGCGTGATGCTCGCCGGTGTGGACTACGTACTCATGGGCGCAGGCATACCTCGGTACATACCCGGCATCCTCGATCGCCTCGCAGAAGGATTCGACGTTGAGATGAAGGTCGACGTCAAAGGTCTCACAGATGAGGGTGACCCGTTCATCCGATTCAGCCCGAAGGACTTCGCCAAGGAGCTCGTCGGCAAGCTGCCGCGGCCGGACTTCCTTGCCATCGTTTCGTCACATGTACTTGCTCGGATGCTCGCCACCAAAGCCAACGGCGAGGTGAACGGATACGTCGTCGAACTGCCGGTCGCCGGTGGCCACAATGCACCACCGCGCAAGAGGGGCGAGTTCACCGATGAGGGTGAGCCGATCTACGGCGAGCGCGACCTACCCGACCTCGATGTGATCGCCGCACTCGGCAAACCGTTCTGGCTGGCCGGCGGGTACGGCGAACCAGAGATGGTGGTGGAGGCACTCAACACAGGCGCGACGGGTGTACAAGTCGGCACAGCATTCGCCTACTGCAACGAATCCGGGTTCACTCGTGAGATCAAAGACGAGGTCATCGAACAGTCACGACGTGGCGAGGTGAAGGTCTTCACCGACCCGGTTGCCTCGCCGACCGGATTCCCCTTCAAGGTCATCGAACTCCCCGACACGTTGACGAATGAGCACGTCTATGAGAAGCGCAAGAGGATCTGTGACCTTGGTTATCTCCGCCACGCGTATCAGCGCGAGGACGCATCCATCGGCTGGCGATGTCCGTCGGAGCCGGTGAAGGACTACGTCCGGAAGGGCGGTGATGTCGCAGACACTGTGGGGCGCAAGTGCCTGTGCAACTCGCTGATAGCGAATGTTGGGATGCCTCAGATACAGCGAAGCGGCGAGGTCGAACCGACGTTGATCACATCGGGTGATGATGCTGTCGGAATCGCCCGGTTCGCTCCCGAAGGGTCAACGAGCTATTCAGCGGCTGATGTCATCACATACCTGCTCAGCGGGATCGAGAGCTAACCCTCGGGCTGTTGGAGCCACGACTCGTGGACGAAGATCCAGCGGAAACCTCCCGGTCGCGAAGAGTCGGGAACCAGGCCGACGGTTGCAGCCATCACCGTACTCTCCGTCTCTCGAATCTGACGTTCCTCGTAGGTGCTGATCAGTAGTTCGCCCTCCAGGCGTCTGATGCGCACGTTCCCGATATGTATTTCAACCGGCGAGGCACCGCGGCGGCCGTCGACCGCTTCGACGATCCGTGCCTTGTCCGAGATATCGCCCATCGGCGAAACGATGAAGAATGTCTCATCAAGTGCGTCTGAGAACTCTTCGATGGAGCGGCTCCGCACACCGTTGAACCAATCCTCGAAGAACTGGTGCAGACGCTCGATCTCGTGCGCAACTGCGTTCCGGGTCACGTGAGCGCTGCGGCTACCCGCCTGAGACGTTCCCTGGCCTCACCAGCAACTGCGTCGGCCCCCTCCGCATCAAGGACGGCGACCATCGCATCCGGATCCATGAACCGGATGGCAACACTCTCCCCCTCCTGGCGCAACACCACGTTGCACGGCAACAGCGCACCGATCTCCTCGTCCAACTCGATCATGCGGTTCGCGAGGCTCGGGTTGCATGCGCCGAGGATTACGTACGGATCGCGATCAACGTCGATCTTCTTCTTCAACGTAGCCTGGACGTCGATCCTGGTGAGGACCCCGAAGCCTTCCTCGGCCAGAGCCGCGGTGACCGTCTCCTCGACGTCTTCCATTGTGCCGTCCACGACGGTCCCGAACGTGTACTCCATGATGATCCTTCGGTTGCTGCGCTCCTGCCAGGAAAGGATATCAGGCAATTGAGAATGCTTTCGCAGACAGTTATTCGCATCTGGCAATCACCGATACTGTGTGGTCATGCAACGCTTCATCCTGACGTGTACCGCGGCTCTGCTCGCATCGGCTGCCGTCGTTCCGGTGCCGGCTTTCGCTGCAGGAGGTGAGGGTGAGGCCTGGCCGTCGTTCACCGAGTCAAGTTCGTGTGGCGCTCAACGGGTGAGCACAGCGCACGCACAGAAGACCGGACGACTCGGCGGTGAGACACTGCTACGGGGAGAGTTCGCCGCGATGTTCGGTCGCTCCGTGGAACAGGTCCGAAGGGACCTCGTGAGGTGGACGGTCCCTGGTTCATCTGAGGTGCTCGCCGTGCACCCGAGAATGCTCGGCGCGCTCAACCAGGCTGCAGAACAGATCAATGCTTCGCTCGCCGAGGGAGATCGTTACCGCATCGACGGTCCATCGACATTCTCGGCTGCAGCACGAACCATCGGGGGAAGCCTGAGGATCTCGCGCCACACGTACGGCATCGCCTTCGATATCAACTCGCGGCGCAATCCTTTCCGAAGTGACAACGAGCTGGTGAGCGACCTGCCTGATTGGTGGATCCAGTCATTCCTCGACGCAGGTTTCTGCTGGGGAGGGTTGTGGATCGGGTCAAAGGACGCGATGCACTTCGCCTGGCAAGGCCCTGCGTTCAGCAACGTCGAGGTACTCCCTCCCCCGTATGAGCCCCTCACCGAACAGGTACCGTTCACCAATCCGGCCGTTTCGATTCGTGTTGTCCCGAGGGCCGGCTCCAACACCCTCGCCACGATCCTGACGGACGCCGACGGCAACGGTGCGATCGATGTGGTTCGCGTGACGGATCGTGGATCCGATCTGATCATCGACGCCTCGCTTGCGTCGCGGCGCCACAACGCGTGCTCGTCACGTCGATCGGTCGTATCGGGCGCAGGGGGTCTGGCGCGTCGCTCACGTGCCATCGGATTCGGAGACCTGGACGGGCGGGGAGGCCAAGACCTCTGGATCGCGACGGACCAGCAGGGTGTTCTCCGGTTCACCGTCCGGTGGGCCTTCGGCGGATACGCTGCCGAAACCTCGGCGGTCACGACAATCCCGACACCATCAGATTCCGCGTGGCTCAGCACGGCGGACTTCGATGCCGACGGTGCGATCGACGTATTCATCATCGACGGTGACACGTTCGAGATCTGGGGATTGGATTCGAGCAGTGGAGCCACGTGGCCGCTGTTCTCCGGTGCGAATCCGTTTCCCGCATCCGAGGAGTACTTCCTCGGCGACTTCGATCTCGACAATCGACCGGATGTCTGGTCGATTCGCGCGGGGGTCGTCTCCACCGCGTTGGCGACGGACGACTATCGATCCACCGCAACGGAGTCTCGGCCCCTCGGGCTCCCGAGCGACCTATCGGATGTGAGGGCTGCCGATTATGACGGTGATGGACGCGTCGACCTGATCACCTTCGACGGGATCAGCAAGCAGGTGTGGCTCGGCAACACGCGACTCCCCGACGGGCTCCCCCTCGAGGTGTGGTTCGAGTATCAGGAACCCGACTGCGAGGAGGGCGAGCAGACCTGGGACCGGCAAGAGTTCAGGTTCACAACGAGCACCTGGATCGCTCAGGGCGCGTACGTGTGGAGGAAACGCAACGGGCTTCCCGTCGGCTGTGATCCTTCTGAGGAGGAGTGCGATGCCGGGCTCGTGACCAGACAGATGTTCAGCGAGTTCCTCGCGTGGATCGACGGCCTCGACGCCGCGGACGGCAATACCAAGGATGCAGCCGCTTGGGCGCTCGCTCAGGCCGGGTACCAGATCCCGTGTGACACGAGGGACAACGCTTGCTGGAGTGAATCGATGCCGCTCTCCGAGCTATCGAGTTCCTTCGGACAGTTCCTCGCCGTACGGAGAGGTGGGGTGCCGCCGCCGCATCGATGGGTCCCGTCCGAATCCGCTGCGAGTCCCTTCGAACATTCGCCGCGATGACCACGTTTCGTGGAAAGCAGATCACCGTGCCTGAACCGCTGTCGGCGCACCCGTCTCTGATCAAGGCGATAATTGACTGATGCATGTTCCCTCCAGGATTCTCTATGGCGGCCGCCAAGGTGCCCCGCTCGCGCTCATCGCCGCGACTGCCGCCGTGACGATGCTCTTCGCTGCGACTCCCTTCCTGATCACTCCTCTCTCCGAGCGTTTCGGCATCTCGGAGGGTTTCGCAGGTTCGATCTCCGTGGCACAAGTCGGGGCGTTCGCTGTCGTGAATTTCTTGTTCCCGCGGCTGCTGCGTCCATCCGGGAAGCTGCTGCGTATCTCCGCGATCTCCCTCGTGCTGCTCAACCTTCTCAGCGTCCTGGCCGGGCACTACGCCATCCTTCTGTTCCTTCGCGTGTTGGCCGGCGCGGCAGCCGGAACGATGACGTGGTTGACGTGGTCCAACGCAATGCAGCGGAAACGTTCGATGTCTTCGATAGCTGCAACAGGGCCGATGACCGCGCTGGTCGCTGCACCCCTCATGTCGGTTGTCGCCGGCTGGGGCGATCAAGCCGTGTTTGCGTTCCTTGCGATCGCCGCCGTGCCTGCCGCGGTGCTCTGGGCTCCCGTCGCTGGACGAAGACGTGCCAAGGGAGTCATATCCGGATCACGGTCAAACCGAATCCTGCTCGTGTCGCTGTTCGGCCTGACGTTCTTTGGCTCGGCAATGTACATCAACCAGACGATCGTCGCGAGGGAGATCCACGGGCTGTCATCGCTTGCCGCATCGATGGCATTCAGCTTCAATGCAGCAGGTGCACTCCTGGGTGCTCGCCTTTCGACGCGCCACAGGTATCCCGGATGGTTCCTGGCATCGATCGGACCCGCCGCGATCATCACCGTCGTTGGGCCCGCGTGGCTGTTCTACGTGGGCATGACATGGTGGGGTTTCGCATTCTGGATGGCCGTTCCCGGAGTGCTCCAGATGCTTGTCGACCGCTCGCTCGAACCGACCGAGCGAGCCGG
>CAZWMX010000069.1:0-12492 GCA_964635205.1 uncultured Acidimicrobiaceae bacterium | reverse complement strand
GGCCGACCAATATCACGGTGGTGAACAGAGGTGCGGCTCCTCACGACTTCACGGTTCCCGAACTCGACATTTCCGTCTTCGCCGCTCCGGGCGAAACGGTCACGACTGGAATAGCATCGCTGGCCGCGGGGACCTATGACGTGCTGTGCACCGTCCCCGGACATGCGTCACTCGGCATGGTCGGCAGTTTCGTCGTCCAGAGTCGGGCTTGAGGTTCGACGAGTAGAACACGTCCTTACGTCCCGCTCCCGGCAGTGTCGGCATCGGCCGGCGCTTCCACAGGAGCGGGACGGTTTGGCCGTTCTATCATCTCTCCATGGCCGACCGCCGCATTCTCATCGTCGATGACGAACCGGAACTCCGATCCATGCTGCGTCAGTACCTATCCCGTGAGGGGTTCGACGTCGCCGAGTCGGCAACCGGTGGCGCAGCGCTCGACGCCGTATCGACCACCGAGCCCGATCTCATACTGCTCGACGTCGGCCTTCCCGATATCGATGGTTTCGAGGTTCTCCGAACGCTGCGCGGAACCTCGGATATCCCCGTGATCATGCTCACAGCCCGCGACGACGAGATCGATCGTGTCGTCGGGTTGAGCGTCGGCGCAGACGACTACGTTGTCAAACCATTCAGCCCCAGGGAGCTGGTAGCGAGGATTCAGGCCGTCCTCCGGCGCGCTGCGGGCGGGACCAGGGGAACCGACGAGACACTCCGGTTCGCCGGGCTCTCGATCGATACGGTGTCACGCGAGGTGTACTCGAACGGTGAACCGATCAACCTGAGCGCCCTCGAGTTCGATCTTCTCGTCGCTCTTGCGCAGCGTCCGAATCGTGTGTTCACACGCGAGCAGCTGCTCGAACGGGTGTGGGGCTGGGACTACTTCGGTGTCGACCGTGTCGTCGATGTCCATGTGGCCAACATCCGCAAGGTGCTCGGTGACGACGCAACCGATCCCCGCTACATCGCCACGGTTCGCGGCGTCGGCTACAAGTTCATCGGCGAACCGGCGTGACCAGACATTCCGACAGCCTGCGCGTTCGCATGATCCTGTCTCATGTCCTTGTTGTGTTCGTTGGTGTTATCACCGTGCTGATCGCGACGAGTTTCCTCACTCCCGCTTTCGTCAACGACCACATCGCAGTCATGGAGGAGATCGCTGATTCTGGGGACGGAGCGGCAGCGATCGATGAATTCGAGACTGGGATCCTCACCGGGTTCGGTCAGGCGCTGTTCATAGGCGCGATCGTGAGCACGATCGTCGCGCTCATCGTGGGCATCGTCGCCTCGAACCGCCTCCTGCGTCCGATCGAAGGGATACGGTCGGCCACGAGGCGTCTTGCAAGCGGTGCCTATGCCGAGCGGATCGAACTGCCACCCGAGGCAGAGCTCGCGGCGCTCGCCGAGGATGTGAACACGCTGGCACAAACACTCGAGGAAACCGAGCTACGACGACTTCGCCTGATCTCAGATGTTGCCCACGAGCTACGGACCCCGCTCGCAACCATCAAGGGCTACATGGAGGGTCTCGTCGACGGTGTGTTCCCTGCCACCGACGAAGTGTTCATCGCCACCGGGCGAGAGGCTGCCCGCCTGGAACGGCTCGCCACGGATCTGAGTGAATTGTCGAGGGTGGAAGAGGGTGCACAGGGTCTCCGATTCGAACCTCTCGATCTCACCGCGGTCGCCGCCGAGGTCGCCGAGCACCTCCGTCCTCAATTCGAGGACAAGGGTGTGACGTTGCGGGTCGCCGACCAACCAACGCTGCGAGTTCTCGCGGACCGGGACCGTATGGCTCAGGTGTTCACGAACATCATCGGCAACGCCCTCTCCTACACACCACAGGGCGGATCGGTCCACATCACTGGGAGAGTCACGGCCGACCGGGTCGCTCTCAGCGTCACCGACACGGGACGCGGCCTCGATGACCATCAACTCGAGAGTGTGTTCGACCGCTTCTATCGGGCCGACCGGTCGGTACCCGGGGGTGCGGGGATCGGACTGACCATCGCGCGCAGCCTCGTCCGTGCCCACAGGGGAGACATCGATGTCTCATCGGCCGGTCAGGGACGCGGCACCACGTTCACCGTCACGCTTCCCGCCACCACGGCCTGATCACGCGGTCGAACCGCCTCCGCAGCACCCTACGAGCGATACAGATCTCGGACTTCGGCGGCGAAGTTCTCGACCACGGTGTTGCGTTGCACGGCGCCCGACAACGACCGCTCCCCCATCTCGACCGACAAGGGGCGGGGAATGAGCCCCACACGGCGGATCTGCTCCGCTCGTGCGAACCGCCGGTTCACTTCCGCAACGACGGATTCGACATGGGCCAGGGCAGCTTCACCGTCTCCGAGGAAACCATCTGCTACCGAAACGAGCACACCGAGCTGGTCGTAGCCGTCGCCCACCATGACCGCATCGACGATCGCCGCGTCCCGATTCAACATGGGCTCCATCGCTCCCGGGTCGACGTTCTTGCCGCCGGACGTGATGATGATGTCCTTCTTGCGTCCCGTGATCGTGAGTAGATCGTCGTCTCCGATGCTGCCGAGGTCTCCGGTATGCAGCCAGCCGTCTGTCAGGACGTCACGGGTCGCGTCTTCGTCGTCGAGGTAGCCACCGAACACACTCCGGCCCCTCAGAAGGATCTCCCCATCGTCCGCGAGCGACATCTCCACGCCGGGCATGGGCAGGCCGACCGTGCCGAATCGGGTCGCGCCTTCTCTCGCAATAACCGAAGGCCCCGTAGCTTCGGACAGGCCGTATACCTCCCGGATGACGATATCGAGACCGGAAAAGTACTCGAGCATCTCGGGGTCGGCAGCAACAGCCCCCGAAAATGCCAGCCGCAGGTTGGCGAAGCCCAAGGCGCGTCTCGCCCGGTCGGCGAACAGTCGACGGGCAAACATCACGGAGACCTTTCCGTACAGGGATCGACGCCGACCGACGTTTCGCAGGACGACGCTGTTGCGACACGCCCGCATCGACCAGCCCGAGACCCTTCGCTGAAGACCTTCGAGTTGGTCGATCTGCTTGCGGATGGCCCGCTCGAACCCCGACCACACCAGGGGGACACCGAAGAAGATGGTGGGCTGGAAGTCGGGAAGATCGACGCGGATCCGTCCGAGCGACTGCGCGAAGGCGACGGGGTAACCGACATGGGCGGGCGCCAGGATGGTGAAGATCTGTTCGGCGATGTGGGACAAGGGCAGATAGGAAAGGGCGCTGTCGCTCCGGGTGACTTCGAACAACTCGACAGATGAGTGCCCTGCGGAAACGAGGTTGTCGTGGGTGAGCACGACCCCTGCCGTCTTGCCGTGACCGGCGGCCGTGAAGATCAGCGCCCCAGGGTCTTCGGGGCGGATACCCGCGAGGCGGTCATCAACGACGCCTGCGTGTCGGTTGCCCGCTCGCTCGAGGAATGCCGGCCACGAGATCGAACCTGCCGGCGCGTCGTCGACGCCTATCACGAGATCGAGAGCTCCGTGTGCTGCCCGATCGATCATTCGAATGTGAGCGGCCGTCTCACACAGCACGATCCGTGCTCCGGATCGTTCGAGTACATCGGCGATCTCTTCTCTCGAGTTCCCGAAGTAGATACCAACGGGGACGGCCCCGACGGCCATCGCAGCGACATCGAATATCACCCATTCGGGTGTGTTGTACGACAGGATGGCGACCCGGTCCCCCACCTCGATACCGGAGGCGATCAGGGCCTCGGCGGTCCGACGGACGGCGGAGCCGTACTCGCCCCACGTCGTCGTCTCCCAGCCTCGCGAGTCGCGGCGCAGCAGCGCCGGCTCATCTCGGAGCCGTCTCGCGTTGCCCAGCACGAGGTGCGGGATCGTGTTCACTGTTCCTCCGCGAATAGGAGCCGCGACTGCCCGGGATACGGCGGGATCCTTCGACGATTCTTCAGGTATGGTCGATCTTGCGACGCCATGCTACATCCCGGGTCCATACCCCAACCCACTTCAACGAGCCGACCGTGTCGACCGAGTCCAACGCGAAGCGTGGATGATCCGAGCAATGTGTCAGGTGAGGCTCAGACTGTCCCGGAGCACGGCGACTCGCTCCGGTTCGACCGAGAACCATGCCCACTTGCCGCGCTGTTCCCTGGTGAGCAGCCCGGCGTCGGTCAGCAGAGACAGGTGATGGCTGATGGTCGGCTGGGAGCGGTCCATCGCGTCGGGAAGATCGCAGGCACACATGGAGCCTCCGGGGGCGTTCGCGATGAGGCTCAACATGCGGAGCCGGACCGGGTCGGCGAGAAGCTTGAAAGCGGCTGCCAGCTCCTCCGCCTCGGCAGCGTCGATCGGCTCCACAAGCACGGGGTCGCAGCAGGACTCGATGATCCTGGTCTTCATCCGGACATCCTAGCAACGTATTGACGCACATCGATACATCTGATACCTTGCCTCTTAGATAGACACCTGTCGATATGTAGGAGTGAAGCCATGTCCACGAGCGAGATCCAGGACAAGGTGCGCGAGCGATACGCCAGCGCTGCTCGGAGCGTTGACTCCTCATCGGGCGACACGGATTGCTGCGCTCCGATGACCGCCGATGCGTTCGACACAGCGGATTCAGGGGACTTCGGGTCGAGGCGCTACGAACCCGGTGAGCTGTCCGAGATCCCCGACGGAGCGGCACTCGCCTCGCTCGGGTGCGGGAACCCGACAGCGGTGGCAGACCTCGAAGCAGGCGAAACCGTTCTCGACCTCGGCTCGGGTGCCGGCATCGACGTTCTGCTCTCCGCCAAGCGGGTGGGTCCCGACGGGTTCGCCTACGGGATCGACATGACCGACGAGATGCTCGCCCTCGCCCGCAGGCACCAGGAGGAGGCAGGCGCCACGAATGTCGAGTTCCGCAAGGGAGTCATCGAGGACATCCCACTCGACGACGCAACGGTCGATGTGGTCATCTCCAACTGCGTGATCAACCTGTCGGCAGACAAACCGACGGTGCTGTCAGAGATGTTCCGAGTCCTCAAGCCGGGCGGCCGGATCGGCGTCACAGACGTGGTAGCCGACGACGACCTCTCTGAAGCAGACCGGCTGGAGCGGGGCAGCTGGGTTGGGTGCATCGCAGGTGCGCTCAGCTTCGACGAGTACCGCAAGGGGCTGGAGGAGGCCGGATTCACCGGCATTTCGATCGAGCCATCCCACAGCGTCGCAGACGGCATGCACTCCGCGATCATCAAGGCGTCGAAACCCGCCGTGGGTTGACAGTTGGCTCACGTCTCGTCGGCTCCAGACGTGACTCGTCCTGCGGGGGCCCTCCCTCTGAAAGCGCCCATCGTGGGCCTGTTGACCAGCGGCAAGAGCAGCACATCCCGATAGGGCCAAATGGCCCTATCGGCTACAGACCCTCCGAGGTACGCTCGTCCCATCGCCCGCGAGGACGGCGGTGAGGCTGTGGGAGGAGGCTGCCATCGGGGAGGGAGTGGTCCGCGTCATCTCTGTCGCCTCGGTCTTCTTGACGATCGTGCCGCTCGGACTCGCAATCCTGGTCACTGTAACCGTCGGCATCAGTCTCGGTCTCATCGTTGGTCGCCACCGCCAGCTCATGCGAACCCTCACCGGAGCCGGAACGGCGCTGCTCCTTCTGCTTGCCTTCCCCGCCGTCGCCCAAGAGCCGCCGAACGAGCCGTTTCCCTGGACCTACACCGGCACCGGCAGCATCAGCAGTGTCGTACGAACCGACTTCGGTGTTCAGGACAGATACGAGAAAACCTCTGAGTTCGACCTCGAAATCACCCTCCAACCGGACGGCACTGTCAACGCGGTCTTCCTCAGCAGATCTCTGAAGGCTGCCGCAGCCGACTGCTCCGAACCACCGAACCTCGGCCGCCTCTGGGAATATGACGTAGTCCCCGTACCACATGAACTCACCGGAACGCACAGCTACGGCAGGTTCAGTCTCTCCTTCTTCTCATCAACTCCGCTGGAGGGCACCTACACACCATCAACAATCGTGGGCGCTGGAGACTTCAGCAGAAGCTCGACAGCATGTGATGACGTCATAGGGACCGATGGCGCGAGCTTGGACGGCATCGGCAGTCGTCACGAGACGTGGACACGGTCGTTCGCGTTGGATCGAACGTCACCACCGGCTCCGGTTGCCAACTCGACAACCATTTCGCCCCAAGACGACACCACCGCGACATCCACATCACCAACGACATCGGAAGAATGGGGAATCATCGAGCGTGACGGGACGCTCCAGCTCAGTCCTCCCCCCGGAGGGACGCTGAACATTTCGCGCTCCGACCTGCCGGCGTGGGCCCGAGATCAGATCGTGACCGTCGGGGGTGGGGTTGTACGTGTCGGGGCACCAACGTGGATCGTCACGGGTGACGATCGTGTGCTCATCGATGGGCAACCGATCGCGAGGGTGGGTGACGCGACAGCCACTGGCGGGGTAATCGTCGAAGGGTCCGACACCATATTCGTGAACGGAGAGCCGGTGGCCGTCATCGGTAGCTACGTCGTGGATCCGATGGTCACCGTCCTGGTACCGGGCGTTGGGGGTCCGATCACCAGCAACGGCCGCTGCGCCGGCCAAGGTGCCGATCCCATGATGCGGGGGACACTCCGGGAAGGCACGCGGTTCTTCATCGGAGAGGGCGATTGCGCCGTCGAATACCCGGAACCGATTCGTTTGCTTGACTCACCCGCCGAACAAGGAGATACCGTCCTGCAGGTAGATGGCGAGCCGTTCGACGTCGGTGACGTTTTGGTCGTCGGTGACGATCCAGAGACCAGCGAGATCGCCAGGGTCGTCGACAAGGGCTCCCTGGTTCTCGAACAGCCCCTCCTCCTTGACCACCCTGCTGATACTCCGGTCACCCGCGTGCCGGCCGAACACGCCGATCAAGTCGTCGAAGCACAGGCACAAGCGATCGCACAGGGTGAAGGTTCCCCGTGGGTCACGCTCGTGCTCGGCGCGGCCGCTTTGTTGTTCATCGGGACCGGCTTGTACGCGTGGCGAAGATTCGGACCGGACAAGCCCGAGACCCGGTCCATGCCACCCAGACCGGCAACAGCACCTCCCTCACATCCCAGCGCACCGCTGCCACCGCCGTCACCACCGTCTCTCGATCCTGCTCCGCCACAGCCCGCCCAGCCAGCCTCCTCCGAAAGGCAAGGCAACTCGTGGCTGCCGTCGATCATCGCCTTGGTCGCTTTGGCGGGTGGCTTGATCGGCTGGATCGCGATACAGAGCCCGAACGATGCGGAGTTGTCTCGCGAACATGCGGTCTTTCTGGAGTCTGTCGGCGTAGTGGGAGAAGCATTCACACCCAGCCTGCTTGCCGTCACATCGAGAGATGAGCAGGGTCCGCCGACAACACTCACGCTGGAAAGCGGCGCCAAGGTGGCCGTCGTCAAGGGGTCGGACGAGATGAACTACGGGGCAGCGCGCGGGGCGTCCGCATGTGACTCTGAAGCACTCCTCACCTATCTGGATCGGGATCCAGCGCTATCTGGCGCATGGGCTCAGGCACAGGGCATCCAGACGGCCCAAGTGGAGGGCTTCGTACGGGACCTGACACCGATGGTGCTCATGCAAGACACACGCCTGACGACATATGCCCTCCTAGATGGGAGTCCGGTCGCCAGACAGGCCTTGCTCCAGCGGGGAACGCTGGTTCTTGTCGCGCCAACCAGCGAGCCCCGTGTACGGTGCGCATCAGGGAGCCCTCTTAACCTCCCGGTGCCAATCTCAACACCGACCTATGTCGGTGTCGCGTGGCCCGGATTCGATCCTGCCGATGTTGTCGAGATTGAACCGTGCGACGAGCCCCTCACTCAGTTCGTTCTGCGGGACACCGCGACGGGCGAGTCATTCGTCAGACCCATCGGTGTCGGAGCGACAAGCGACACCGATGCAACTGTGGAAGCGGCCGGAGCTGTGACGACGACCGTTGCGCCAACGACGACATCGCTCGTCACCACGACAACGCTCGCAACGACGACCACAGCTACTACAACAACTACGCTCCCCGTCGCTGACCATGATGTCACGGCAGAGGGGACCGTTGTGGCATCGTCTCGCCTGTGCGGCTCATACGCCGCATCCAAGGCCATTGATGGTGATGTGACGACATCGTGGATCTCGTCCAGCGGCGAGGGGGGCCTCTCCACGTTCCAGTGGACCGGAGCCCAGGACGAATTCATCGGATCCGTTTCACTGATCTCGAACGCCGCAAACGCTCGGCGAAGCACGGATCACGGCTTCGCCGCCGTCACGATCCGTGTCCTGGACGCCTCCGGAGGAGCGGTCTTCGAGACACGAGTCGAATTGCCCGGCACACCTGATCCCGATGTCCTGGTGCATCCAAACGTTGTGGGCCGGTCCGTGTTGCTCCTCCTCGAAGGCCACGAGAACCCTTCCGGCTCCGGATTTGCCGAACTCACCGTGATGGTCGCCCGCGGTACCGGTTGATCCGCTCGCACCATCGATCGCCGATCGCGTTATCCGCCCTGTCGGATGGTTGCGTGTTTCGCAGCCCAACCTTCGAGACCGGACTCCTCGTCCCAGACATGGACCCACTCGTCGTAGGTCGCCTTGGCGAGATACCAGGCACCCGGGGCAAGCTGCCCGAGGATGCTCTCGTACTCGTCGAGCCCATAGAGATCTGTCGCCTCGGTGACATGGAACCAGTAAGGGTCCACGAGCTGGCCACCGGCCGACGCACGCTTGCGGGCCGCCGCGGCTCGAGACGCAACCCCCGTCGCTCCCACAGCGGCTGCAGCACCGGCGGCGAGTCCGGAGATCGGTGGCCCACCCGCTGCCGGTGATGCGCCTCCGAGTGCCGAGGATGCCGGAGAACCGCCCCCGGCAGGAGCAGACGAAGGCGGTGGAGCGCCACCGCCCCCGACCGACGAGGGCGGAGCCGAACCCCCGGCAGGAGCAGACGAAGGAGCAGCACCCGCACCCGGAGCAGACGACGGTGGAGCCGAACCCCCGGCAGGAACAGACGAAGGCGGTGCACTACCCCCAGCACCCGACGACGGAGGCAAACCCGTGCCTGCGGCCGAACCAGAAGTCGACGACCGAGGCATCCCCGAACCAGGCGCAGACGAAGGCGGTGCACTACCCCCAGCACCCGACGACGGAGGCAAACCCGTGCCTGCGGCCGGACCAGAAGTCGACGAAGGAGGCATAGACGGTGGAGGCGGAGAGCCACCGGCCGAAGACGGTGCTGCCGGAGCGCCTGCCCCGGCAGTCGAGGCAGGCGGCGCTGTTTCAGCGCCCGGAACCGGAACCTCAGACCCGCCCAACAACGGATCCTTGAACACCGTCGTGGGCTCAGACGGCGGTGTCGGCGCTGGTGGCGACCCTGGGGGTGGTGTCGGAAGCGCTCCACCCGCGGACGCGCCGGCAGCGGCGCCATGCACGCCGACGAGAACCTTCGTGATGACAACGGCCACGACGGAAGAGCCGACGATGGCGATGCCTACGCTCTTCCCCGACAGCGGAATCATCCCTGCTTGTTGGACGAGGACCGCGATGGCCACTCCGACGGGCCCACCTGCGATGACGCTCCGGACGATCCCACCGCCACCGGCCACGATCGCGGGTATCCACGATGTCAGACCGATCAGCGCACCCACCACGCCGACGCCGACGGCGGTCTTCCCGACGGCTGTCTCCCACGGCGCGATACCGCCGATGATGAAGAACGCGTTACCCCGACAATCGTCCGTCCGGGCGACGAACTCGAAGATCCCTGCACCGTATTTGGCGAAATCACCGAGAGGAAGCTCGACCTCGACTTCGCTGATATCACTCCCTTGTTCACCAGGTTCCGAGGATTCCATGGAAATGAGCGGGATCGCCAGCGGGGGGAAGAGCACGTCGATGTAGATGAAATCCGTATCGGGGGCCGCGCCGTACGCGGTCACGGATTCCCCCGGTTGGATGACGAGCCGCTCGCGCGCCTTGGCCGGCGTATCGAGATCATCGAAGGGGATCCCGTTGAACATGGCAACGCACGGCCCCTCCATCACGGCCGACGCGGGCGCAGCGACCAGCCCCACGACGGAGCCTGTGAGACCGACAAGGATCAGGAAGGTCCCGGCCCTGCTCAGTGCCCGGCGGCGACTCCCAACATTGTTGGAACGAGCTCGAACTCGTCTACGGGAACCTGGCGACCTCATCGAAACCTCCACTCTCCGCCACGTCATGTGACATGGCATCTGTCCGCCTCGGCGAGGTGGACATCGGTCGTTCTTTCCTGAGGCGGGTGGCTCGTGGTCCGAGGGTCTCGCATGGATGTTGGGGAGGACGTGGCCCGTGCATGGGTCCGAACGCCGGATTCGCACCGCGATGATGGGGTCGTCCTCCGTCCCCACATCAGATGCCCCGCCAGATGAACCACAGTTGCCCTGATCCCGTCCTCGTGCGCGACCCGGTGCGGTCGATGCTGCACCGCGTCTCGAGTTCCGGCGTCAACCAGAAGGTTGAACCGGAATCTTCCTCGAGAAATGATATCAAACGGGACTGTTCGGTGTGGGCCGGCTGGCTGAGACCGCTCGGGTTCTCCGTACCGTCTCGCTGTTGTCGAAGTGCCGGCGACCACGTTCGGTTTTGGGTTCTCACGACGCGGACAGGGTCCGTTGGTTACAATTGGTTAGTCGCTGGGTGTGACAATCCGCGGCACATTCGAGAGGAGGGTGCGTTTGGGAGAGGGGTTGGCACGTGCGATCACGATCGGTTCGATCGTGCTCACCGTCGCATCGCTGACGCTCGCCGTTGTCTTCGCCAGAAAACGATCAAAGATCCGGGTCGGATTCGATGTGGCGAGGGCAGTCATCGGGGTCGGAGCGATCCTCGCCATGGCAATGATCACCAACGTGGTCACACCTGTCATCGCGGTTCTCGTCGCCGTTGCGGTTGGTGTCGGCCTCGGGTTCACCCAGGGCAGCACCCTCGAGATCACCGCCGAGGAGCGCGGCCTGTTCGCCAAACGCACCCCCATCGCACTCATCGGGTGGGGAGCAGGCATCATCCTGATGCAGACAGCGGGGATCGCGTCACGCACCGGGGCCGTGCAACTCGGACAGACCGTTGCCTGGTTCTCCGCGTGCATGGGCATCGGCCTCATCGTGGGACGCACCGGACCCCTCAACAAGAGCCTCGCCCGTACCGGGGTCGCAACGGTCATCATCGCACTTGCGTTCCCGGCGACCGTTCTGTTCGTAGGAGTGGGGACCCGGGGCACGGCAGTTGCTGCTGAGGGTGATCGGTGGGTGCTCACCGAGACACGCGTCAACCCGAACGATGCTCCGACCGAGTTCGTGGCTGGCGTTACGCCGAACTACTTCGGGGAACCACGGTTCGACGGCACGTTCGACCGCTACACGGTGACGGCGACAGGGATATCGAGCCACCGACGGGATGTCGACTACGGCGTCGAGAACTGGAACATGCAAAGCAATGTGACCTTTGAATCCCCACCAGCGGTCATGATCCCGGGAGAGGTCGTCACCCTCAGCGCCTCCGGGTCGGTGAGCGGAACGGAGAACGCTGAGTGGAATCCGGGTGAGCAGTTCGAGTTCCGAGCCGATGGTGTGAACCTCGAGGGTGAGACGTACCTTTCCATGGGCATCACTCCGCAGAGGAGCCCGTCGAGTGGTTCGGTGTCGCCCTGGTTCACGGTGCCGTCGCCTTCGGCTGAGGATGACGAGATCCTGATCTACGCGTTCTACTGGAACTGTGCAGCGTGTGGGGTGGACTGGGTGTATCGCGCCGAGATAGCACCGAGAGACGCCCCGCCGCCTGCTGCCGAAGAGAGCCCACCTTCCGGTGGCGATGGCTCCGAACCGGCTCCCGGCATCGCGGAGCCGAGGCCGGTCGGCGAAACTGATGGCACGGCGCTCGGTGGCGGCATTCCTCCAGGCGGCGGGGGCGGTCCGATCGACCCCGAGGAAGCGGCCGGACAAGCGATCGCGGGACTCATCGCGGCGGCTGCCATCGGCCTTATCACGTGGGGTGAAGCCTCAGGTGAGATCGGGAGGATCCTCGCTACATTGGGAAGCGGCAGTGGTTCGCCGCCCGTACCGCCGGGGCCGACGAGAACGATCTACGTAAGTGGCGAAACGGCCGAGCGGGTGCTCCAATCCGGGCCAGGATCGACGGTACCGATCCCTGCGGATCAGCAGTGGGATGAGAATGTGTCGGTTCCAGGCTCTCCTCCTGTTCAGTCGGGCAGGGTGGGGTCGGTCGGCGTCGTGCATACGATCGGTCCCGTCGTTCGGGGTGCCGACGGCAGCGTGAGCGTTGCCGTCGACGTCGACCCGTTCGACCCTGTGGCGCCGCCACCGCCGGCGCCCCCGAGGACTCCAACGTCGAACGGACCCCCGACCGGCGTTGACGGGTCGAACACGCCGGCAGATACACCACCGTTGCCGCCTGTGCCCGGCGTGCCGCCCGATGTGCCGCCACCTCCCGCGCCCGGCGTGCCACCCGATGTGCCGCCACCTC
>CAZWMX010000068.1:0-12558 GCA_964635205.1 uncultured Acidimicrobiaceae bacterium | reverse complement strand
GGCGGGCACCATCTCCCATATCGGAGTCTCGCGTCGCTCGGGCTCGCTGTCCGTCATGTGACGACCACCGTTCCTCGGAGCATGCCCATCTGGCATGCGAACTCGTACTCACCTGGCGTTGTCGGTGTGAACTCGACCGGTACGGTTTCTCCTTCCGGCAGATCGGCGGACACGCCGAAAGCGTCGAGGATGACCTTCTCGGAGCAAGGGCTGGATTCCTGACGGTTGAACATCAACCGCACGGGCCGGCCTGCCTCCACCTGGATCCTGTCCGGCGAATACGCGCCCTTGACCACGATGAACGCCTCCTGGACACCGCTCACCGTGGCAGCAGCCTTCGCAGCCTCGGGCTTGGAGAGCCAGAAGTACCAGACGATCAGTGCGATCAAGCCGACACCGATCAGGTTTACGATGATCGGGCTCATACTCGCGCTCCTTCCTTTTCGGAATGTTGGGTCTGCACTGCTTGAATGCTACGCGGGCCCGTCGACGGTTGCCAGCGGCGGAGACGGTTTGCGTTCGTCACAACCGTCACCGACGAGAATGCCATGGCCGCTCCTGCGATGAGAGGGCTGAGCAGCAACCCGATGAACGGATACAGAACACCGGCTGCGATGGGGATACCCAACGTGTTGTAGGCAAAGGCCCCGACAAGGTTCTGGTGGATGTTTCGGATGGTCGCCTTTGACAGCTCGATCGCAGTGACGATGCCGGTGAGGCTGCCCTTCACGAGTGTGATGTCGCCCGATTCCATGGCAACATCCGTACCTGTACCCATCGCCATCCCAACATCCGCTTGAGCGAGTGCAGGAGCGTCGTTGATCCCGTCACCGACCATTGCCACGATCTTGCCTTCGGCTTGAAGGAGTTTGATCTGATTGGCCTTGTCCTGTGGAAGGACCTCGGCAAGTACCCGGTCGATTCCGACCTGCTTGGCGATCGCATTCGCCGTGCGTTGGTTGTCGCCGGTCAACATCACAACTTCCAGTCCCAGTTCATGCATTCGCTTGATCGCAGTGACGGAGTCTTCCTTGACCGTGTCGGCAACCGCCACCACGCCTGCAAGTTCACCGTCGACTCCAACCACCATGGCAGTCTTTCCTTCGTCGGAAAGCCTTGCGAGGATCTCCTCGACAGCACCGGCAGGGATTCCTTGGTCCGCCATGAACTTGAGATTCCCGAGAACAACTCGCCGTTGTCCGACCACGGCGATGATCCCGTGACCGGGTACCGCTTCGAAGTCATCTGGCTCGCTCGCTTCAATGCCACGGCTCGTGGCGCCGTTTACGATCGCCTCACCGAGAGGGTGCTCTGACCCGATCTCGGCGGCAGCGGCCAGGAATAGGACGTCATCCTCCGTGAAGCCGACGGTTGTGACAACATCGGTGAGAACAGGCTCGCCCTGGGTGACTGTGCCGGTCTTGTCGAGCACAACGGCGTCGATCTTGTGGGCTGTCTCCAAGGCATCACCCGACTTGATGAGAATGCCGTTCTCTGCTCCCTTGCCGATCCCGACCATGAGCGAGGTCGGGGTCGCCAACCCGAGGGCGCAGGGGCAGGCTATCACCAGCACCGTCACGGCAGTGATCACTGCGTACACGAGGGCCGGAACGGGTCCGAAGGTGTACCACGTCATGAAGGTGAGAATCGCGATGATCATCACCGTAGGTACGAAGTAGCCCGACACCATGTCCACGGTGCGCTGGATGGGTGCCTTCGACCCCTGGGCGTCGCGCACCATCTGGATGATCTGGGCCAACATCGTGTCACGACCCACCCTGGTCGCGCGGAACCGGAAGGATCCGGTCTTGTTGATGGTGGCACCGATGACGCTCGAGCCTTCGGTCTTCTCAATGGGTATCGGCTCACCGGTGATCATGGACTCGTCCACAGCGGATGATCCCGACACGACAATCCCGTCGACAGGGATCTTCTCGCCGGGGCGGACGACGACGATGTCGTCCTCCAACACGTCGCCGGTTGGGATCTCCATCTCGACGCCGTCACGGACGATCCGAGCCGTCTTGGCTTGGAGACCGATCAGCTTCCTGAGAGCCTCAGATGTGCGTGCCCTTGCACGGATCTCCAATGCAGCCCCCAACACAACGAAGGCGGTCACGACTACGGAGACGTCGTAGAACACGTCACGCAGCTTCTCTTCAGGGAAAATGCCGGGGAAGAGCAACGCCACAGTCGAGTACAACCATGCTGCCGAAATCCCGATCGAGATCAGCGTGTTCATGTTCGCAGACCGGTGCTTGATCGCTGCCCATGCGCTCGTGTAGAACTGTCCTCCGGAGAACACCATCACTGCCAAGGTCACGATCGCCATGGCACCCCAGATGAGGTTCAACTGCGTTGAACCCTTCTCTGGGACACCGGGGAAGATCTCCGGATAGGAGAAATAGATCACGGGCAGCGACACGATCGCGGCGAACCAGAACTTGCGGAGCAAGGTCCTGTACAGGCGCTCGTGAGCCTTCTGATCGGCGTCGACGTCCCCATCGTCGTCGATTTCTCTGGCTCCATAACCGGCGCCGGAGACCGCCGTGATGAGTTCGTCGACTCCCACGGATCCCGGATCCACCTCGATTGTGGCTTCCTCGGAGGCGAAGTTCACTCGCGCATCAATCACCCCGGGTACAGCGTTGAGGGCTCGTTCGATACTCGAGACACATGAGGAGCACGTCATACCCTCGAGTGCCACGTGGAGTGTCTCCGGCCCGGCCGGCGCGGCGGAAGCACCAACCAAGACGGGTGTTCTGGCCGGTTCGTCCTCCTCCTCCGTTTCATCCGTGGCGACTTGGCCTGTGTATTGGTCAGGGTCCGCTGTAAACGTTTCGAGGCAGTGGTTCGAGCAGAATCCGAAATCTGGATGGCCCGCAACGGTAAGTGAATCTGCGCCAACCGTCATGCCGCATACTGGGTCACGCATAGGCGTGTTCCTCCTTCTTTTATCATCGATGGAACAGAACCTACACCTTCCAGTCAAATGGAATGTCAAGGACATTCTTCGTGTATACTTCCGTCATGAAAATCGGAGAACTCGGTAAACGAACAGATGTGCCAACCAAGACGATCCGCTACTACGAGGACATAGGGCTCCTCCCTGAACCTGAGCGGACGTACAACGGCTACCGCGACTACCACGATGATGCGGTGCTGCGGCTGAGGTTCATTCGCGATGCTCAAGCAACAGGCCTGTCCCTCACAGAGATCGCATCCATTCTCGACCTTCGGAGCGTTGGGGAAGGTACGTGCCACCACGTCATCGAGCTCCTCGAGCGACATCTCGAGGATCTCGACCGACACATCGAGAATCTCCACGACACGAGGGATCAGCTCGTCTCGCTCACCCAACGCGCCAAAGGCCTCGATCCTGAGGACTGCACCGACCCCAACCGATGCCAGACGATCGCAGCTGAGTCCGACGTAGGTGCTTCCTCGCGCAAGCACACCGATCGTCTGTACACCAGACACCGAAATCATGTGCATCCGTGATTCTCGACCGCGCTACTTGACATTCCGTTCGACTGGAAGGTGTATGACTGGTGTGAGTAGCCATAAGGGCAGAACCTCGCATGGGGAGTGACGCCTTTGGGAGGAGGAGCAGACACATGACTTTCGAATCGTTCATCACCAGTTGGTTCGGATCAGACCTGCCCGTACGCTTCCGAGCGTTCGACGGGACAGATGTCGGTCCGAGGGATGCGGCGGCGACGGTGACCGTGCGCTCGCGGGACGCCTTGGTGCGGATGGTGACCGCTCCGGGAGAACTCGGGTTGGCGCGCGCCTACGTTGCAGGCGATCTTGAAATCGAGGGCGACATCTACGCCGTGATGGAACTGCGACGCCAGGTCGCAGGGATGAAGATGAGCCCGCTCCAGGTGAGCGAACTCGTGAGGTTGATCGGCGTGAGGAACCTCCGTCGAATCCCTCCGCCACCCGAGGAGCACCACGGCCGTGGACGCCTCCACTCCCGTAGCCGTGATGCGGCATCGATCTCGTATCACTACGACGTGTCGAACGACTTCTACCGTCTCGTGCTTGGTCCATCCATGACGTACTCGTGTGCTGTGTTCGAGAACGAAACGGACACACTCGAACAGGCCCAGGCGAACAAGTACGAATTGATCTGTGAAAAGCTCGATCTCCGGCCCGGTATGCGTTTGCTCGACATCGGATGTGGTTGGGGCGGGATGGTCCTGCACGCCGCAGAGCATCACGGTGTCGAAGCGGTTGGTGTGACGATCTCACAGAACCAGGTCGACCTCGGGGTGAAGAGGGTCGCTGAGGCCGGGCTTACGGACCGGGTCGACATCAGGCTCCAGGATTACCGAGAGATCGATGATGGGCCCTTCGATGCGATCAGTTCGATCGGAATGTTCGAACATGTGGGGTTGGAGCGTCTTGGGACGTATTTCGACCAGGTCAAGGACTTGCTCGTACCGGGTGGACGCGCCGTCAACCATGCGATCAGCCGGCCAAGGCCGCCAAAGGGCGCGCGCCGTCGTAGGTCGACGTTCATCGATCGGTATGTGTTCCCCGACGGAGAACTCCACGAGGTGGGTAGCGTCATTTCGGAGCTCCAGAATCACGGCTTGGAGGTTCGCCATATGGAGAACCTCAGGGAGCACTACGCGCTCACGCTACGCAATTGGGTTGCGAACCTCGAAGCCAACTGGGAGGAGGCGGTTGCCGACGCCGGTGTGGGACGTGCGAAGGTCTGGCGCCTCTACATGGCCGGCTGCGCTGTCCTGTTCGAGGACAACGAAATCCATGTCGACCAGGTCCTCGCGGTCAACACACGCGAATCCGGCTCGAGCGGCATACCGCTGAGGCCGACCTGGCACTAACGGCCCGCTGAGAAATCCACGTCACCCCTCTCAGCACACACCTAGGATTCCCCAAACGACGACGCAGTCGATCCAACGCGGCGGAGGTTCTCGAATGCTCGTAGCAGTCACCGGTGCCTCCGGCTTCATCGGCTCCCACGTCGTACAGGTGCTCCTCGATCGTGGCTACTCGGTCCGTGGCACCGTTCGGGACCCGGACAACACCGCCAAGGTCGCCCCTCTCGAGGAACTCCCCGGCGCAGACGGACGCCTCGAACTTGTCACCGCCGATCTGATGGCGGCGGAGGGATTCGCTGGTGCGTTCCGGGGGTGCGAAATCGTGATGCACATCGCGAGCCCATACGTGATCGATGTTGAGGACCCTCAGCGTGACCTCGTTGATCCCGCACTGGTCGGGACACTCAACGTTCTGCGCGCAGCGACGGATGCCGGCGTCAGACGGGTTGTCCTGACGTCCTCGATCGCAGCCGTAACCGACCAGCCTGACGATCGTGTGTACACAGAGGCCGACTGGAACGAGAAGTCCTCGCTCGAGCGAAACCCCTACTACTACAGCAAGACCCTCGCAGAGCGCGCCGCCTGGGACTTCATCGACACAGAGCAACCATCATTCGATCTGGTGGTCATCAATCCCTCCGGTGTCATCGGCCCATCCGTTTCGTCTGGTCTCAGTACAACGAGCCGAATGATCGCTGATCTTCTCAACGGAGGCGTGTATCCCGCAATCATCGACATCACATTTCCGAATGTCGATGTTCGCGATGTCGCAGAGGCCCATGTACGAGCCGCGGAGAACCAGTCTGCCTCCGGTCGCTACATCTGCTCGGCAGAGCTTGTTTCCCTGGAGCGTGCGGTCGAGGTTCTCAGAGCCAACGGGTTCGCCGATTACAGACTCCCGAAGATGCGGCTCACGTCTGGCTTCGGAACGTTTCTGACAAGACAATTGGCGAGGTTCCAACCACCCGGAACACGGTCGTTTCTCGAGACCAATCTCGGCCGATCCGCGAACCTCGACACAACGAAGATCAGAGAGGACCTCGGCATCGAGTTTCGGGACGTAGATCGATCGATCATCGACACGGCGAACGATCTCATTCGCTGGGGCCACGTGAAGCCCCGGAGCGGCGAGTCGTGACGATCCTCCTCTCGCCGGATCAACCTTGTCGGCATAGCCTGACGGTTGCGATTTTGACCAGATGGAGGTGAGGGATGACGATTCCGAGTCATACTCGAGGAGATACCACCACATCGCTGCTTCACGAGACGATCGGCCAGAATCTGGCGCGCACCGTCGACAGGCACGGGGACAACGAGGCCCTCGTGTCGCGTCATCAGGGCATCCGGTGGACCTACCGTGAATTCGCCGGGGAAATCGACAGAGTCGCGCGCTCTCTGATCGCGATGGGGTTCGAGAAGGGCGACCGCGTCGGTATCTGGTCGCCGAACAGCGCCGAGTGGGTGTTGCTCCAATATGCGACCGCACTCGTCGGAGTGATCCTGGTGAATGTCAACCCTGCGTACCGCACCCACGAACTCAGGTACGCCCTCGAACAGTCCGGATGTCTTGGGCTGTTCGCCGCTCCACGCTTCAAGACCTCGGACTACGTCTCAATGGTGCAGGAGGTCCTGCCGTCCCTACCTGCGCTCGAACATGTCGTCTTCTTCGATACCGAGGACTGGGCGTCGTTTCTCAATGCAGGTGACAGCATCGAATCCTCCACAGTCTCCGCGATCGAGGCTGCCCTGGACCCCGACGACCCGATCAACATCCAGTACACGTCGGGGACCACCGGGTATCCGAAGGGCGCCACCCTCAGCCATGTGAACATCCTCAACAACGGCTTCTTCGTCGGAGAGATCTGCCGGTACACGCACGAAGATCGGGTATGTATCCCCGTTCCGCTCTATCACTGCTTCGGCATGGTGCTCGGCAACTTGGCCGTCACCACCCATGGAGCAACGATCGTCTTGCCGGGGGACGCCTTCGAGGCGAAGAGCACTCTGGAGGCTGTGTCCGAGGAGCGGTGCACGAGTCTCTACGGCGTACCCACGATGTTCATCGCGGAACTGGCCGAACCCGACTTCGAATCGTTCGACCTCTCGACGCTTCGCACAGGCATCATGGCCGGCTCACCGTGTCCCACCGAGGTGATGAAGCAGTGTATCGAACGCATGAACCTGGATGAGGTGACCATCGCCTACGGCATGACCGAAACCTCACCCGTCAGCACACAGACGCATACCGATGATCCGATCGACAAGCGAGTGGGCAGCGTCGGCCGGGTGCACCCACATGTCGAAATCAAGATCATCGACCCGGAGACGGGTGAAACCGTACCGAGAGGGATCGACGGTGAGTTCTGCACCAGGGGATACTCGGTGATGGCCGGCTACTGGAACGACACCGAACGCACCGCAGAAGTGATCGACACGAGTGGTTGGATGCATACCGGAGACTTGGCGACGATGGACGATGAGGGTTACGTGAACATAGTCGGCCGAATCAAGGACATGGTCATCCGCGGTGGCGAGAACGTATATCCGCGCGAAATCGAGGAGTTTCTCTACACACATCCTCAGATCCGCGAGGTTCAGGTGGTCGGTGTGCCTGATGCCAGATACGGCGAGGAAGTGATGGCCTGGATCCAGACCGAGGGTGGAACAGAATTGTCAGCGGACGACGTCCGCGACTTCTGCGCGGGCAAGATCGCCCATTACAAGATCCCTCGCTACGTTGAGACCATTGAGGAGTACCCAATGACGGTCACGGGGAAGATCCAGAAGAACAAGCTCAGGGAGATGGCCGTCGAGCACCTCGGGCTCGGTGATCGGGTTTCACCTACGGCTTGAGCGGAATCGAGCATCAAATTTGTCCGAGGACGACAGGACCACCCTTTCACATCGAGGACTTGTCCGGTCTATCGACGGGTACGCTCGACGCCCGCGGAGACATGGGACGCCGCCTCAGCTTCCTCGCTGCACCGCATCCAGGATCCCGAGCACTCCCCCGAGCCACTCGACAGACTCGGCCGTGATGGGGTCAACGACGAGCTGGACATGGTCGACTCCCATCCCTGCAAACTGGGCGAGGTGCTGCGCGATCGTTTCGTGATCACCCTCGAGGGCAACGGATGACTTCCGATTCGGGTTTCCCTGGCGGGGGCCGGACGCGCCGCCGGGTGCCCGTACGAATACCGCAAGAGATCGGCTGAGTGTGGCGGGGTCCCTGCCGGCATCGATACAGGCGTCGTCGATCCTCCGAAGCAGTTCCCGCGCACCCTCAGGCGTGTTGTCGTACCAGGCATGCCACGCGTTCCAACCATCCACGTACGGCAGGGTCGCCCGCAGAACCCGTGAACCCTCCGATCCGACCATGAGAGGGATTCCATCGGGCCGCGCTGGTGGAACAAGCACGCAGTCTCTGAGCGTGTAGTACGCACCGTCGAAGTCGATGGCGCCGTGCGAGAGCAGAGTCCGGATGATCGTGAAAGCCTCTTCGAACCGGCTCACCCGATGGTCATACGGGAATCCATAAGCCTCGTACTCGACCTGGTTCCATCCGGCGCCAAGACCGAGGATCAGTCGGCCGTTCGAGATCTCGTCGACCGTCACCGCCTTCTTCGCCAACATCGCAGGGCTATGGAAGGAGGTTGAAGCCACAAGCGGTCCGATCTGGACACGATCGGTCACGGCTGCGATCGCCGCGAGTATGGACCACACCTCCCAGGGTCCCTTCGCCTCCCCCTCGCTCTTGTACAACAGATGATCACCGACCCAGAGTGAGTCGAATCCGACATCCTCGGCCGTGGTCGCGATATCACGCATCTCTGGCCACGTGATAGCTCGCTCAACCTCAGGTAGCTGTACCCCCACGAGCAGCGGTCGATCCATGGACACATCCCTCTTCCGGTACCCGAAGATTAGGCGTAGATGCAGCACCGACCGAGATCCGGCGAACTTTGGCACCTGCGCGGAAACTCGAATCCAGATACATCAACGAGTAGGATCTGACCGCCGTCGTCTCAAGCCATCGGCCGAATCGGCAAGGATCGCAGCGTCTCCTCATCACTCCTGAACTCCTCCGCGATGGATCCGCGACCGGGGAGAGCAACAGCGAAGCAGGCGCCACCGAGATCCTCCGACGTTCGGTAGGTTGCTGATCCGCCGTGGGCCTTGGCGATCGCCTGAACGATGGCAAGACCGATGCCCGATCCGGGAACCGATGCGTTCAGACGGTTGGGGCCACGTTCGAATCGCTCCCATACCCTGACCTCGTACCTCCGCGGAATCCCGGGACCGTCGTCGTGGACCTCGAGCACGAGATCGGAACCCCGGGTCTCGATGCGGAGGATCCTTTGTGATCCCCCATAACGCGAGGCGTTCACAAGCAGGTTCACCAGTACCTGCTGGAGTCTGGCCGGATCGACAAACCCTGTGAGATTGGGAGGACATTCGACGATGACGGTTTGTATCGACACCCCGGATGCGTGGATCGACTCGGTTGCGAGTTCGATCATCGATACGGGCTCGACTTGCAGTTCAATGTCGCTACCGGTATCGCGGGCAAGCATGATGAGGTCCGAGACGATGCGGGACATGTAGTCAGCCTGCTTGTGAACAATGTCGAGCATTCCCTTCTGTTCGGCTGGACCGATCGATCCATCATCCTCCTCGAGCAGTTCGACGAACCCCACGATCGCTGTCAGGGGTGTTCTCAGCTCGTGCGAGATCGTCGAGACGAGCGTGTTTCGTTGCTGCTCGATGTACCTGCGGTTCTCGACGATTGCAACGCCCTGACGCGCGATAACCAACAACCCCACCAGAACGGTTGCACTCAACAGGACAAGGCTCACAGTCTCGTGCGTGGTCCGATACGTATTCACAACGAACACCGCGAGCATGCCGACAGCAGGCACATATGGGGCTGCCACAGTCCACAAAGGAGGATTGCGGTCTGCGTACTCCCTCGTCGGAGAAGATGTTCCAAGCAGATACGCGGTTGCAAAGAAGGCAGACAATCCGAGAAGATTGACCACATACAACGGTTCGGCCTGCTCAAAAGAACCGGCGCGCGCTGAGGCCAGGAATGCTACGTCGCCGAAGACCTGAGCGACGACCCCGACGGTGAAGAGGACCAGTCGAACATCGAACCTGTAGGCAGAGCGGCGCAGCAGTACGAGTATCGCGACCGTGAGAACCGCGAGGTCGAGGAACGGGTAGGCACCACCGATGACCCTGGCCACCATGGACAAGCCTCCAAGGTCATACATCAGATCCGACAGGAAGAACACCCATAGCAAGGCACCGACGGACACGGCACCGATCAAACCGTCAAGCACCATCCTCCATCGCTGGAGCGGGGAGCCCTGCGTATGGGGCAAGATCGCGACTCCCGCGATCATCAATGCATATGCTCCAAAGAAGAACAAGTCGGTCCACCCGAAGGCAGGAGCATCACCTACAACGACGAACACGGCAGCCACGCTCAGCACGCCGGCAGCACCTGATAGGATTCCGGCGCCGATCAGCGACCAAGCGAGTCTCTCGCGTCCGCCGAGGAGCTTCGCATTCCTGAGGAAGAGCCATCCTGAGATGATCGAACCGACGAAGACCCCCATGACACCGGCAATATCAGCCGCTTCAGTGTCGGAGACGATCGTGATCAGGGCGGCGAACGCCAGGAACGCGAACATCGTGAGCGCACCCGGCCCGAATCTGAATTCCGATCGGGCTGCGGGCTGCGCGGCGCGTGAATAGGGAGCCATTGCACAGATATCGGCTGATCAGGCTCCGAGATGTAGGAACTTCAGCGCAGATCCACGTGCTCATCCGGCGGCACGACCAGGCCGGGAACATGACGAGCAAGCGAGTCCATGAACCGCTCGAGGTGCTCCTCTGTGTGATACAGCGTGTTCGTGAACCGGATGCCACTCGTTCCCAAGGGGACAAGGGGGTACGCTGACAGGTTCGTATAAAAGCCGTCAGCCAGCAGGCGGCGTCCGAGTTCAATCGTGTTCTCGTTCGACCCCGCACGGATGAACCAGATCGGGGTCCTCTCGAGGGACATCGCCGGCAACTGATGCTCAACCAAGCGGTCGCGCACATAGTCGATGCTCTTCATCAGATCCCGCTCGCGTTCGTCACGCTCAGGCGAGAGGTGGATATCGGCGGCGGCGACCGCCGCTCCAAGTTCTGCAGGATGTAACGGTCCGGCGAACGTGAATGAGGTACCTGCAAGCAACACCATCTCTGCCATCTCTTCGTTGGGCAGGACCAGCACTGCCCCGCCGGCGCCCCACGACTTGGCCAGTGATCCGATGACGATCATCCGTTCGTGGAGTGGCACCTGCGAAAGAACGTGACCCTTGCCATGTGTCCCGTGCCAGCCGACACCGTGGGCGTCATCGAAGTACACATACAGATTCGAGTGCACGTCCATCAGCGAGACGACGTCTGAAACGGGCGCCGTGTCACCGTACATCGAATAGATCCCGTCGGCGAGATACCAGACCCGCCGATGATCCCCTGCCGACTCATCGAGAACCGAACTCAATGCCTCGATGTCGTTGTGAGGCACATCGACGACAGTGGCGCCGATGCCTCGCAGCAACTGGGCGGTGAGCTGCACCGACCCGTGAACCTGGTGGTCGAGCAGCACGAGATCGCCGGGACTCACGAGGACGGGGAGTGCAGACAGGTGGCCCAAGGTCGTGGTTGTAGGGACAAGGATGTTCCCGCCGAAGATCTGCTTCAACTTCGCCTCCAACGAGGTGTAGAGGTCGACCGACGTGTAGGCATTCGAGGAAGAGAACACGGGCCCGTATTGTTCAATGGCTTCGATTGCCCCAGCCTTGAGACGCTCATCGACGTTGAGACCGAGGTAGGCACACGAGCCGAAGTTGATCAGCTCATTGCCGTCGATGGTGATGGATTCGCCTGTCGGTGCCTGATCCTCCACCCGGAGTCGGATCAGCCCGCTCGCGACCGCCAGATCCATCTGGGATTTGACTAGTCGAAGCACTCGCTCACGTTGTGCGGCTATGTCCGTGGCCATTGCTCTACCTCCCGCATCGCTCGCCAACGGAATCCACCTCGAATACCGGAAGCGTCATGCGCGAGAAGATACAAGGTCAGGCCCAACCAACCGCGGATTGAACCCGCTCCGCTCACAACTGGAAGCTCGCGTCCGCTACCTCGGGAACAAGTCGGTACCGGAACGTGATACAACCGGGTTCTTCGTCCTCGCAGTAATACGAGTCGAATTGGACCAGCGCATCGTTGTCGCCACCGGTGCGTACGAGATACGTGTTCGGTTTGACGCTCACGATGTGCTTGATGAACGAGTACGAATACCACCGACCCAACGCGGGGTTCTCCGGCTCGTCATCGTCATCGCCTCCGAGGACGTCGACAGCGAACACCGCAGATGCCGGTGGTGTGGCTGCCTCGAGCGGAACCTCGCCCAGATCGAACGCTCCACCCGGACCGGATTCATTCGTCACACCGGAGTTCGTCAGCACCTTCGTGCGTTTGAAAGCAACATCCCAATCGGGTGAGACGAAGTCGGTATCCACCACTCGACCCTCCTCGTAATCGAAGAAGACCCAGTCGTCGGTGCTGGTGGCATCCAGGGTGTACCGGATCCACTGCTCCTCCTCGGGAGCTACTTCCTCCTCGGGAGCTGCTTCTTCCTCGGGAGCTG
>CAZWMX010000067.1:4657-12623 GCA_964635205.1 uncultured Acidimicrobiaceae bacterium | reverse complement strand
ATACGTACTACCGCGAAGCTCTTGCTTCGCTACGCAAGCACCGTGTGGTCCCCGATGTCGACCGGATCCCGATCCACTGCAAAGAAGCTCATCGGCACGTCCGTGTCGAAATCAGCGCGCTCCCCTGTGATCCACTGAGCCATCATCGAACCGATCATCTGGGACTCCTTGAATCCGTGACCGGAGAACCCGTTCACCACAGCGAATCCCTCCATGGCAGTCGGCCCGACGATGGGGAGTACGTCCTGCCGATTGACGGTGTAGAGACTGGCCATACCTCCCGGAACGCCGACATACGGCAGTGCCGGGATCCGATGATGCAGGGCGTGGATCTTGAGATCGATGAACGCCCTGTCCGCAGCGACGTTGTAGTCATCGGGGTCGGCAGTCTCGAGTTCGTCCTCCTCGAGGATCGAGCCGACGATGATCTGGCCACCGCCGGCCTCCGGCCGGAAGTAGACACCCCCGGCGGCGTCACCAACGACGGGGATAGGTCTTGGCACCTCCGGTGGGAGGGCACGGTAGATCACCTGGACACGCGTCGGAACGAGCGACCAAGGCAATTCGAGCCCTGCCATGGCATTGATGCGGTTACACCACGGGCCGGCAGCGTTGATGACAAGCCCTGCATCGATGGTCGAACCGTCGGCGAGTGTTACTCCACACGCTCTCCCGCCGTCGACCCTCACGTCGACGACTTCCGATCGCATTGCAATATCGACCCCACCAAGCCGTGCGGCAGCGGCAACATCGTCAAGGGCGCCGGTCGCATCGAAGAACCCGGTGTCCCTCTCGATCAGGAACGCGTCGCCATCGACACACTCGTGCTCGACCTCGCCCGTGAGATCGAACGGAACCATGCACGCCGACAGGCCCGGATACAACTCGGCGAGCTCGGCTGCATCGACCATCACCGCATCGATGCCTTCAGCAACCAATCGATCGCGGTCCTCTTCCACCTCGGCGGCGTTCTCGTTCATCATCCACAGCACACCAATGTCATGGAATCGGCCGACGGGGTCGGGTAGCCCCGTGTACTCGGACCAGTTCCTCCAGACGACATTGCCGTCACGAGCGATACGAACGTTTTCAACTCTTGTGTACCGCTGGCGGGTGATCGCAGACGACCCCCCCGTCGAGCCCTCACCGAGGCCGGTTCCTTTCTCGATCACGATGATCGACATCTTCGATCGGCGGGCAACCTGGTGAGCGATCGACATCCCCATGATGCCGCCCCCGATGATGACGATGTCGGTGGTCTCGTTGCTCACGATGTCTCCAATCGAAGTGCTACTCGGTCTCGCCGAGGTATGCCTTCCTGAGATCCTCGTTCGCGAGGAGGTTGGCTGCTGTGTCGGCGAGGACGATGCTCCCGGTGAGAAGCACATAACCCCTGTCGGCTATCGAGAGTGCCATGTTCGCGTTCTGCTCAACCATGAACACGGTCACGCCGTCGTCGTTGATCTGCTGGATGATGTCGAAGTTCTGCTGCACAAGAACCGGCGCAAGGCCCATCGACGGCTCGTCCATCAGAAGTACCTTCGGTTTCGCCATCAGCGCCCTTCCGACAGCGACCATCTGCTGTTCTCCGCCCGAGAGCGTTCCGGCCTTCTGATTGAGTCGCTCCTTGACCCTGGGAAACATCTCGAAGATGTGATCCATCTCCGCGTCGAGCGAATCCCTGTCGGTACGCAGGTACGCACCGATCTCGAGGTTCTCGCGAACGGTCATCCGTTTGAACAGTCTTCGGTTCTCGGGAACCATGGTCACACCTCGCGACACGATCTCTGCGGTCGTGTCACCGGTGACAACCTCCCCGTCGATGAGTACGTCACCCGACGACGGGTGCACCATCCCGAGGATCGTCTTGAGGGTCGTGGTCTTCCCCGAAGCATTCCCTCCGAGGAGGCACACGATCTCGCCGGGGTATATCTCCACGTTGACATCCTTGAGCATGTGCACAGGGCCGTAGTGGGTATTGACCCCTCGGAACTCGAGTGCCGGCGTTCGGTCACTCATCGCCTGACTCCTTCGGTCGCCCGAGGTACGCCTCGATCACATTCGGATCCTGCGAAATCGTCTCGTAGTCACCCTCGGCGATCTGCACACCGTGGTCGAGGACGATCACCCGGTCCGAGACATTGCGAACAACTCGCATCTCATGCTCGATCACGACAATCGTGTAACCCTTCTCGTCGCGGAGCTGTTTGATCAGGTCCGTGAGTTCAGCCGTTTCCATGGGGTTCATGCCTGCGGTCGGTTCGTCGAGCAGGATCAGCTCGGGCAACGTCCCCATCGCACGAGCGATCTCGAGTCGTCGCCTGTTGGCGTAGGAGAGGGCGAACGCAGGCTGGTCCCAGCGATACCCCGAGAGCCTCTTCCCGAAGAATGACAGTATCTCCTTGGCCCGCTCCTCGATCTCCTTCTCTTCCCTGCGGAACGACGCCGTGTTGAGCAACGTACCGAAAATGCCGGTGTTCGTTCGGCAGTGCTGGGCGACCATCACGTTCTCGAGCACGGTCATGTTGGGGAACAAGCGGACGTTCTGGAAGGTTCGGGCGATACCGAGTTCGGTGATCTCATGAGGTTGGTGTCCTGCGATGTTGATCCCGTTGAAGAGGATCTCACCGTCGTCGGGTGAGAAGTAGCCCGTGATCGTGTTGAAGAACGACGTCTTGCCTGCACCGTTGGGACCGATCACAGATACGATCTCGCCCCTGTCGATATGGAAGTCGACACCGTCAAGGGCCTGAACGCCACCGAAACCCTTCATGAGATTCTTCGTCTCGAGGAGCGGCATCAGGCGTCACCTTCCTCGTCTTGACCCGGCCCTCCGGTGAGCCACGCGTCCTGGCTCATATCGTCCTTGTGGAGCTCGCGTTGTCGCCGGAGCGACGGCCATAACCCCTCAGGGCGCTTGAGCATCATGAGAACGAGTACTGCGCCATACATAAGCAGCTTGAACTCGCCGAACTCCTGCAACAACCCGGGCTGGGTCGGACCTCCGAGCACTCCAATGAGGACAACCGCCCCGACGATCACGCCGGGAATCGATCCCATGCCACCAACGATCACGATGACGAGGATGATGATGGACACGAGGAGTTTGAACGAGTTCGGGAAGACGGAACCGACCTTTGCGGCGAAGAGCATGCCTGCCATGGCAGCAAAGATCGCACCCATCACGAACGCCATGAGCTTCACCGCGGTCGTGTTGATCCCCATCGCCTCAGCGACGTCTTCATCCTCGCGCAGAGCAGTCCAAGCCCGCCCGGTCCTCGATCCCTGAAGCCTCCAAGCGACATAGATCGTTATGCCCACGAACACCGCAATGAGGTAGAACATCGCCTGAGAACTGGTTCCCTTGATCGGAACCGGCCCGAGCGCAGCAGATGGGATGTTCGTTATCCCCTGGGCACCGCCGAAGTAGGGAGCGAGCCAGTCGGAGAGGAACAGGATCCGGACGATCTCACCAAAGCCGAGCGTCACGATCGCGAGATAGTCACCCCTCAGCCGAATGACGGGTGTACCAACGAGCACACCGGCGATCACCGCCATGAGGAGCACGATCGCCACGATCATCCATCCCTGCCAGGTCAGGAAGTCCAGCGTCCACGCCGGCGTCCAGAACGGTGACAACGGCGATGTCAGCACTGCGGTGGTGTATGCACCTACCGCGAAGAAGGCCACATAGCCGAGGTCGAGCAAGCCCGCAGAACCGACGACGATGTTGAGTCCGAGTCCCATGAGAACGAAGAGGCCGACGTTGGCGAGGAGCTCGTTGGTCAGACCACCGAGGATCATCGGGAGGAGGATCACGGCGAGGATCGTGATCACGATGGCGATGACGTTCTTGCGGAACCGGACATCCGGGTCGAGGTTCATCCTTTCGAGTCTTCGCTCCGCCAGGGTTCGCTGATCAGACCGCGAACCCATGACTCCGAAGAGCACGGCGACAACACCGGCCGAGAGTGTTGTCAGCCCACCGTTGAGGGCGTAGATCCAATCGGCGACGAACTCGATGCGGAGTCCCTGGGTGATGTCGGTGACGATGATCTCGAGGAGGGCAACTCCGAGCACGCCGATTGCTGCAGCGCCGAGCACGTTACGCACCCTGCGAGGCACCACCTTCAGGGCTCCCCCGGCGAGACCGAGGAGACCAGAACCGATGATCCAAAGCGCAGATGCGACGCCAAGACCTCGCCCGAAAGTGAGCAACTCCACGAGCTTCGGGCCGAGGTTCCTGAAGATGTCTGTGAAATCGAACGCATCGATGATGACGATGAAGAACGAGAAGAAAAGCCCAGAGAGAAGACCGGTCACGAGTCCGGATATGACATCTCGCTCACCCTTGACGAGAGGGGCGCCACCGTCGGGGACATCCTCGGTGCAAGCAACGAAGCCGTAGACGACAGGCACCCACAGCAACGTGAGGAAGCCAAGGCTCAGCCACGGAGAGACAATGAGTCTGCGATCGAGGGTCGCCACCATCCCGATCGCGGCGATGAACGACATCGTGAACCCACCCAACACACCCCACTTCTGGACCCTCGACCAGTCGACGGGATTCGGCGTCGGGGCGGTGGACGCGTCTGGGCGCACGAGTGTGTCCGTCATCAGGCGCGGTCCTCCCTCGCAAGCTGCTCACCGAATAGACCTGCGGGTTTGAAGATCAACACCAGGACGAGAGCGGTAAAGGCAACAACGTCCTTCAGTTGACTGAGGCCGGGGATGACGATCGTGAACCCCAGTACGCCGACGACACCCATGAGAATCGCCGAGGCGCCGAAGACGACGATGCTATTGCGCTGCAAGAACCTGCCGCCGACAACTCCCGCGGCCCCTGCGACCAACAACACGATCGCGAGCGCGGTCGGGACCTGCCATGCAAGCCCCCGCAGCACGACGTTCGGGCCGAGCCCTTCGAAGAGACCGAGTAGGACACCGCCGGCCATCGCTCCGACGATGTTCCCGATACCACCGAGCACAGCAGCCGTGAACGCCTTGATGCCCGGCAGGAATCCGGTGATGAACGACACACCTCGGAACATGAGCGCCCACAGCAGGGCCGCGACACCTGCCATCGCTCCGCCGACCGCAAAGGTCATCACGATGACCCTGTCGACGTTGATACCCATCAAGGCCGCGATCTCTTTGTCCTCTGCAACAGCGCGCATCGCCCTCCCCGTCGCAGATCTCTCGACGAAAAGCCACAGGCCGATCATCGAGACAAGGGCAAGAAACAGAACAAGCAGTGTGGTGCCCGGGATCGCGAAACCGAACACGCTGATCGGGTCACTGAGCCAGGTAGGTGGCGCCGGATAGGTCTTCACCGCCGGTCCAACGAGCAGTTGAACAGCGTTCTGGATGAAGAACGAGATGCCTATCGACGTGATGAGCGGGATGAGCCTCGGCGCGTTGCGGAGTGGGCGGTACGCGACCTTCTCGATCAGCACGGCAGTGAACGTGGATGTCGCCATTGCGACAACGAGCACGATCAGGATCGATAAGACGAAATTCGACTCCCAGATGCCGGCGTCGAAGAGCGCATTTGCGGCGAAGAAGCCGACCATCGCACCAACCATGAACACCTCGCCGTGAGCAAAGTTGATGAAGCCGAGCACGCCGTACACCATCGAGTATCCGAGGGCGAGTAGACCGTACATCGACCCCTGGGCGATTCCGGCGACAAACAGCTGCCTCCAGGCCTCGAGACTCAGTCCTTCGCCTTCGATGCCGAGAGCGATCGCACCAACGAGACCCCACACGATGACGAAGATCGCCATCACGCGAATGGCCCACAGGAACGAGTCGGTCCAGGAGAACTTGAACGTTCGTGTAGGGGTCGCGGTGGTCGTCGTCATGTGGCTGGGAGTAAAGCAGAAAGCCGGCGCCTAGGGCGCCGGCTTTCTCACTTCTTGTTGTCTATGAGATCAGCTATTCGGCGAGAACTCGAAGACGATGTTGCTCTTACCTGTCTCGATATCCGATGCGTCCTCATGGAGCACAATCGAGATTCGCTGCGCACCGCAGTCACCGAAGTCGTCACAGCCCAGGGTTCCGATGATGCCACCGAAGCCGGTCGTCGCCGTGAGCTCGTCACGGAGCGCCTGGCGGTCGATGATGAGCGTCCCGTCGGACATTTCCACTCCAACGGCCTCGATGGCAGACAGCAGCAACACGGTTGCGTCGTAGCTGTGTGCCCAGAAGGGAGCCGAAGGCGCCTCACCGTATTCGGCGTCGTAGGCAGCCAAGAAGTCGGCAGCAGTTGTGCCGATCGCAGAGGCGTTGTTTCCGTAGTCAAGGTTCGGACCTGAGAAGTACGTTCCCTCGGTCTCTGCCAATTCCATGAAGTTGTCTACCAGGAGACCGTCAGCAGCGATCATGACAACATCTTCGAACCCTGCGACGCCACCGACCTGCTGAGCGATGAAGCCACCTTCAGGCATGAAGATGGGGAAGAACAGAACTTCAGGTCCTTCAACCGCGACCTCCGTGAGAACGGGGACCATGTCCACATCACCCTTGTTCACAGCCGTGAACGCAACGACCTCTCCACCGAGCGCCTCGAAGGCATCCTTGAACGCAGACGCAAGACCGTTCGTGTACGGGTCACCGTCGTGGATCGCCGCAGCCTTTGTCAGACCAAGCTTGTTGAATACGAAGTCGGCAACCGCTGCACCCTGGAACAGGTCGTTGTGCGCCGTGCGGTAGTAGCCGGGGTTGTAGTTGTCACCGGCAGTGCCTGCCAGGTCGGATGTCAGTGACGGCGAGGTGTTCGACGGGGAGATCATCACCATGCCTGCCTGTGAGATCAGCGGCGACGCTGCCGTCGCTGCACCCGAGCAGGAGGTTCCGATTACGCCGATGACCTTGTCATCAGATGCGATCGTCTGGCCGGCAGCCTGACCGCCCTCTGCCGAGCAGAGGTCGTCGAGCGGAGTGCCGATGCTGACGCTACGACCAAAGATCTGACCGTAGTCCTTCACTGCGAGTTCGGTGCCGCGCTGGTTCGGAACTCCGAGGAACGCAACCTCACCGCTGATCGCCTGCAAGCTCCGGATCTGGATGTCCTCACCCGGTGCAAGCTCAACGGCACCGAGCGGCCCTGGTTCGGGCTTCTCTTCCGGTGCTTCGGTGGTGGTTGTCGTCTCTTCGGCGGTGGTTGTCGTCTCCTCGACTGCGGCGGTCGTAGATGTCGTTTCCGGTGCCGCCGTATCGTCTCCACCACTGTTCACAGCGATGATGACGATGACGATGAGTGCGACGGCCGCAACCGCGATCCACGGCAACCATTTCTTCAGGTTGTCGTCCATTGAATGCCTCCGTATTGGTTTCATACACGAGTGGTACCCGCGTGACGGAGCAGAGTAGACACGTCTGGCACCCACGGGCAACAGTCAACTGTACCGACGAGTTACCGTTACACCATGTCCGAACCCCCTGGATCTCACACAGGCCGCCGACGCCAAGGTCTCACAGCGACCGAAACCGACTTCGATGTCGTCAGGCAACGGGCGCTGTTGATCGGTCTCATTCGATCAGCAGGCGATCGCACACGAGGCGAAGCAAGCCTCGCTGAGCTCGAGCTGCTGACAGACACCGCCGGTTCAGAGCCTGTGGAATCTGTCCTCGTCCGGCGCGAACGGCCGGTTGCAGCAACGTTCATCGGGAGCGGGAAACTGCGGGAACTCGTGTCGCTCTCCAAGATCGAGAACATCGACGTTGTCGTGTTCGACAACGACCTGAGCCCGGCCCAGCAGCGGAACCTCCAACAGGCATTTCAGTGCGACGTCGTGGATCGTGTTGCTCTGATCCTCGACATCTTCGCTCAGCACGCCCACACCAAGGAGGGCATGTTGCAGGTCGAGCTTGCCCAGCACCGCTATCGGCTCCCGAGACTGCGAGGTAAGGGCATCGAGCTCAGCCGTCTCGGCGCAGGCATCGGAACCCGTGGCCCCGGCGA
>CAZWMX010000067.1:0-4557 GCA_964635205.1 uncultured Acidimicrobiaceae bacterium | reverse complement strand
GAGCGGCTCAGAGCAGTTTCGTCGCGAGTTCGGCCAGAGGGCTTCGAACGGTTCGTTCCATGGTGATATGGCCGAACATCGGGTTTCCCTTGAACTTCTCGATCAAGGCAGCGAGCCCGCCGAACGGGGAGATGTACGGGTTGTCGACCTGCGTGAGATCACCGCAGAACACAACTTTCGAGTTCGCCGCCATCCGTGTGAGGATCACCTTGAGGGTCGGGAGCTCGAGGTTCTGCGCTTCATCGACGATCACGAGCTCGTCTGTTATCGAACGTCCTCTGAGGAACGTGACAGCTGCCATCTCGAGGATGTCGCGCTCGAACAGCTCATCAACCATGTCCCTGGGATTCGCTCCACCCCCACCGAAAAGTGCGTACAGGTTGTCATGGACGGCCGCCATCCAGGGCTCGAGCTTCTCGTTGAGGTCGCCCGGAAGGTACCCAACCTCCTGACGCCCCAACGCGATGAGCGGCCGGTACACGGACACCCTCCGATACCTGCCCATCTCGACAACCTGCTCGAGGCCTGCCGCGAGTGAGAGGAACGTCTTGCCCGTCCCGGCCATACCCATGAGACTCACGGCAGCAATATCAGGGTCCATGAGCAGGTCGGCGGCGAACGCCTGCCGGACATTCTTGGTCTCCATCCCGAACATGCTCCGCGAACCCGACACGCGCACAACAATGGGATCGGGTCCCTCCTCAGCAACCCTCGCGAGAGCTGAAGCCGAACCTGGTCCCTTCAGGATCAGGTACTGGTTGATGGTGCCTTCGAGGAAGGGGACCTCGACCTTTCCCGAGTCATAGATCTGATCGATGACATCGGCATCCACCTCAACCTCGGCGACGCCGCTGTAGGACTCGTCCACCTGGACGATGTCACCGCGATAGTCCTCAACATCGATGCCGAGCTGAGCACCTTTGATCCTCAGGGCTGCGTCCTTGGTGACGAGCACCGTATGTGAGCCCGAGTCGTGGAGGTTGAGGCAGGTGGCGAGGATCCGGTGGTCGGGTGTTGTTGGATCCAGAACTATGGGAAGCCGTTCGGATTGGATGCCGTTCAGTTCGATTCGGATCGTCCCTCCTGCGGGGAGACCGTGTGGAACCGCGAGTCCTCCGCTTCGCGATGCACCCATCTCCTCGAGGAGCCGAATCGCGCTTCGGGCGTTCGCGCCCACCTCGTCCATCCGAGTCTTCTGACGATCCAGTTCCTCGATGACAACCAGGGGAAGCACAACATCATGTTCATCGAAACGGAGCAGTGCGTGGGGATCTGCGATCAGCACACAGGTGTCAAGGACGAACGATCTGGGTCCTGGCGTAACAGTGGCGATCCGTTCCGGCACGAGAGCAAGCTTGCTACCAAGAGAGGCGAATTGCAAGGATGCGGGTCGGAGGTTCACGGTTCACAGTTCACGGTCTACAGTCAGCAGTCGATCCGCCTCCGACTGTCAACTGAGAACTGTGAACTGACAACTGGCCGGCAGCGTATGCTGCGCCCATGAAATACGCGGTCATAGGCGCGGGGTCCTGGGGAACAACGGTCGCGTCGCTTGCGGCACCTTTCGCACCTACGATCATCTGGGCGCGGAGGCCAGAGGTCGCCAAGGGCATCAACACCAAGCACCGCAACAAGCGATATCTGAAGGGGTTCGACCTCGCTCCCGAACTCGTCGCAACAGACGATCTGCACGCGGCTGTCGCGGATGCCTCGGTGATCGTGATGGGTGTGCCATCACACGGATACCGCGATGTCCTGTCCCGTCTGACGGATGCGATTCCCAACGACGTTCCGATTCTCTCCCTCACCAAGGGCATCGAGGCGGGCACTCTCATGAGGATGACCGAGGTCACCATGGACGTGCTGCCCAGGCATGACCGATCGGTGATCGGTGTGCTCACCGGGCCGAACCTCGCCCGCGAGATACTCGAAGGTCAGCCGGCGGCAACGGTCATCGCGATGGAGAACCAGGAAGTGGCGACATCGATCCAACAGATCTTCGGCACACCACGATTCAGGGTGTACACGAATCCGGACGTGATCGGATCGGAGAGTGCCGGTGCGCTCAAGAACGTGATGGCGATGGCTGCAGGGATGGCTGCGGGGCAAGGGTTCGGGGACAACACTCTTGCGACGCTCATCACACGAGCTCTGGTTGAGATGACGAGGCTTGGAGTCGCAATGGGTGGGGACGTCCGGACGTTCTCAGGCCTCGCCGGTCTCGGTGATCTGATCGCCACGTGCAACAGTTCCCAGAGCCGCAATCACCAGGTGGGTTACGGTCTCGGTCGAGGCAGAGAACTCGATGACATCGTCGAGGAGATGAACATGGTCGCGGAGGGTGTCAAGTCAACCCGAGGTGTCCTCGCACTCGCCCAAAGGTACGAGGTTGAGATGCCCATCGCGGAGAAGGTCGGATCGGTGCTCTACGAGAAAGCAGACGTCGGTCAGGCACTCCACGAGCTGATGACCCGCGAAGCCAAAAGCGAGTACAACAGGTAACAGGCATCAGGTGCCAGGTGTCAGGTGTCAGGGTGAACTGTGATCTGTGAACTGTCGACCGTGAACCGCAAACGGGCTGCTTCGGCGGCCTCGCGGACGAAGCATCCCTCCAGGTGATCGTTCACGAGACCCATCGCCTGCATGAACGCGTACGCAGTGGTCGGTCCAACGAACTTCCAGCCGCGCTTCTTGAGGTCTTTCGACAGGGCGACGGACATATCCGTGGTCGCCGGGATCTCAGTCGGAGGATCGGCCCTCCGAGGCTCGAAGGACCAGAAGTAGGTCGCCAGAGAACCCTGCTCAGCGACGAGCTCAATAGCACGGTTTGCGTTGTTGATCGTTGCCTCGATCTTGCCGCGGTGCCGGACGATCCCTGCGTCACCAAGCAGTCGCTCGACATCGGACTCGTCGTACGTGGCGACGGCCGCGTAGCCGAAGCCATCGAAGGCCTTCCTGAAATTCTCCCTCTTTCGCAAGATCGTCAGCCAGCTCAGTCCGGATTGGAACCCCTCGAGACAGATCTTCTCGAACAACCGATGGTCGTCGCCCTGAGGAAAACCCCACTCGATGTCGTGATACCGCTCGTAGTCGTCGTCACCGTCGCCCCACCAGCACCGCTTCGCGCCGTCGGAACCGACCACCAGGTTCATCAAGAGTTGTTCCCGGTCTTCCTGCGTTGAGCAGCCCTGGAATGCTCCAACACGACCCGCATGAGTTCTTCGACATAGTCCGGGTCGATGTCGAGACGTTCTGCGTCCTGGCGAAAGGTCTCGAGGAGCTCCGCTTCGCGCTCCTCCGAGTACAGAGGAAGACCATGTGCCACCTTGAGGGCACCGATCGCGACGGAAACACCCTGACGTTCAGCGATCAGGGCCAGCAGCCGCTGGTTGATCTCATCGATCTCTTGTCTGAGTTCGTCGATTCTGTCCTGGGGCATCAGTTCCGCCGATTCGAGTGTGGGGCATGAACCTAACCCACTCGCGTGCACCCGACAATCCTACGACAGCAATTCACAGGCCGCCTCCGCCAGCAGCGGCGCAAGCGGCTCAAAGGCTGCGAACCGTTCATCGGCTGTCTGGCCCGCAACATATCTCGCGTAGATCTGCTCGATGATCACCGCGATGCGGAACAGCGCCAGACCCTCGTAGTAGCCGATGTTCGAGACATCGAAGCCGGTTCGTCCTGCGTACCGTTCACGGACCTCGGCTTTCGGCATCACATCGCCGATGGCCACGGCTTGAGACCCGAACACGAGATAGGTCGGGTCATCCGGCTGCGCCCAGTATGCGAGGAGCGTGCCGAGGTCGACGAGTGGGTCTCCGAGAGTCGCCATGTCCCAGTCGAAGACCGCAACGAGCCTGCCGTCGGGTCCGACCATCGTGTTGTCCAGCTTGAAGTCGTTGTGCAGGATCGTTACCCGATCCGGTACGGGAACGTCGGCGGTGAGGAGTTCCGCTGCCGTGTCCATGTCCGGCACGGATCGCGTTGCAGCTACCTCCCAACGCCTCGACCAACCATCGATCTGTCGCTGCACGAAGCCGTCGGGGCGGCCAAGGTCACCGAGCTCCACGGCATCGGGTTTCACGGCATGAAGATCACCGAGAGCTTCGACAAGTGACTCTGCGACAGAGTGCTTGCGCCCGGGATCTTCGGCGTATTCGACGGGCCACTCCTTCCGTATGACCGAGCCGCGGCGCCGTTCCATCACGAAGAACGGTTTCCCCATCACCTCATCGTCCTCGCAGTAGTGATGCGCTCTCGGCGCGAGCGGGTATTGCTGCCACAGGTGGGACAGCACCTTGTACTCGCGTGCCATGTCGTGCCCGCCCGCTGCGACCTGCCCGAGCGGGGCACGGCGCAGGACCCACTCATCGCCCTCGGCGCAACGTGCGCGATACGTCAGGTTGGCCGCGCCACCGGGAAACTGATCGAAGATGACGTCCCGACATGGGAACAGCTCCGGGAGTGCGCCGTGGAGGTAGCGGGCGACCTTCGCCTCGTCGAATCGTTCATCTGCTCGGATGGGTGCCGTGTCCTCCACGGCGGAGAGGCTAG
>CAZWMX010000066.1:11169-12629 GCA_964635205.1 uncultured Acidimicrobiaceae bacterium | reverse complement strand
TCTGTCTTGATGAACACGGTTCCGGTGAACAGCCCCACCATTTCGTCGCCGTCGCGGGTCACGTTCACGCGGTAGGTAGCGAGGCTCCTGCCTCGGGTCATCTCGATCGCTGCTGCTGTGAGGGTGTCGCCGAGTTTCGACGGTGCCGTGAGAGCAAGATGAGTGTCGATCGCCACTGCAGTGTCGCCGTGGGCGTTGGATGCAAGGGAGAAAGCACAGTCTGCAAGCGAGAAGAGTGCTCCCCCATGCAACACGCCGTGGAAGTTGAGGTGGTCCTCACGGACCGTCATTGAAACGACCACGGAGAATTCAGCGACCTTTCCCAGTGTGAACCCAAGCGCGTTGGCGTATGCATCGCCTTCGAACGCACGCCTTATGTTGTCGTACCGATCGGTGGTCATCGTGAACCAGTCGTCCGTCGTCCGTTGCCTGAAACCTGAATCTCACCATACCTGAGGGGCTGCCGGTTGCCCGGCAGCCCCTGACGATTCGGGTTGCTGGTGCTCAGCCCCCGATGGCGTCCTCGATCGCCTGCTTCGCCATGTCGAGGGAGCCCTTCGCCTGACGAAGATCGACTCGTGCGTTCTTCAGTCTGCGATGGCCCTCCTCGAGCATCGACTTGGCAGGTTCCTCCCAGTCGGAGGCGTCGAGGTCGATCACGTCGTTGGCCACGGGTACACCCGTACGACGCGCCTCTTGAATCTCGTCCCGCGCCGAGATCAGCCAACGTCTGGCCTCGGTCATGTCGTAGCCGGCAGCCTCGGCCCGATCGATGGCGTCGGCGAGCGCATCAGCCGTGTCTTCGAACCTCGAGACAACGTGAGCGACCCGGTCCGACGCGCCGACCTCGTAACTCTTTGGCACGATCACGAGGTATACCCGGTAGTCGGTGGCGATCAACGGCACCAACTCTCTGAGCTCCTCCACGGTCTCCGCGTTCTGGATGTCACGGTTCAGTGTGATCAATCCAGCGACTGCATCGGCATAGTCCGCGGTGAGCGTTGCCTTGTGTACTGCCGTCATGTACTCGTGGTTGATGACGCGGCGTTCGAGATTCGCCAGCGTGTCGAGGCGTCTGTCGACCGCTTCTTGGGCCCGTGCTTTGATGCTCTCGATGGAGTGGACGGTGCCTCGGTCGCCGGACGTGTCCGTTTCCTGTGCGTTCGCAGCCACCGGCAGTGCCATGAGCAAGCCGAGCGCGATCGCGATCACCCACAGTTTTCTTGTTCGTTTCATCCTTCGATGTCTCCTTCGTTCTGGTTCATCGCTCCGTTGAGATCAGCGCCTTCGTCATCGAGACCGTTGAGGAGATCGTCGAGGTCGCTCAAGAGATCATCAAGATCGTCGGTGAGGTTGTCGAGGTTCTCCGGTGGTTCACTCGTTGTTGTGGTCGGCGTTGATGTCTCGGCAAGCGTTGTCGTGGTTGACGTTGATGTCTCCACACGCGTTGTTGTCGTGTC
>CAZWMX010000066.1:0-11069 GCA_964635205.1 uncultured Acidimicrobiaceae bacterium | reverse complement strand
GTTGTTGTCGTGTCGGTTGTGTCGTCGAGTGCCGACGATGTCTGTGCTTCGGCGATCGTCGTGGTGGTGCTCGGTACAGTCGAACTTGTCTGATCCGTCTCGTTGACGGTCACCGATGTCGGTGTGCCACCGGTCGTCGTGCATGCGGCGGCGAGCACCGCGGTGCCGGCGACAATCGCCACTCGCTTCCATCCCATGGGGCTCCTTTCCTTCACCAAGAAGGATGGGGTGCCCACCTGAAACGGATCTGAAGGGCGAGTGAGAATGGGGTGAGAAGCCAGGTATCAGGAATCAGGACGTAGGCAGCGGTCGGACTACGAAGCGCGTATTACGTATTACGTTCCGTCAGTTTCCAAGCTGCGGGTAGGGCAACCCCCGCGAGAACGATCTTGATGGCATCAAAGGCGATGAACGGCATGAAGCCGGCTGTGAGCGCCGCACCGATGGTGCCGATCGCTGGGACCGAGTACATGAGCCAGGGAACCCCGAAGGCGTAGATGACGAGGTTTCCTGCCAGAAAGGCCGGTATTGCAGATCGCACTGATCGGTCTCTGCCACGCTCTGCGAGCGTACCAACGAGCCATGCAGCCACGATGAATCCCAAGAGATAGCCGAACGTTGCCCCGGTTGCGGCTCCCCAACCACCTTCGGCCTGCGCGAAGACCGGTAACCCCGCCGCACCCATCAACCAGTAGATCAGCTGGCTGCCGGCACCAGCGCGAGAACCGAGCGCAGCGCCGGCGAGGAGCACGGCGAAGGTCTGGCCTGTGACCGGTACCGGTGTCCCGGGAATGTGGAAGCGAATCTGCGCTGCGAGCGCCGTGAGCACTGCGAACCCAACCATGAGAACGATCGTGTTCACAGCGGTACGGGGTACGAACACGTTCGCGATCGTCCGTGATGGATACGTTGTCTGCACTCGGGCCTCCAGGCTTCGTTGGGTAGATTCTGGTGTAGTTGTTGGTGATATGGGCCGATCTACTCGACAATGAGACCCATGAAGCTTGTTCTACGTTTCGCGATTGTCTTCGGCTTGCTGTTCGTGCTTGCGTCTCCGGTCGCAGCAGCACCACGACCGGAAGACCTTGTTCCGAATGCTGCCCGTCAGGCGGTGTTCCACCGTTCCCAGGCATCGGGCGCTGAAGTCGGCAATCTACGGATCCCGGCGATTGGAATCGACGAGACAATTCGATCCGGCGTTGCGCTGTCCGTCATCGACGAAGGTGTGGCGCACTGGTCCGGCACCGCGCTTGCAGGGGAGTATGGCAATGTCGTTCTCGCCGGCCACAGGACCACCAAGACCAAACCCTTCGAAGATCTCGACCTGCTCGACACCGGTGATCTCGTCTTTGTTACCGACGGATCGGGTTTCGAGGTGATGTATCGCGTTTCGGGCACGTTCATCGTTGACCCTGAGGACCTGTGGATCACCTATGACAGCCCAACACCAACCCTGACGATGTTCGCTTGCCATCCGAAGGGGTCGGAGCGATACCGCATCGTCGTGACTGCTGATCTCGTCACAGGCAGGAAGGTCGCGTAGTTCGCTGCGCTCACTGACCGCTTCGCTCTCCGACATGCGACCGCTCGCTGTGCTCACTGACGATGTACGACTTGTTTGTCGTTGGTCGATTGTCGTCGGTCGTCTGTCGGCATCGCATCAGCGATGCGGCGTTATCCTCGCGCCATGGATCAAGATCTGCAGGTAAGCGACGACGTCCCAACTCTTCCCGACGTGCCGGCATCGGTGCAACCCCCAGAGCCATACCCGAAGTGGCCGTGGTTACTTGCATCGATCCTGATCATCATCGGTATCGGCATCGCGATGTCGTGGCGGATCACCGTTCCGTACTACACGCTGAGTCCCGGACCCGTGTATGACACCTCCGATTTCGTCGAGGTGGAGGACGGCTTTGTCTCGGATCAGGGAGAGCTGTTCTTCCTGACGGTGTCCATCAAAGAGGCCAACATCTTCGAGTATGCAGCTGGACGGCTCGATGAGCGGGTAGCCATTCGAGATCGCGAGGTGATCCGTCCAACGGGCGTCTCCCAAGAGGATCTGAGGCGCGAGAGCCTCGATGCAATGGAACAGTCGAAACAGGATGCAACGTTCGTGGCACTCACGAAGCTTGGCTACGAGGTCACATTCATCGGCACCGGAGCACTCGTGATCGAGACGGTTCCCGATTCGGCCGCAGAAGGTGTGTTGCTTCCCAACGACATCATCATTCAGATGGATGGCAAAACCGTAGCCTTCCGCAGCGACATCATCGATGAGCTCGAGGGTCTTGGCATCGGCGACGATGTGACGTTCGTTGTCGAGAGGCCGATCGGTGACTCAACGGACGAGTACGAAGATGAGAATGTCGAGCTCCAGCTCGGCCCTCACGTCGATGACCCGGACAAGCCCATGATCGGCGTACTACTCGGAAACAACGAGCCGATCATCGAATTCCCCGTGAACGTCGTGATCGATTCACAGAATATCGGTGGGCCGTCCGCAGGGCTGATGTTCACGCTCCAGATCGTGGATCAACTCACCGAAGACGAGATCACAAAAGGCCTCCGAATCGCAGGTACGGGCACGATCCGTCGAGACGGGACGGTCGGGCCCATCGGTGGCGTCCGCCAGAAGGTGTACGGGGCGATCGACGCCGGCGCCTATGCCGTGCTGATCCCTGCAGGAAACTTCGAAGAGGCGCTCGAAGCAGCCGGAGACGACATCCAACTCGTCAGAGTTGAGACGGTCGACGACGCTCTTGCGTTCCTCGACTCTTTGTAGCAGATCGCTCGCCGGCGCTCAATTCCAGACGCGAGAACGTTCGTTCCCCTCACTTCCAGACAACAGACTCTGGTATCCGGCCTCCGGCGTCCGGTGTTGGTTCAACAATCCGCGCACACCCGCATCCGTAGCGGTACGCTGCCGCGTATGGCCGATGATGTGACCCCGAGCGAGGTCCGTGCGCGTGGGTTCGATGCTGTGCGCCGCGGATATGACCGCGTCGAGGTGGACCGTTATCTCTCAGTTCTTGCTGATGAGATCGAGCGTCTCCGTGGCAAACTCGAAGACCGCACTGCGAAGGAGCTCAAGGTCGGCCTCGACGATCCCGAAGCGCTTGCTCTCGAGCTCGGCGCTATCGGCGGTGAGGTGTCGTCGATTCTCGAAGCGGCCAGGAATGCTGCGGACGGGATGCGTTCCAGAGCGGCATCCGATGTCGAACTGTGGCGCACGACTACCGAGCAGGAGACCCAGGCGATCATTTCCGAGACAACCGAGCAGTCCCAGTCCATGCGCGCAGCTGCATGGAACGAAGGTTCTTCGATGCTTTCTTCCTCTCTTGCCGAAGCCAAAGCGCTTGTCGATGCAGCCAAAGAGGACGCCCTGTTCATTCGCGCTGAGGCTGAGCGAGAGGCAATTCGGCTGACGGGTGACGCAAAACGCGATCGTGAGGAGTCGATTCGCTTCGCCCGTCTGGAGGCTGAGCAGCTACGCGACGGCGCAAGAAGTGAGAGCAATGGCATCCTTGCTGCGGCCGGAAAACAGGCCGAACAGGCACAGGAACGCGCACGGGCTCTTGAGGATCGTCGAGCAGAGCTACTCGCTGAGCTCGAATCGGCGCGAGCGTCGATCGGTCATCTCGAGGAAGAGATCGAATCGAGAAGACTCGAGCTCGAAACACCGGTGACCATTCCCGAACCCGAAGCTGAAACTCGATCATACCACGGTGTGGACAGCGGTTCTGTCCGGATCGTGGCTCCATCCAAATCGGTGGTCTTGAAGCCGGTGGATGCCGAGGATCTTGTTGCCGACGTTGTGGCTCTTCGATCGGGGAGGACCGTCGAGGCTGATCCCGAACCTGTCGTAACCGAGCCCGAAACCGTGACCGTGATCTCGCCACCACCCCAGGTGGAGGATCCTGCAGCTGTCAGTGATCAGCCATCGGCAGGAGAAGAGCCATCAGCCGAGCCGGAGCCCGAGGTCGAGCCGAAGTCTGGTGATGACGACATCGGTTCCCTGTTCGCAAGTCTGAGAGACGACACTCGCGCACCCGAAGCCACAGACACGTCGCCCCTTCAGGGGGGACAGGCGAGCTTGCGAGCCAGCGGGGACCGCGAGCCTGCGAGCCCGGAGAGGCTGGATAGCGAGGAGCCGACCGAACCTGTGCCTGTGAGCCAGGAGGAGCTGGAGAGCAACGATGCATCCGCGCTCGTTCCCTTTCAGAACGCGGCCCTCAAAGACATCAAGCGGACTCTGGTCGACCTCCAGAACGATGCCCTCGAGCATCTTCGCACCGATGTCGATTGGTCCCCCAAGAAGTCCTTCACCAACAAGTTCGCGGCTCCCTTTCGGGAGCTCGCAGTGGGGGTTTCCGGTTCCAAGGAAGACGGTGGAGCGGCGAAGGACTTCGGAACCGATCTGCATCACGCGGTGACAGGAGCCCTCGCCAACGCCCGCGATTCGGGCGCGGGTGATCGTCAGGTCTCCTCCTCCGTATCTCGCGTATTCCGTATGTGGCGTGCCGATGAAGCAGAACGACGAGTGGTGGACGCAGCGCAAGAGCTGCATCGGACCGCTCGCTGACGCCGAACTCACCAACAACCAATCGCTCGCTGCGCTCCCATTCTGAGACGCCCACCGCCCACCGCCCACCGCCCACCGCTCTCCGCAGTCCGCAAGAAGGCGGAAGGCGGAAGGCGAGGGTTTGAACCTGTCGTCCGTCGTCCGTCGGCTGGTTTCCGTCGTCCGGTGCCCGATACCCGGTGTGTCCCCTAGAATCGCACTCGTGATCAATCGGGAACCCATTACCTATCGTCAGCCCTCGCACTTCCGGCGTATCATCACGATCGCTGTTTCTGTGGGGTTCGCCGTCCTGCTCATGGGCCGATGGCTTGCGACTCTGTGGACGGATTATCTGTGGTACGAGTCCCTGGATTCCCCGGGAATCTGGGTCACGCTCACGTTCACGAAGGTGTGGCTCGTGGCAGGTGCCACCGTTGTTGCCTTCCTGGTGATCTGGATCAACCTGTTCGTTGTGGACAGGATCTCTCCTCGCAGCTTCATCTTCGCCGAGACGCCAGATGAAGAGCTTCTCGAGCGGTACAACGAATGGATCGAGCCTCGCGTCGGCATCGTCCGGTTCGGATTCTCCGCGTTCTTCGCTTTTCTGGTGGGGCTCGGTGCAGCGGCCTGGTGGCAGGATTGGCTCCAATGGCGCAACGGCGTCCCGTTCGGCATTGTCGATCCCGTTTTCCAGAACGACATCTCACGCTACGTCTTCGGCCTTCCGTTCTATCGAGACCTGTACGGATGGCTGTTCCAGCTGTTGCTGCTCACGACGCTCGTCGTTGTGGCTGTGCACTACCTCAACGGTGGGATCAAGATCGGAACTCCCGGTCAACGTACTTCGGACGGTGTCAAGGCCCACATCTCGATACTCGTTGCTGCGATTGCCCTGCTGAAGGCAGTCGGGTATGTGTTCGACAAGTGGGAGCTGCTGTACTCGGGCAGGGGAGCTGTCTTCGGTGCGTCCTTCACCGATGTGAACGCACAGGTCCCAGCCCTCAATCTCCTGATATTCATCTCGATCGTTTCGGCGATCATTCTGCTTGTCAACGTGTGGTTCAAGGGCTGGTCTCTGCCTGCGGTAGCGGTTGGCATCTGGTTGGTGACGTCGATCGGCGTGGGTGGCATCTATCCATCTCTTGTGCAGCGTTTCTCGGTCGAGCCGAACGAGCTGAACAAGGAGCTGCCGTATGTGCAGAACAATCTCGACTTCACCCGTTTCGCGTATGGGCTCGACGAGGTCGATGTTCGGCCCTTCGATGCATCGACCGACCTCACCGCAGAAATCGTTGAGGCGAACCGGTCGACGATCAACAACATCAGGCTCTGGGATCCGGGTGTGCTCGCTGAGACGTATCCGGAACTTCAGAACATCAAGACCTACTACAACTTCGATGATGTCGACGTTGATCGGTATGTCATCGATGGCGAACTCACCCAGGTGATGATCGCCGCTCGTGGTCTTGACGAGTTGAACATCCCGGGTGGCGGCTGGGTGAACGAGCGACTTATCTACACACACGGCCTCGGTGTTGTCCTGAGCCCTGCGAACGGTGTCACGGTCGATGGCCTGCCCGACTTCCTCATCGAGGACATCCCGCCCGTGAACCGGACCGACACCTCTGAACTCGACGTCACCCAGCCACGCATCTATTTCTCAGATGATTCCCAGAGTGATTTCCTCATCGCAGGTTCGCGTGAGGACGAGGTCGACATTCCACAGAACGGCGGATCGGGGGAGTCGACGTCGACGGTGAGTTACGACGGTGAGGGCGGTGTTGCGCTCGGCGGGTTCTTCAAGCGTTTTGCATGGGCGCTGCGTTTCGGTGATCTGAACACACTCATTTCGAGCCAGCTCGATGCGGACAGCAAGGTGATGATCGCCAGGAATATCCAGAACCGGGTCAAGAGAATGGCGCCGTTCCTCTACACAGATGATGATCCGTACATGGTCGTGGCCAATGGGCGGCTCGTGTGGATCATGGATCTCTACACCGTGTCCGGCAGGTACCCGTACTCGAGCCCGGCGAGCACGGCACGGCTCAACGCCGGCGCTGACCTCCCGAGATCGTTCAACTACATCCGTAACTCCGTCAAGGCCGTGATCGATGCCTATGACGGGTCGATCGACCTGTATGTATTCGATCCGGACGACCCGCTCATCCGGACGAACATGAACATCTTCCCCGGACTGTTCAAGCCACTCGCGGAATTCCCCGAGGAACTCGTCGACAACATCCGATACCCCGAGGATCTGTTCCGGATCCAGACCGACATCTACACGCTCTATCACATGACGAATCCAGTGGATCTTTACCAGGTCAATGACCCTTGGCAGATCGCTCGTGACCCTTCGACGAGCCCGAAGCCCCCGCTCCGTGCGTCGTTCGGCACCGCTCCGATGCTTCCGTACTATCTCTTGATGGAGCTGCCCGAAGAAGAACGGCTCTCGTTCCTGCTCATGCAACCGTTCACACCGGAGAATCGCCCCAACATGTCGGCGTTCGTCGTTGCCAAGAGCGGGCCGCTTGATGAGTACGGCGACTTGATCTCCTATGAGATGCCTGAGGACCGCCAGATCAATGGTCCGGGTCAGGTGGGGGACTTCATCGAGCAGGACCCGATTGTCTCTGCCGAGTTCACCCTGTTGAGCCAGGAGGGCTCCACGGTCGTGAGGGGCAACCTCCTCGTGGTGCCGATCGACGATTCCTTGCTCTATGTCCAGCCGGTCTATCTCACTGCAGACGCAGGTGGCATCCCCCAGTTCAAGCGTGTCGTGGCGTCGTTCAATAGCAAGATCGAGATTGCAGACTCACTCGACGAGGTGCTCGTGCAGCTCTTTGGTACCCCGGGTGAAGGTGCAGGCGAAGGTGAAGGTGAAGGTGAAGGTGAAGGTGAAGGTGGAGAGGTCACACCACCCGAAGGTACTCTCCAGGAACAGGTCGAACAGCTCCTCGGCCGGGCCGAGACCGCCTTCGATCAGGCCGATCAAGCGCTCCGTGGAGGCGACCTCGCCGAGTACCAGAAGAAGGTCGACGAAGCCCGCGGCTACATCGAAGAAGCCAACCGAATCATCGCCGATGCTGCTGCAGCCGCCGCAGGCGACAGTGCCTGAGCACCCACGATCCAACCGAATCGTGTACCCAGGGTTCTCCACCTGACTCAGTCCGGTCTACAGCCCACAGAACGAAGACACCCGCGACCAATTGGAGCGAGCAATGACCTGGGGAGTGCATTCCGAGGTGGGCAAGCTGCGCACTGTGATGGTGCATCGGCCCGGCCTCGAGCACCGCAGGTTGACCCCAACGAACATGGCCGATCTGCTCTTCGATGATGTCATCTGGGTGGACAAGGCCCAAGAGGAACATGACGCGTTCACCGAGGTGATGCGCGACCACGGTGTCAACGTCCTCTACGCACAAACCCTTTTCTCCGAGGCACTCGCCGGGGAAGATGCAAAGCTGTGGGTACTTCGCCATATGTTGAACGAGCGGATGATCGGTGTGGCTGCATCCTCTCACGTGTCTGAAGTCGTTGACGCAATGACCACCGAAGAGATCTCCGAGTTCCTCATCAGTGGTGTCGTGCCGAAGGAGCTCGGTGTTGCGGGCGTCGAGCTCTTCTACGAGTCGGCTGATCCCACGTCACTGACACTTGCGCCGCTTCCGAACTTCATCTTTCAGCGGGACCCCTCGTCGTGGATCTATGGAGGGGTGACGATCAACCCCATGGCCAAGCCTGCCAGGCGCTACGAGTCGATGATCACAGAGGTCATCTACCGGTTCCACCCGATGTTCAATGAACAGGCGCCGGTAAACGTCTGGTTCGGGGAATCGGCTGAGGACTGGGGCCATGCCCACATCGAAGGTGGAGACATCGAGGTGCTCGGCAACGGGGCTGTGATGGTTGGCCTGTCGGAGCGAACATCCCACCAGGCTGTGTCGATCCTTGCACGAAGGCTGTTCGAGGCAGGTGCTGCGGACAAGGTACTGGCGGTCGCACTTCCGAAGATCCGGTCGTTCATGCATCTCGATACGGTGATCACCATGGTCGACCGCGACGCGGTGACGGCATACGGCGCCGTGATCGATGAGGCCCGTGTCTGGCTCATTCGCCCAGGGGATGCCCCGGACGATCTCAGAATCGAAGAACAGACGAAGGGACTCGTCGCCGCCGTCGCGGATGCGCTCGGCATCGAGGAACTGAGAGTGATCGGGACGGGCGGGGATGAGCTGGCAGCAGCCCGTGAGCAGTGGGATGACGGCAACAACGTTGTTGCCCTCGAGCCCGGTGTGGTGGTGGCCTACGAGCGCAACACCTTCACGAACCAGCGCCTTCGTGAAGAAGGCATCGAAGTGATCGAGATACAAGGATTCGAACTCGGACGCGGCAGAGGCGGAGGCCACTGTCTGACATGTCCGCTCGAACGTGACGCATAGAAGGAGAGAATATGACGCCTGATCTATCCGGGAGGAGCTTCCTCAAGGTGATCGACTACGAGCCCGCCGAGTTGCGTCACCTACTCGACGTTTCGGCAGAGCTCAAGGCTGCGAAGGCATCAGGTGACGAGACCCGCAAGCTTGCCGGCAAGAACATCGCGTTGATCTTCGAGAAGACATCGACGAGGACGAGGGCCGCTTTCGAGGTCGCGGCCTATGACCAGGGCGCCCATGTGACCTATCTCGATCCGAGTGGAAGCCAGATGGGCCACAAGGAGTCCACGGCGGACACCGCTCGCGTCCTTGGGCGGATGTATGACGCCATCGAGTACCGCGGAAGCGCACAGTCGAACGTCGAGATCCTCGCCGAGTTCGCCGGCGTGCCCGTGTACAACGGTCTCACGAACGAGTGGCACCCGACTCAGATGCTTGCCGACTTCCTCACGATGGACGAACACGCCGGCAAGCCGTTGGAAGAGACGACGTTTGCGTTCCTGGGTGATGCCCGATACAACATGGGCCGGTCACTCCTGGTGATGGGAGCACTCATGGGCTGTGATGTCAGGATGATCGGGCCGGCCGATCTTGCACCGCCTGGAGATGTGATCTCCATCGCTGAAGGAATCGCCACCCGGACGGGTGCCAAGATCACGATCACAGACGACGCAGAGGCAGGTGTCCAAGACGCCGATTTCATTCACACAGATGTGTGGGTGTCGATGGGGGAGCCAAAGGACGTGTGGCGTTCGCGCGTCGAGGAGCTCAGGGATTATCAGATCAACGCCGAGCTGATGGCGGCGACAGGCAACGACGATGTGTTGTTCATGCACTGCCTTCCGGCCTTCCACGACGCAAACACCACGGTTGGTGGTGAGATCATGGAGACCACAGGGATGCCGGACGGACTCGAGGTCACCCACGACGTCTTCGAGTCGGAGGCGAGCATCGTCTTCGACCAAGCAGAGAACCGCATGCACACCATCAAGGCGGTCCTGGTCGAAACCCTGCGCTAGCTATTCGCTGCTCTGACGACGCAGGTGTGCCCTGAGAGCAGGCAGCACCAGCAGATCCTTCTCGCGCCCGGCGGCTTCCTTGGACCGAATCACATCAGCGAGGCTCGCGACCGGCACTTCGCGGCCTTCGTGGTTCACCATCGCATGGGAGTCGTGGAGATCGTCGTACCCGGCTGTACCGTCCGGCCGCAAGGCGACATCGAGCGCTCCAGCATCTGTCGAGAGCGTGACGGTCACCATGTCGGCGAGCCAAGCGGCCGTGATGCCACCAGGTATCTCGACACCTTCGGGCGGGCCGTCCGGCACGCGGAATCGAGCGTTCAGATCACGAAGCGCCGCTGCCAGCCTCTTCAGGTTGTCCTCGGTGGTTGCAGGTGTGACGTCGATGTCCCGAGTGGGTGGGATCGCCACTTGGTGCAGTTCCGCGGCGAATCCGCCAATCACGACGTACTGCACGTTGTGCTTTTCGAGCGCATCCAGGATCGCTGGGACGTCTACATCTGCCGTGGGCACTACCGGCCCCGAATCCGGCGGAGCCGCTCGGCTTCAACACGCGATCGGGTCTGCTCGGCAAGCTCGGCCTGTCGGGCGGGCGGTAGTGTTTGGAGGAATGCCTCGAGTGTGCTGTCGTGGTAGTCGATCGGTTCGAGACGGATGCGCATCTCCAGCCCGGCTGCGGCGAGCAGGCGTTGGAGGGTTGGAAGCGTTGGTTCCTTCCGTCCAGTCTCATACGCGCTGATGGATTGCTGAGAGACGCCGGCCTCAGCTGCGAGTTCGGCTTGTGTCATTTCGGCTTTGTCGCGCGCAAGCCGCAGCAGGCCAGCAGCGAGCGTAGGCGCAGGATCGAACTTACCCATGGCGACATTGTATACAACCGTTAGCATGTATACAACCGAAAGGTTGTTGTGACGAGATCCGGACAACGTTCGATCTGGTGGGCCCGGCCGTGCTACGCCTGGAGCGCTACCCGTCGCCGCACCGTATAATCACGGCTCCAAACGACGCGGGGTGGAGCAGTCTGGTAGCTCGTCGGGCTCATAACCCGAAGGTCGC
>CAZWMX010000065.1:0-13079 GCA_964635205.1 uncultured Acidimicrobiaceae bacterium | reverse complement strand
CGGACTGTTAATCCGTTTGTCGTGGGTTCAAGTCCCACCCCCGGAGCCGAGAGGAACCCGTGTCCTGTAAGGGATTCCGCCCCTCCTCCATTCTCTCCGGTACTGCCGAATCCGGGTTTTGTCCGTCGTTTGTCCGTCACAGAATCGTGATAGAGGTCGTCGAGAGCATCGGCGAGTTTGTCCGTTTCTGATGGGAACAGGTGACCGTAGATGTCCATGGTCACCATGATGGAGGAGTGCCCGAGGTGGCGTTTGATTGCTTCTGGGTGTGCGCCCTTGCTGATCAGCAACGCGACTGAGGTGTGCCGGAGGTCGTGCATCCGCAGCGCCGGTGGGAGTTCAGCGGTGAGGACGGTTGGTTTCCACACGTTCCTCGAGAAGTTGGAGTTGCGTAGTGGTGAGGCGTTGGACGCGGTGAACAGAAGTCCTTTGGGTCCGGGGTTGGCGTAGGTGACGATGTGATCGTTGAGCCGCTCGCGCAGGAAGCGGGGCACGGTCACGGTGCGGTTGCGGTTGTTCTTGGTGGGGCCGAAATGCAGCTTGCCTCCGACATCTGAGAGCGATTGTGTGACTCGTAGGTGGCCTCTGAGTACGTCGACGCGGTCTTGGCGGAGGGCTACGGCTTCTCCCCATCTCAATCCGCCGTAGGCCATCACATACATGAGTGCTTGGAACTGGTCCGGTGTTACGTCGGCGAGCGCATTGACTTGTTCGGCGGTGAGGAAGAGTTGCTCGCGGCGGATCTGGCGGGGGAGTTTGATTCCGCGTATGGGGTTGACGGTGAGGTATCGAGACTCCACGGCAGAGTTCAGCATGGCACAGAGCGCCTGGTAGATCTGGCGGGTCCGCGATGGCGACAGCTTTTTGGCGAGTTCAGCGACCCAGTCTTCGACTTCGACGCGGTGGATGCGGTCGAGACGAGTGGCACCGAAGCGCGGGAGGATGTGCGATCGAAGAACCGATTCGTACCCGGCATACGTCTTTGGTTTCAGGTGGGCGCGTGTTGGGAGCCAGCGTTGTGCCCATTGCGCCAGTGGTGTGGCCGACAGTTCAGGGTCGACCCACTCGGCTCGTTGTTTCTGTGCTTCGATGTGGATGAGGAACTTCTCAGCGTCGACCTTGCGGCGGAACGTCTTGGACCGTTCGCGACTTGTGGGGTCGATGTAGCGGACCTGCCACTTCGATGGATCGACCGGGTGTCGGCGAATGTGGGCCACGGCGGTCAGCCTTCCTCAGCGATGAGGCCGGCAAGCCAGCTTTCGACATCGCACCATTGGAAGCGCAGATGTTTGCCGATGCGGAAGCCGCGTGGACCGGTGTTGCGGTGTCGCCAGGTGTAGATCGTCTTCACGGGAACCTCGAGGTAGTCGGCGAGTTCTTGAGCCGACAGTAGACGCTCGACGCCGCCGGGTGCTGCGGGGCAGCCGTCGAATGGGAGGGGTTGTGGATTGTGGAGAGTCATGGCATTATGTACCGTAGCATGATATTACTATCTATACAAGTCTTAAACAATCCTACTGGACGGTGACCTTTCTTGGACTTCTTCCCAGACCGACAGCAGCCTCTCTCGTTTCGGCCTCGCTTCAGCCTGGACGCATCGACAGCTTCGGAACGCGACCGAGCGTCCACTTCGGCCAAGAACCGACGTCTCATGGCCACGGCGTTTGGAGGTCGTTCTGACCGCACACAGTTGCAACCAGTGGTTGCGGGGGTGTGAGCGTGCAGTCGATCGGCAAGCTCGCGGCTTCCCAGGCTGGCTACTACACCGAGCAGCTGCGGCATTCCGTTGGTGAGGACGTCCCGGTGCTGCGCGGTGATCGGAGGCCTGCACAGGCCAACTACTACGCGGGGCACGAGTCGCCGTCTCGCTGGATGGGCTCAGGGTTGGACAAGGTCGGCCTGGAGGCCGGCGATGTCGTGGACACAGAGGTCTTCGTCAAGCTGATGGGCCACGAGACGCCCGATGGTGAGTCGATGGTTCGCCGTTTCGCCGGCCACGGCAAGGTGGCTGCGTTCGACCACACCTTCTCGGCTCCCAAGTCCGTGTCCCTGTTGTACGCGTTCGGTGACGACGACGTCCGGCGGGAGGTAGTGGCAGCGCACCAGCGTGCAGTCGCTGAGGCGGTTCGGTATATGGAAGAGCGGGCGTCGCAGTCGCGGCTTGCGACGAAGCACAAGGACGTCTCCGGCCGTTGGAAGGTGAAGACTCGCGCCGCCGAGTCGCAGGGGTATGTCGCCGCGGCATTCGATCACTTCACCTCTCGAGCCAACGATCCGCAGGTCCACACTCATGTTGTGGTGATCAACAGGGTGTGGGCAGCCGAGGGGTGGCGGGCGATCGACGCCAAGCGTGCCTACGCCCATGCCAAGGCCGGGGGCACCGCGTATCAGGCCGTGCTGCGGGACGAACTGACACAGCGGCTCGGCGTTGGGTGGATGCCTGTCGTCAACGGTGCAGCCGACGTTGCGGGGTTCTCTCCCGAGCTGATCCGGCACTTCTCGACCCGGCGCACCGAGATTGTTGAGGCGGTCGAGCGGTATCTGGCTGAGCATGGGGGAGAGGCCCATCGACGTGTATGGCAGTCGTTCACGCTCGAGACGCGACAGCCCAAAGCGCACCCTCGCGGAGAAGCCGTGGTCTCCAGAGAGATGAAGGACTACGGAGTAACTGCAGACGTCGTGGCTCATTGGCAGCGGCGGGCGGTGGACGCTCCCGAGGATGTGGCGGTTGTCGTGCGTGCCGCCGTGGGAATCGGTCAACCGTCCCTCCGGCCGACACCTGAGGTGGTTGAGGAAGCGGCCGGGCGCCTGGTCGAGTGGGCATCAGACCGCCAAGCTGTGTTTACGCAGCGGGATCTCGTCGCGCATGTTTCGTCGGTGTTCCCCAACGGGGCGAAACCGGCAGAACTCGTGACGGCGACGAAGGCCATGCTGCATGCTGCCCAGCGTTCTGGTCAGGTGTTGATCGTTCTCCCCCACGCGGAGTCCGGGCTCATCCTCCCCGAAGGTGTCGCCCTATCGGCCGATGAGTTGAGTATCGCTGTCGACCGGGGTCCGGGTTGGATCAAGCAGGGTGCGACCGTTCGGTTCCGCGCCCTGCCGGGTGAGGCGCGATACACGACACGCCTACAGCTTGAACGAGAGGCCCAGGTGCTTGGTGCCGTGGAAGCACGCTCACCGGTCACGGCCGAACGTAGTGTTCTGGAAGAGGCGATCAGGGGACGGAGCCTGGTCGACGGGCAGGCAGAAGCGATGCGGCATCTCGCCGAACTCGAAGGCCGACTTGTTGCCCTCGTTGGTCCGGGAGGGTCGGGCAAGACCTACTCCATTGGCGCCTATGCCGATGCAGTCGAAGCTGGTGGCCACACCGTCATCGGTGTCGCAACATCCGCGGCTGCCGCACGCAAGCTGTCTGAGGATCTGGGGGAGCGTTGGACGGGAACGATTGCGATGCTCCGCCACCACGCAGACGCCTACAGAGATCAACTGCAGCAGGGCACCGTCGTTGTTGTGGATGAAGCCTCGATGGTCTCAACCGCCGACCTTGCCTGGCTCGTCAACCAGGTCGAGCAGACTGACGGGAAGCTCGTCCTCATCGGCGACCCCAAACAGCTCCCCTCGGTTGATTCCGGTGGACTCTTCCACCGCATCGTCGCCACGGGAGACCAAGTTGTCGACGACCTTGTGCGGGTCAATCAGCGGCAGCGCCTTGACGAAGACAAGCAGCTCCTCGCCCAGCTCCGCGTAGGGCAGGTTCGGGCTGCCGTCAGAGAGTATGCGGAGGCTGGTCGTCTCCACCTCGGCCGTGACGAGTATTCGACCAGGGCCGCGATGGTGGACGCGTGGTGGGCCGACGTTGAACGTCACGGGCTGCCACAGGTTCGGATGCTCGCCTCTCGCCACGACGAGGTGTGGATGCTCAACCAGCTCGCCAGGGTGCGCATGCAACAGACCGGCCAGCTCGCCGGAGCGCCCATCGTCAATCGGTGGGGGCTCGAGTTCCAGGTAGGGGAGCGGATTGTGGTGCGGGACAACTGGTACAACCACTCCGACCTGCGCAACGGCCAAACCGGTACCGTCACCGCCGTGTCCCCAGAGACCGGGAGCCTCTCGTTCAGACGAGATCTTGACGGAGCAGTGATCGGGCTTCCAGAGCAGTACCTCGACCGGGACGTCGACCACGCCTATGCCCAAACGATCCACACCGCCCAAGGGCAGACGTTCGAGATCACCCACGCCTACGCCGACACCGGTATGCGAGCCGAACACGGCTACACAGCCCTGTCCCGCGCTCGAGACGAAACCCACCTGTGGATCAACGACACACCAGGCCCGCTCGGAGGATGCACTCACATCCAGGGCGACCCACTCACCGAAGACCGGATCGACGGTCTTGTTCGCCAGCTTTCCCAATCCGTCATCGAACCCCCCGCCCACGACCAAGGCCTCCCTGTCGAGACCGCCACCGACCGCCAACTCCTCGAATGGCGCGACGAACTCGCAGCAACCATCCGCCACAGTCCGATCGCCAACGATCACACCGACAAGCTGACAGCCCTCGACGCCGCCATCGACGAGGCTCGCGAGATCGCCGACCGCCTCGGAACCACCGGTGCCGGAGCCCAAGTCCAGCTACTCGAAACGAAACGAGACGACATGGCTGGGCATGGTCCTATCCGAGAAGCCTGGCTCGAAGACAACAGCCATGTGCTCCACCGGTACTCGGCAGTCGCAGAAGAACTACGGCACCGCGTCAACGTACGAGTCGCAGCATCTGAGCTCGCCCCACCCGATGACGTACTCGAAGCTCTCGGTGCGCCGCCTCTTGAAGGCCCGCGCCGCCGACAATGGACCTCAGCAGTCGCCCATCACGCAGAAGCCCGCATGAGCCTCGGCCCGGAAGCCGATCTCACAGATGCCGCCATCTTGGCCCCGGCGCCGTGGCGCGACGCCGAGGCTTACCACCGAACAACAGCGGTCCCGCTTCTCGAGACTCCCCAGCCCGTCCGCCGCCCAGCCATGTAGGGAGCGAGAATGTCTCGACGAGAACATCCCTTGTATCTTCGACGTCAGCAGCAGAATCACTCAGAATCCTCCTTGCCATTCTGACGACTGTGCGCATCTCGACCATCGTGACGGTGAAACGTTCCGTCCGTTTCTGGCATCTACCTGCGTGAGAGCACGACGCGACGGTCCGGAGAGGAGCGCTTTGCCGGCATGTCATGCAACTCCAACGACGGTGAGCTCAAGAGTCTCTTTCAACAGGCGAACTCCGTCCGGCTCAATGAGATCTCTTGCCCCGATGGCGAGCGCGTCCGCTGACTACCCGACCGAATCTTCGCAACGCCTCTAGAACCAGACCACGCGTTGCAGAAGCATCTGGTGGGTTCCCCGTCTCGTTCGCAGGTCTGGCAGGGCGATACCCAGTTGGACCGGGAACATCCCCGAGCAACAGCCTCTCAGCTCCTGCAGGCATAGGTGTCCGGGTCTGGCCAGATGTTGCGACATCTCATCGGGACTGGACGCCAACACTGTGAGAGAGGCAACCCGGGAATGAAAGTTCTAGACACCACACCACACACTCCGCGCTATCGCATCGGAATTGACCCTCTTCGACGATGTTCACCAGCAGCTGGACATCGATGCCCACTCTGGCGCGCTCGCAGAAGATCTGAGTCCTGTTTCCGGTACGTTTGAATCTCAGATCGTCGTCGGCGACATCGCGAGAGCCCGCCGATCAGCGACAGAACGCCGGAGATCTCCCGCGACATCACAGATCGGCTGGACATCCACAGAGGTGAGGCGGCCGATCAACCAATTGTCTTGCGTTGAAGGCGCCGGAGAGAGGGGCAACAAGGCCGCCATCGGAAAGAAGACTCGATCTGACAGGAGCGTATTGATGCACCAATTGTCAGAAGACCGGAGTCGGAGGTGGAAAGGAAGGGACATGAGAACACGATACTCCTTGCTTGTTGGCGTCCTGGCACTCTCGTTGTTGGGGACGGTCGGGACAGAAGAGGTCTCCGCAAACGGATGCACCGGTGGCGAGATTTGCTACTGGGGTGAGGACGCATACACGGGCTGCCACTACGAAACGCTGGCCGACGATGACTACCTCGGCGAGAGGTGGCACAACTGTGGCACGGCCGTTGTCAACCAGGGCACGAACTCGTTCAAGAACCGCGGTCTCTATTGCTCCATTGTGATGTACGACTGGAGTAACTACAACGGCGGCCACAAGTGGGCACAGCGCGAGGGACTTGGCGGGTTCTGGTTTGACTCGAACCTGGGCAACAACACGTGGTCGGGTTCAGTTGGAGGCTCGTCCGGAACGATCATGGAGAACGACATCACCTCGCACGACTTCTGTGCGTAGTGAAAGGAGTTGACGCGATGAAACGTACAAACCGATTCACGCGCCCCGGACTGGTTCTGGCGGCCGTGGCAGTAGCCCTTCTGAGCGTGACTGCAGCGGGGGCACAGAGCAATCGACAGGCAGACGGCGAACTGATAACACCGCCCACAACAGTGCCGATAGCCGAGATGGAGCAAGAAGCACAGTCCTACAGCATACGGCTTGCGATTCTCGACGGAATAGCGATCGTCGATGGCTCAGGAGTCGATGCCCAATTCCAGAACGCGGCGCGTTCCACTCTCGAAGCAAGGTGCTCCGGGCAGCCAGATGGCCTCTCCCCACGTGGAACGACACCAGCTCGTGAGGCAGCAAGCCGAATCCTGAGCAGTCTGGGCTGCGAGGTGTCGGTGATGGCGGTGACCATTGAGGATGATGGCACGTCGAGCGGTGTGATCGCTGTGCTGGATTCGAAGGCCGTTGCTGAGCTTCAAGCGGCCGTCGGGGAGGGAATCGAGGTCGAGGTCGACTGGTCCGACTAGCAGCGCATATGGTTTCGCATCCCTGCGAACCTCGGTCTGTGATACGGAACGGAGTGAGATCTTGATCAGTCCATCGAGGTCGCCACACCCGACATGTGGAGCGGCGCGGTCTGATCGGGGATCGAGGGACGTAATTCGCCTGTTGGTCCTTCTTCTGGCTCTCATCGTCGCTGGTTGCTTTAAGGGCAACGATGAGTTGCCGTCATTCGATCTTGAGGTCGTGGCCTCTACACCTCAACGCTTCGAGGCCAAGAACTCCGCGGGGCACAGGGTCATAGTCGATAGCGAGGCGTCGTACATCGAGCTTCCATTCGACAGGTTTGTCCTCCTTCAGTTCAGTGCCGTCGGCGACCGGTTTGACGGCGCTGTGGATGTGCTCGTCAACCAATGCATGGAGGAACTGGGGCTGGATTTCAGGTTCGATGAGCGGCCCATCAGACCGTGGGGCAGTAACCACATGCGGCGGTACGGGATATTCTCACGCGATCTGGCAGCACAATACGGTTATGCCAGAGTGCCAAGCCCCGAGCTGGATGCGATTCAAGAACGCCAGTCTCACCCACAGAGCGACGAGGTTCAGGACGCCCTCCTTGGTGGCAGCACTGCCACCAAGGACAACGTTCCCATACCCGAAGGTGGGTGCATGAGGTTCGCGTCGGACGCCCTCGGCGGCCCTGCGGTACTTGGTGATCCTACGTTCGGCTTGGCGCAGTCGGTGAGTGCGGCAACCCTAGAGATGGCACTCGAAGACAAGCGAGTGCGGGCCAAGGTCGAAGAGTGGTTGTCCTGCATGGCGGATGCAGGAGTAGAGGTAGCGCAGGAACATCCGATATCGCTTGCGGCATCAGTCGGGAGGTCTGGCAGCGAGGTCCGCGGTGACGAGATAGACATCGCGGTTGCTGACGCCGACTGCAAGGAATCGACGCGGCTGCTGCAAGTGTGGGCCGCGGTCGAGGCCGAGATCCAATCTGACTTCTACGTCGAAAACGAAGAATCGTTGGACCGTTTGAACGAGGCTCTCCTCGAACTCGTCGAGAAGAGTTCGGCGGTGCTCGGTGTTGAGGTCCCGGACGTCGATCTGCTCAGACGGGACGCAGCGCGATCTGACTGAGAGTTGTTTGCCTGGACCTTCGGCGGCCGCATGTCGCGGCAGGATAGGTGAGTGAGACCGTGGTGGCTCGTCGCTAGGTTGGTCTGCCGTCGTCGGTGCTTTCGAGGAACCCGCGGCGAGCGGCTGCGACAAGGCCTTGGGCGCGCCCGTGGACTTCCATGGTGTCCCAGAGTGAGCGTACGTGGCGGCGGGCGTGACGTTCGCTGCACGCGAGTTCTCGGGCGAGGTCGATCATTGTCCCTCCTGTAGCGAGGTGCGTGAGGATTGTCCGGTCACGATCGGAAAGCGTCTGAGTGCGCGGAGATACAAGTCGGGCTGCCACGACTTTCGCGAGGTACTGAGGTACTGGGTAGTAGCCGTGTGTTGTGGCGGTTAGCACGGCGCGCAGCTCCTCGATCGATATGTCGGGTGATATGAGCGCGCCGTCACCCGCCCGCATACTGCGGCGGATAGTTGTCTCTTCGACATCTGCGACGATAACTTGCGCGCCCGACGCACGCGGGAGAGGCGGTACGTGCTCCTTCACCATGACGAGATGGACATCGTGGGCCGGCAGTCGCGGCTGAGCGTCATCGATAATGGTCAGATGTGAAGCGACTGCCCGGATTGTGTCGATGAGGCGCGGAATAGCGGCAACGCCGCGAGAGGTCGCGATCCTGAACCGCGGAGACGTCGAACGCCGAGTGCGCGTTGTGATAACCGGAACCTCCACGCCGTAGTAGCCCTCCTCAATGTGTTGGTGTCCAGTCTCGATGGAACATCGCGCGACATTCTGACCGAACCCGGACACCCAACAATACAAATGGGGGGTTGCCGCTCGCCGGCGGTCCTCGGTCGACGAGGAGGTTCATATGAGCAAACAAGGATGGCGTTGGCAGCTGGGGCCCTTGTTGATCGTGGTGTTGGTCACGACGATTGGCGTCGTGCCGGCTCTGGCGGTGCCACAGGACGACATAGGTCTGTCTGAGGATGCTGAGACCGTGGCGGTGTACGACGATCGGATCATCGACATGGCCAAGGATTGGGAGGGTGCAGGAGCGTGTCTGGTATGGCCCGAAGCCATTGATACGCCCGAGTGTTTCGACACCGAGAAGCAGATGAATCGCCGGATTGCTGAACTTGAGAAGCTGACCGGAAACATCCAGAGTGCAGCGGTTGTCGGTGGCGGTCCAGAGGCTCGGGGTACGAGCTGTTCGGGATATCTCAGGCTCTACGACGGCACTTCCTACACCGGGGCTGTGCTGTACCTTCGGGGCCGGTACCAGTGGTTCGATCTTGTGTCGTTCAACTTCAACCAGAAGACGTCGTCATTCAAGATTGGGCCGTGCTCAGCGTATTTCGCCGACTACGCCGCTGGAGGCGGAGACTGGTATCCAACATCTCAGACCCAGGCGTACGATGTGGCAGCGACGATGGTGAGTGGGTGGAACAACGATGTGTCGTCGGTCTACATCACGTGATGTAGGCGTAGCTCACCGGAGGTGACGTGGCTTCTCGCCGGAAACGCCAAAGGCTCGACGATGCGCAGAAGCGTCGTGCGTTCGATGAGCTGTACGACTCAACGTTCGACCAGATCCTGGCGTATTGCCGACGGCGCTCCCTCCGTTTAGAAGACGCCGAGGACGCTGTCGTTGAGACCTATCTGACGGCGTGGCGGAAGATCGACGAGGCTCTCGAGGCCGAATCGTCCAGGGCGTGGCTGTACGGGGTTGCATTCCGAGTTACGGCGAACCAGAGACGTGGTAGAGACCGTTTCAGTCGCCTGATCGGGAGGCTCGCCGAGATCCCTCACCGCTCGGTCGTCGACTCAGCCGAGGATGTGGCGTTGACTGCCGCATCCGCCGATGCCGTGTACGCCGGTTTGGCGACACTCACCCCGATCGAGCAGGAACTGATCCGTCTCTCGGCCTTGGAGGGATTCTCACACATCGAGACCGGTGCCATCGTTGGCCTATCCGCGTCTGCGGTGCGGACCCGTCTCTACCGGGCCAGGCAGCGACTCAGAACACGTCTCGACATGGATAGCCGACGCGACATCGGGGAGCGGCCGGACACCGCCAATGATGAGGAAGGTGTGTACGGGCCACCAACCTGGGGGGATGGGCAGACAGACGAGGAGGAGCAGTGAACAAGCACAATCGCGACGTGTTCGATGCTCTTCGAGAGGGCGGCCCAGCTTTGGTGCACAGCCCCGAACACGATGCCGTGCTGCGCCGAAACATCAAGGCAAGGGTTCTCGATGCTGACCGTCGGCCCCTACGCGCCACACGGCGCAAGATCCTCGTCGTCGCTCTGCTCGTCGGCACGGCACTCCTTGTGACTGCTGCTGCTCTCTATCTGACACGCGAGCCGTCCGATCCGCGAGGCATTGCGTGCTACCAGGAAGCTACACTTGACGCGCCACAGTTCATTGTCGACGCGCCCTCGTCGCTACAGCCCAGTGAATGCGGGCCTCTGTGGGACAACGGCACCCTCACCAATCCAGCCGTCGCACCGGGAGGAGAGATCCCCCAACTCATCGGATGTGTCACCACAGGTGGAGGGCTTGCCGTCTTCCCCAGCGACGACAACCAGCTCTGTGACCGGCTCGGACTGGCGAGATATGAGCAACCCACTCGAAACGACGGGATCGACCTGAACCAGCGGTTCCTCGACCTCTTCTCGACAGGGGGATGCATGACGATCATCGACGCCCAACTCCGAATCGAGGACATCCTCGCCGATCAGGGAATCGACGATTGGTCTGTGACGATCAGCACGCCAGCCTCAATCGAACGACCCTGCGCCAGCTTCAGCCTCGACGGGGATGGTCGCAGGATTCTGCTTATCCCGATTCCCCGCCCCAGCGGTGAGTAGCACCCGGCGAACCCGTAGGCTTGCCGATCCGTCTCCACCAACGCGCGCAACTGGAGAGGCATCCGCGTTCCCGGTCCGGAGGGGTGAACTCCACGTTGCGATACCGCGAATCGGACCCATGTCACGATGGACGAAGCTGTTTGCGATTCGATCCACGCACCTTGACCGCAGGAGACCGTGCGCACGCCAGCATCACCTTTTGCCAGGGCGACCAACACTAGGCGGGCCATGTCAGCTCGCTTTGGCCAGCGCACCCACTCCTCGTCGCCGGACGTAGCAGACGGCAGTCGACCTTGCCTTCTTCCTCCATACGGTGGACTGGGTTCTCATCCTTGAAGCGATCTGGTGGAATCACGCGACTCTGCAGTTGCGTTCAGTGCCCAAGACTCAATACAGCGCCGGATCTTGCAGCTGGATATTCGCGCGCCTTGGGCACCGGTTCGGACACCTACAGAGTGACGGACGATCGCGTGCGGTCTCGCCGTACGTACAGATACTGCATATGGGAAGAGACTATGAACAGATCCCACATTCATCTGAAGCGATCCAGCGGCTGGCTTGTTGCTGTTGGAGCAGGGTTGTTGACCGTCGGCCTCCTAGCTCTACCGGTACTGGCCATCAACCGGGGGATATCCGATGGTGCACGAACAACTGCGACGGCTGATCGGATGGCAGATGCAGGCGATACAGACCCGATTTCGGCGCACCAAGAAGCCGCGGTATCGAACCAGGCGCCAATCGCGAGCAAAGCCTCTGGCACGCAGGACCGTCCGGTGTTCGAGGCGGCCGACCTGCCAGAAGGATTCCGGCTCGCGGAAACCTCCGATGGTCCACCTGTCGTCGGCGGTACAGACCGGCACTATCGAGCGTATATCCGTGGCACGGACCCAGATACCAGCGAAAACTGGGCAGTCGTCAGGGTGAGGATTCGCTACGAGTCGGGATTCGACGCGGATGCGTGGCTCGCAGCATGGCTTGAGTTCAAGAGCGATGAGGGCGACGGTCCACTGATGCCGGCCAGAGCGCCGCAGAAGATCACGATTCGGGGCACGTCGAATGCGTTGGCCGAGCTCCCCACGGAGCCGGGAATCACGGTGATTCGGTGGCTTGAGCAGCCCGGCATCCAGATAATTGTCACGGGAAGCGGAGTGACGTACGAGGAACTGCTCAGCATCGCTGAAGGCTTGAAAGAGGTTCAGCCATGAGTCGATTCCGCAACCTGATGACTGTCGCTGTCGTCGTTATCGCTCTTGCAGTGTTGGGAACGGTACCCGCCATTGCGCATTCGATGGATGGATCCGGTTCGAATCAGACTTCGCATTGGAGCTCTGACGAACACCTGCTCTGCCGCCCCGCCGACTGCTCCGGCGAGGTGAGCTCGGGCAACGTCGTCGGCGTATGGCAGATTGTCCTGTGGGCCGAAAACTATCTCGCTGCATGTGGAAGTGCGGGCGTGGACGGAATCTTCGGGACAACGACACGTAACGCGACAAGATCGCTGCAAACGTACTGGAGCCTGACTTCCGATGGAAAGGTGGGCAATCAGAGCTGGGGAAGAGCGGACAACAACCTCGTGTGGGAGGACTTTCCGAACGGCAAGGAATTGTCATACGATGCAAACAGATCAAGCAGCACTGTGTACTTCTACCGACCTGTCTCTGGCATTATCTACAAGATCGCCTGGCAGTCGAGCACTACATGGTGGAACACCGATCACTACAACCGTTCCATAGATCGCTGCTGATACCGCACTCGGCGCCCGGAACGTGGACCAGATCCTGATCTGCACCCAGCATCGCTCGAGCGGCACCACTGACACCAGCGTGGGGCTACTAGAATCACTGGCCAAACCGGGAGAGCCGGGCGGTGGATGGCGCGGTCGCTGAGGCACGCCGATCGGCCGAGCCTCAACAAAGGGGAAGCTGGGCTGGCCGGTGGTAGTGTGCAGACCGAACTCTGGCTTGGCGAGACCAAATGGAGGCCTCTCGTGCGCGCTTCGACACCAAGCGTGGTGCGGCGCGAGGTTCTTCGCAGCCAGCAGGCGCTCAGACCTCGTCCGAGTCGCCCGATTCGTATCGGTTGGTAATGAGCCAGTTGAAGATCTCGTGGCGGAGGAACGTGAACTTGCGACCGCCCGGTTTGCGATGGGCGGGGATGATCCCCTCGCGGACCCAGGCACGGATGATCTGCTCGTTGGTGTTCAACAGCTCAGCAAGCT
>CAZWMX010000064.1:0-13309 GCA_964635205.1 uncultured Acidimicrobiaceae bacterium | reverse complement strand
ATCTCCACCGTTGTTTGACAGGCCGAACCTACACTCGCTGCGATGATTCGGTCAGTCCTCTTATCGCTTGTGCGCGGATTCGTGATGGGTGCCGCCGACATCGTTCCCGGTGTGTCCGGTGGAACGATCGCCCTCATCTTCGGCATCTACGAGCGTCTCATCGCATCCATCAAGGCCGGCTCCTCAGCGCTTGGGAAAATCCTCAAAGCAGACCTGGACGGCTTCAAGCGGTGGATGGGCGAGGTCGAGTGGCTGTTCATCATCCCTCTCGGTACCGGAATCCTGTTGGCGGTGGCAGCCCTCGCCAACGTCTTGGAGCGCCTACTCGACGAAGAGGCTGTTGTCATGGCAGCCCTCTTCATGGGACTCGTGGCTGGTTCCATCGTGGCCGCGTGGGCGATGCTCAAGGTGCGAGAGGCGAGGCACGTGTGGATCGCGATCGCCGTCGGAATCGTCATCTTCGTCGCGCTCGGCCTTCGCGGCGGCACAACCGAGGACACCGTCGGCCAGCTCAGCAACCCGCAACCGTGGGCCTTCTTCCTTGCCGGCGCAATCGCCATTTGTGCAATGATCCTGCCCGGCATCTCAGGATCGTTCATCCTCATCCTGCTCGGAATGTACGGCCCGGTGCTCGGCGCCGTGACCGACGGAGACCTCCTATCGCTGGTGGTATTCATGGTCGGCGCGGTCGTTGGCTTGGCCCTTTTCTCCCAGATACTGCACAAAGCTCTCACGCTGTACCACGACACCGTCATCGCCGCCCTTGTCGGTTTGATGGCAGGATCACTTCGTGTGTTGTGGCCGTGGCCCGCCGGGGTCGACTCGACCGCCATCGGCGTTCCGGACAGCGACGTTCTTCTCGCGTCGATGATCGCTGTGGCTGCATTCGTTGTCGTGATCGTTGTCGCTCGTTTCGCCCAGCGGCTCGAGACCGCCGACCACCCGACCTCGACCACTGCCTGATCGCTCGTGTGCCGGCGTGCGGCACCACCTCAGCGCAGGGCGATGACGTCGTTCCCGATGAGGTCGTCGATCTGTTCGTCGGAGATACCTGCATGCACAAGAGCGGCCCGACTCTGACCCTCACCCGGATCCGGTAGCTCGATCGGTTGCGGCCTTGCCCGATTCTGTGGATGGGCAGGGACCTCGGACATCGTGAGCACCGGGGTGACACAGGCATCCGTGCCGTCGAAGACACTCTGCCAGTGATCGCGGTCGTGCGACGCGAACACCTCTCCGAACAGGACATCGAGCTCGGACCAGTTGTCCGGATCGAAACGATTCGGCAACTCTGCCTCATCGAATCCGAGGCCGGATACGAATGCGGTGTAGAAGGCAGGCTCGAGGGCACCAACAGCCATGAATCGGTCGTCGGCGGTTCGGTAGGTCCGATAGAAGGGAGCGCCCCCGTCCAGCATGTTCGCCGAACGCTGCTCCACCCACATACCGACATCTGCGATGTCCCTCGTCGGAGCCATGAGCGCGTGGACACCATCGATCATCGCAACGTCGATGACCCGACCCCGACCCGTGCGGGATCGTTCAACCAACCCGGAGAGGATGCCGACGATGGCGAACATCGAACCTCCTGCGTAGTCGCCGAGCAGGTTGAGCGGCGGAATCGGCCGATCTGGTTCACCGATCGCGGCGAGGGCACCGGAAAGGCCGATGTAGTTGATGTCGTGCCCGGCCATTGCGGAGTACGGCCCGTCCTGCCCCCACCCCGTCAACCGCGTATAGATGAGCCCGGGATTCGAGGTTTCGAAACGCTCCGGCCCGATGCCGAGCCTCTCAGCAACACCCGGTCGGAATCCCTCGAGCAGGATGTCTGCAGAGTCGATCAGCGAACGGGTAACAGCCCGTCCCTCGTCGGATTTGAGGTCGATCGCGATCGTTGTGCGGCCGCGCACACCGAGATTCGAGAGGCGACCCGGCAGAGCATTCTGCTGTTTGGTGAGTCGTTCGATGCGAATGACCTCGCAGCCGAGCTCGGCGAGCATCGTGCATGCGAAGGGGCCGGGGCCGATGCCGGCCAACTCGATGACACGATGTCCCGACAGTGGGCCTGCGCCCTGCCCGGTGGTCACAGCGACCCGACCCGGTCGACAACAAGCTCGAAGAACCCGTCGGCATCGACCTCTGTCATGACCGTGGCATTTGGCTCCCGGCCCGCGACCTCATAGGTGTTGCCGATCGAAGCCTCGTTCTCGTGGTCGACCGCAACATGTGCGATATGGCCGGAGAACAGGGAGGGATCGACGAGGTAGGCGATCACACACGGATCATGCAGCGGGGCACCGGGAATGTTGTACTTGTCGACGTCGTAGCGCTCGTAGAACTTCAACATACCCGCCGCTGCTGTTGCGACCGGTGTCCCGAGCTCTTCGAGCGCTTCGACGTGCTCGGGCAGCATCAACGCCTTGTGTGTGACATCGAGGGGGAGGATCGTGATCGGTGCACCGGACGTGAACACAACATGGACGGCGTGGGGGTCAACGAAGGCGTTGAACTCGGCAAGCTCGGTCGTGTTTCCCGGTTCGTCGAATGCACCACCCATCCAGACGATCTCCCTGATCTTGGGAACGATGGCAGGTTCCTTGATGATCGCCACAGCGATGTTGGTGAGCGGCCCGATCGGGCAGAGTGTCACCGACCCGTCATCGGAACCGAGGCACCGTTCGATGATCGCATCCACGCCGTGCTGGGACGCTGTGGCGACCGAAGCAACGGGGAGGATGGCGCCATCGACTCCACTCGGTCCGTGAACGTATTCAGCCGTGTAGAGATCTCGCAGCATCGGACGCTCACAGCCGCGGTACACGGGGATGTCTTCCCTGTTCGTCAATGCCAGAAGCCCATGTGCGTTGTCGGTCACGAGAGGTTGCGGAACGTTGCCGGCCACGGTTGTGATGGCATCGAGCTGCAGCTCGTCCGAGGCGAGAGCGAGCATGATCGCGATCGCGTCGTCCTGTCCCGGATCGGTGTCGATTATCAACGTTCGTTTCGTCACGTCCACTCCCTGGAATGGTCGAGCATGTCGGTGCGTGTCGGCATTGCGGTCCTGGCTCCCATGCCGGTCGTCGAGAGTGCGCCAGCCTGTGTCGCCCACGCAACGGCATCAACAGTAGTTTCGCCGCGATCCAGTGCCTCGGCGAATGCGCCGCAGAATGTGTCACCCGCACCGGTCGTGTCGACCACTTCGACCTCCGGCGCAGCCACCACAGACGTACCTTGCCGTGTCGTGACTCTCGCTCCCCCGGATCCGAGCGTGGTGATGACGATCGGGACGACATCATCGCCTGCCGGCTCGAGTGCGATGGACCGCTCGTGCTCGTTGACGATGAGGACATCGAGCTGTTCGGTGAGCTCGACCGGGAGCACCATTGCAGGCGCAGCGTTGAGGATCACCGTACCGACGGCGATGGTCGCTGCCTCGATGACGGTCTCGATGGGAACCTCGAGCTGCAGAAGCAGGACGTCGGCTCTTCCGATGAGAGCTCGGGAATCGGCGACGAGCCCAAGACGGCCGTTCGCCCCCGCGTGAACAGCAATCGTGTTCTCACCGGCGTCGTCGACGGTGATCAGAGCAACACCGGATGTGAACCCGTCGATGGTCTGGGACGTGGTTATGTCGACGCCCTCGTCGGTAAGCGTCTCCAGCAACTCCCCGGATCCACCGTCACTGCCAACCGCCGCGATGAGGGCAACGTCACCACCGAGCCTGGATGCGGCAACTGCCTGGTTGGCCCCCTTGCCACCGTGCACCGAGGTGAAGCTTCGCGCCGGAACGGTTTCGCCGGGTTGAGGCAGCCGATCGACCGTGGCGACAAGATCAAGGTTCACCGATCCAACGACGACGATCATCCCGCTCTCTCCAATCGGTAGATGGATCCGTTGAGAGACACGACATAGAGCTCACCGTCACCACCGACACCGAAGCCCGATGCCTGAGGCGCGGCTCCCGTCATTTCGGTCCAGTCGAGGTTTCCGGACTCGACGGAGTAGCTGCGGAGGAATCCTGAACAGAAGTCCGAGTAGAAATAGATCCCGTCGAGTTCCGGGATGGCGCTGCCCCTGTAGACGTAGCCACCGGTGATCGCGCAGCCATCATCGGTCGGGTATTCGGTCACCGGAGGAACGAAGGCGTCCTTGTCGCAGTTCTCGATCTGGAAGCACTCGGATCCCTCCATGACGGGCCAACCGAAGTTCGCACCCCTCCTGTCGGTGGGCATCACAGACACTTCCTCGATCTCGTCCTGCCCGACATCGGCGATCCACACATCCGCTCCGACACCGTCGCCGAAGAAGTCGAGCGAGAACCGCCACGGATTGCGCAGGCCCGTCCAATAGACCTCCGGCGCACCATCAACACCATCGGCGTACGGATTGAGCTCGGGGATGTCGTAGGGGGCACCATCGGACCCTGGCACGGCGATACGGAGCATCGAGCCGAGCAACGTTCGTGGATCCTGTCCATTTCCGAAAGCATCGTTCGCTGCTCCCCCATCCCCCATCCCGATCCACAGGTACCCCCCGGGGCCGAAAGCGATCATCCCGCCGTTGTGGTTTCCTGCAGGCTGATCGATGCGCAGCACCGGAAGAGCCGATGCGACTTCGAAAATGCCGTTGTTGACTTCGAACTGCTTGACCACTGTGCGTCCGCGCTTGTCGATGTAGTTCACGTACGCGAGACGGTTTGTCGCAAAGTCGGGGTGAAAGGCCAGACCGAGGAGTCCCTGCTCTCCCCCGTATCGCACGGCGTCACGGATGTCGAGCGCTAACGCATGATCGGCGCCATCGGCGCGCACGATCCGGCCTGGTTGCTCGACCACGTAGTCGGGACCGCCGTCGGGATCCGCGATCAGGAGAACCGGAGAGTCGAATCCGGAGTCGACCTCGGTCAGGGTGATCTGCAACTCGGACAGCGGGACGGTCGTGGTCGACACCCCCTCTGCCGTGGTGGTGGTCTCGGCCCCGCTCGTTGTCGACTGCGGCGGCACGAGTGTCGTTGAAGTCACCGCAGCGGGAGCGAGCGTGGTGGTTGCCTCAACGTTGCTCGACGTACACGCCGAGAGAACTACGGCGCCGGCCAACACACCAAGAATGGAGATTCGATGCACCGCTCCAGCGTACCGCCCACTGCACCTGAAAACCGATACCCGTTCTTCCCTGAAACCTGACGCCCGACACCTGAGACCTGATCTATTGGAATGCCACGTCGTCCTGGTCCGTGAGGAACTCGTAGATCTCGACCATGTCGACGCCGGGAATCGTCTCGACCGGCATTGCAGCGAGAACGTGGCTGTTCGGACGAACCGACGGCCATGCATTGCCGTTCCAACGTTCGGCCATCTCCTCGCTCACGGTCCGGCAGCAGTCGCCATCGGGACATTGCGAGACGGATCGGCGATCGGTGTTCCACCCTCGGAACCACTTCGCATCCTCGAAACGAGCACCGACCGTTATCGCTCTGGGTGCGTCGTTCTCCGTCTCGACGAACGTCGCACACCAATAGGTCCCGGAACTCGTGTCCGTGTACTGATAGTGGATGGTGAAACGAGCTTCCGACACGAACGCCTGGCGGGTGCCCCACTCCCTGCACAGGCGCTGGCCTTCGATCGCGCCGACAGAGTTCTTTGGAAACGGCACGCCGTTGTTCGAGTACGCCTTCCAGATGATGCCCTGGTCATCCGACCGCACGAAGTGTGTGCCGAGGTCGAGGTGCTCCGTTGCGAGATTTGTGAACCTGTGGCCGGCCATCTCATAGGACACGAAGAACCTGTCCTTGAAGTCCTCCACAGACAAGTTCCTCTCCGCCTTCGCTTCGGAGAGGAACGGCACGGCTGCGGACTCCGGTAGCAAGACGGCACCGGCGAAGTAGTTCGCCTCGACGCGTTGCCTGAGGAACTCGGAGAAGTCCCGGGGATCGTCGTGTCCAAGAGCGAAGTGACCGAGGGTCTGCAGGATCACCGACCGTGCGCGCTTCGAGTCGAAGCTGTCCCTCCCGTGGACGTAGATCTTTCCGTTCCGCATATCTGTGACGGATCGCACCGACGCCGGGATCTCAGGCGTTCGAATCACCTTGAAGCCGAAGTGGCGCGCAAGGGCGTTCAGATCACCCTTGGACATCGCTCCCCGTCCTTCATAACCGATGGCATCGACGGTCTCAGCGGCGATCTTCTCGATCTCACCGAAATAGTTACCCCGTTCGGTCATCTCTGCACGGAGCTGTGCGTTCGCCGCCCTCGCCTCATCCCGGGTGAACGGAGCTGCGGCATCCCGACCGCGCAGCTCCTCGTACAGCCTGACGATGTGCTCGAGGGCAGCGTCGGGGAGACGAGCAGTAGGTTTGAGATACGGGAGCCCGAGATCGCGATACGCCTGATCGCGCTGAGCTCGCTCGATCGCCACCTCGAGCTCCGCTCGCCGGGACGGCGCTTCAACGGAGAGCAGATCAGACACGTCGATTCCGAACGCGACCGATAGGTCGTTGATCAAACCGAGCTTCGGTTCCTTCTTCCCATTCTCGAGCAGGGAGAGAAAAGGTGCAGGTTTCGAAACCTTCGCACCAAGGTCATCGAGGGTCATCCCAGCCGTCTTGCGGTAGTGCCGCACACGTTGTCCGAATACGAGAGGGTCAAGTTGTGCCATGAAAAAGTCGCTTCTTCTCCGATTGCCGAAAGTACTGCAGTTCTTATCCTCGCATAGGTTTGCAGAAACGCAAAGCTTAGCGTTTCCTACACCCACACACGAAAGGACATCCGTGCCCGAGATTCGAATTCTGCGCAACACCGATTCAGGTTTCGACCCGATTCTGAGCGACGATGCGCTCGAGTTCGTTGCGGATCTCCACCGAAGGTTCAATGGCCGTCGACTGGACCTGCTCGCGAAACGTGTCGACCGCCAGGAGGCGCTCGACAACGGTGATGGATTCGACTTCCTTGCAGAGACCGCTCATATCAGACGGGACGACTGGAGCGTTCGGTCGGTTCCCGAAGATCTGGCGGATAGACGCTGTGAGATCACCGGCCCAACCGACCGCAAGATGGTCATCAATGCGCTCAACTCCGGCGCGAGGGTGTTCATGGCCGACTTCGAGGATTCGAACTCGCCGACGTGGACGAACCTGGTCGGCGGTCAGATCAACCTGTTCGACGCCATTCGCAGGAAGATCGACTTTGTGGCCGACACCGGCAAGTCGTATTCACTTTCGGAGAACCCGGCGACACTCATGGTGCGCCCCCGCGGTTGGCACCTCGACGAGGCGGGTATCGAGGTCGACGGTCAACCGGTGTCCGGATCCCTGTTCGACTTCGGGCTCTACTTCTTCCACAACGCCGAAGAGCTGCTTGCACGCGGATCCGGGCCGTACTTCTACCTCCCGAAACTCGAGAGCCATCTCGAGGCGCGGCTCTGGAACGATGTGTTCGTTCGTGCCCAGGAGCAACTCGGCATCGAGATCGGCACCATCAAGGCAACCGTACTCATCGAGACGATCCCCGCTGCATTCGAGATGGAGGAGATCCTCCACGAGCTGCGCGACCACTCCGCAGGGCTGAACGCCGGTCGCTGGGACTACATCTTCTCCGTCATCAAGAAACACCGCAAAACCGAAGGGTTCGCCCTCCCCGACCGCGGCCAGATCGGCATGACCGTTCCATTCATGCGCGCCTATAGCGAGCTCCTCGTCCAGACCTGCCACAAACGTGGCGCCTTCGCAATGGGAGGCATGGCAGCTTTCATCCCCTCCAGGACGGACGAAGCGGTCAACAAGATCGCCTTCGCCAAGGTCAGCGAGGACAAGGAACGCGAAGCAGCCGATGGCTGCGACGGGACCTGGGTGGCCCATCCCGATCTTGTGCCCCTGGTCACAGAGATCTTCGACAGGGTGCTGGGAGAATCTCCGAACCAGCTCTCCAGGCAGCGTCCCGAGGTTTCGGTGTCGCCACACGAGCTCACGTCGTTCACCGTGGAAGGAGGCACGATCACCGAAAGCGGAGTACGCCAGAACGTGGACGTGGCGATCCAGTACATCGCCTCGTGGCTCCGCGGCACGGGCGCGGCCGCGATCTACAACCTCATGGAGGACGCAGCTACCGCAGAGATCTCACGTTCCCAGATCTGGCAATGGGTTCACTCCGGATCTGCGACAGTCGAAGGCGACACGATCACCCCTGCCTACGTGAACAAGATCGCCGACGAGGAATCCGACAGGCTCAGAGCCGAGTTCGGGCACGAGGTGTACGACGGTGCCCGCTTCGACGAAGCCCGCCACCTGTTCACCGAGGTGGCCCTCGCAGTCGACTTCCCCGATTTCTTGACCCTTCCGGCATACGAGATCCTCGAGACCTGACCACGGTTCACGAACAATGGAGCGACGATGACGAACGACAGCGCGATCGCACGGAGAGCGGAAGACATCAGAACGGATTGGGAAACCAACCCACGATGGAAAGGGATCGAGCGGGACTACTCCGCTCAGGACGTTGTCAGGCTCCAGGGCTCATTCATCGAGGAGCACACGATCGCCTCGATGATGGCTGCCGCGCTGTGGGAGAAACTCAACTCACGGGACTACGTCAACGCGCTTGGGGCGATGAGCGGGGGCCAGGCCGTCCAGATGGTGAGAGCAGGGTTGGAGGCCATCTATCTGTCGGGCTGGCAGGTCGCTGCCGACGCCAATCTCTCCGGATCCGTGTATCCGGATCAGTCGCTCTACCCCGCGAACTCGGCTCCCGAGCTCGTACGGCGCATCAACAACGCACTCCAACGCGCAGACGAGATCGAGTGGTCCGAAGGCGACGACACCCGGGAGTGGATGGTTCCGATCATCGCCGACGCCGAATCAGGCTTCGGTGGACCGCTCAACGTCTTCGAACTCACCAAGGCGTTCATTCGTGCGGGTGCAGCAGCCGTCCATCTCGAAGATCAGCTCTCCTCCGAGAAGAAGTGTGGCCACATGGGCGGCAAGGTGCTCGTGCCGACCTCCCAGCATGTCCGAACTTTGAAGTCTGCACGGCTTGCTGCAGACGTGATGGGTGTTCCCACTCTTGTTGTCGCGAGAACGGACTCGCTCGGTGCGTCGCTGCTCACCACGGACGTCGACGAACGCGACCGCCGATTCGTGACCGGCGAGCGGACCGCCGAGGGTTTCTACGAGGTCGACAACAGTTTGGACGCTGCCATCAGCCGGGGACTCGCGTACGCCCCATACGCCGATCTGATCTGGTGCGAGACGTCGACACCCGACCTGGCGGAGGCCGCGCTATTCGCCAACGCGATCCATGCGGAGTTTCCCGGCAAGATGCTCGCGTACAACTGCTCGCCCTCCTTCAACTGGAAACGTCATCTCGACGATGCGACCATCGCCACGTTCCAGAAGGAACTCGGTTCCATGGGATACCGGTTCCAGTTCATCACCCTTGCCGGGTTCCACGCGCTCAACGCAACGATGTTCGAGCTCGCGTCCGGCTACAAGGAGCGGGGCATGGAGGCATACGTCGAGCTCCAGGAGGCCGAGTTCGCCATGGAGAGCGCCGGTTACACCGCAACCCGCCACCAACGCGAAGTCGGTGCAGGCTATTTCGACCAGGTGTCCCAGGTGATCTCAGGTGGAGTGTCGTCGACACTTGCGCTGGAGGGCTCAACGGAAGCGAATCAGTTCTACGACAGCTGAGCCGTCGGCTCAGCTGTCATGTTCACAGTCCTCAGTTCTCAGTCGCAGAACCGTGAACCGTGAACCGTGAACCGTAAACCGTAAACCGTGAACCGACTACTTCAGATCCCTATTGCGTCGGCCAGTCGGTCGCGGTAGGAGTCCACCGAGCCAAGAAGAAGCGCCGTGCTCTTCGCCCTCTTGAAATACAGGTGGACGTCGTGCTCCCAGGTGAATCCGATACCACCGAAGATCTGGATCGTGTCTCCTGCCGCCTTGAGATAGGCGTCCGAGCACACGGACTTGGCGAGCGGAACCGAAATCCGTGACTCCTCGGGATCATCGAGCGTGCGTGCGGCGTGGGATGCAGCGGATCTGGCGTGTTCGGCGGCGACGAGCATGTCGGCGCACATGTGCTTCACCGCTTGGAACGATCCGATGGCCCTGCCGAACTGGTGACGGCTCTTCGCGTACTCAACCGACATCTCGAGACATCGCTGGGCTCCGGCGGCCTGTTCCTGGGCAAGCGCCACAACGCCTGCATCAAGGGCAGCACGCACGGCGTCCGGACCGGGTGATCCGCCAAGGTGAGCGCCGGCGTCGACGACCACTTCTTGAAGTACAAGCTCCCCAAGTGGGCGGGTTGCATCGAGCGATGGTGTCGCATCCACCGAGACTCCGGAAGCGGATCGATCGACCATGAACAGGCCGGTTCCCTCCCCGGTGTCGGCGGCCACAACAAAGACGTCGGCGTTCGGAGCGTCCGTCACGTAACGTTTCACCCCCGAGATGCTCCAGCCGTTCCCGGCCGACTCGGCTCTGGTCTCGCACCGTTCCAGGTCGTGGGCATCCTCGAACGCCGCAAGTGTGGCGATGCGGTCGCCCGACGCGATCGGGGGCAACAGCCGCGCTTTCTGGTCATCCGAGCCCGCAGCGAGAATCGCGGAACTCGCCAGCAGCGAGGACAGAAGCGGCACGGGAGTCACCCTCCGTCCGAGCTCCTCGAACACGATCGCCGTCTCGACGAACGAATAGCCTGCGCCTCCGTACTCCTCGGGGATGTGCAGCCCGATGAGGCCCATCTCCACGAGTCCGTTCCACGCATCACGATGGATCGCGGTGTTCGTGAGCGATGCATCACGAATCGAGTCCATGTCCACGGTCGCCTCGAGGAACTCGCGAACCGTTGCGCCGAGCATCTCCTGTTCTTCGGTCCTGGCGAAGGTGATGCCCTCAGCCACGGGGCACATCCTTCCATGGAAGGTCCTTGTCAACGCGAGGTTCACCGGGAAGACCGAGCACGCGCTCACCCAGGATGTTCCGCATGATCTCCGAGGTGCCGCCCTCGATGCTGTTCGCCCTCGCCCTCAGGAACGCCCGTTGGGGGCTCATCACCCGCTCGACTTCACGGGTGTCGTAGGTCGTAGCCTCGAGCGCGTAACCCTCAGGGATGGTCGCACCGTCAAGCCCCTGCATCGCCACGGTGAACGCCGTGACCTCCTTGTTGAGATCCGCCCAGGCGAGCTTGCTTGTCGAACCCTCAGGGCCCGGTACGCCGGCTTGCATGTTCTCGGTGGCGCGCAGCGTCGTGAGACGCATCGCCTCCACTTCGGCCCATAGGCGCGCAAGCTCTCTCCGTGTCGCGGTATCCCGCGAGCCCGACTCGCTCCACGTCGACATCGCAGTACCGATGGCGCCGTCGTTGCGCGGGACGGTTCTTCCACCGATCGCCACGCGCTCGACCATGAGGGTCGTCATCGCGACACGCCAGCCGGCCCCGACATCGTCGATCCGTTGGTCGTCCGGAACGCGCACGTCATCGAAGAACACTTCGTTGAATTCGGCCTCACCGGTGATCTGGTACAACGGTCGAATGTCGACGCCCTCGGCCTCCATGTCCACCATGAAGTAGGTCATCCCTCGATGCTTCGGCTGATCCGGGTCGGTTCGGGTGACGATCATCCCCCACTTTGCGAGATGCGCGAGCGTTGTCCACACTTTCTGACCGTTGAGGATCCACTCGTCGCCGTCACGCACGGCGCGGGTGGCGAGGCTCGCCACGTCCGATCCTGCACCGGGCTCCGAGAACATCTGACACCAGATCTCGTCCATCGTGAACATGGGTCGAAGCCACCGCTTCCGCTGTTCATCCGTCCCGTGGGCTGCGAGGACGCCGGCACCCATGCCGATTCCGAGGAGGTTCGCTGTTGTGTTCCAGGTTGGTGCGTCGGCTTCGTTCAGACGCCTCGACACAACCTCACGGAAGCTCGGACTCACTCCGAGGCCACCGTCACCCATGGGAAAGTCGACCCAGGCAAGGCCGGCGTCGAACTGGGCGCCCCAGAACACCTTCGGATCGGTTGATGCGGGCGGGTAGTCGGTGAGCAGCCGCTCTATCGCACGGTCGACGACCGCCGGCTGCGGATCGTCCTCCGTCACTCCGCTTGGCCCATGATCGCCAGCGTGAGGATCTCGGCGATGAGTGCAGGCTTCTCCTCGCCCTCTATCTCGATGGTCACCGAATTCGTTATCAGTAGTTGTCCTGGTGATTTCTCCCGGACGTCCTTGAGGACCGACACCGTGCGAATCCGCGAGTCCACCGTCACAGGGTTGAGGAACCGAACCTTGTCGGACCCATAGTTGATGTACATGACAGCTCCGTCGGGAAGCAGCGTCGAGCCGCTCGTCAGATAGCTGAGCAGCGACTGGGTGAGGAACCCGTGGGCGATGGTCTTGCCGAAGGGACCCTGCGCTGCGGAGTCAGGATCGACGTGAATCCACTGATGGTCCATCGTCGCGTCGGCGAACTTGTCGATTCTCTCCTGGTCGATCGTGAACCAGTCCGAGCGACCGGTTTCCTCTCCAACGTGACCAGCGAGTTCTGCTGCGGGGATGAATGGCATGGGATCCTCTCACTTGACGGGAAACAGGCGACTGGTATCTCGAGAAGTACCGTACTACCACCTGCGATGATGCTCCCATCGAGAAGGGTCGAACATGGAAATCAAGGGACGGGTCGCGCTCATCACCGGCGGTGGCAGTGGAATCGGCGCTGCGATGGCGCGCCGCTTCGCTGAGGAGGGCGCCGAGAAGGTCATCGTCGTCGACATCGATGGTGATGCTGCCCGATCCACGGCGGACGACATCAACGGCGAGGCATTCACACTCGATGTCACCGATGAGGACGCCACCGCTGCGATGATCCGTGAGGTCGAGGAGAGACACGGGCGCATAGACATTCTCTGTCTCAACGCGGGCATCCCGACGGACGGCTCCGTCGATGTCTCGAATGATGACTGGCAACGGACGTGGGATGTCAACGTCATGGCGCACGTCTATGCCACTCGCCATGCCCTCCCCGGAATGCTCGAACGCGGTGAGGGGTACATCGTCACAACCGCATCGGCGGCGGGTCTGCTCACGAACATCGGCGCCGCGCCGTATTCGGTGACGAAACATGCTGCGGTCGCTCTCGCCGAATGGCTCTCTGTCACTTATGGGAGCCGGGGAATCGGTGTGTCGTGTTTGTGTCCGATGTTCGTCGACACTCCGATGCTCGACGCGTTTGCCGGCCACACGGACGAGATGCGCAGCTGGGTCGAGGGACTGGCGATCGACGTGGACGAAGTCGCGGAAGCGGTTGTCGAGGGCATC